>DATJYK010000346.1:0-36448 GCA_035578005.1 Terriglobia bacterium
CTGGGGCGGTAACCTCCGCCGTCGGGCTGGGTCGAGCGAGGATCGAGTTTGCGAAACGTTGAAGGGGATCATTGCCACGTCTCCGCGCTTACACTGCGAAAGAGAATCTCGGGCGGCGCGAGTTCTCACACAAACTCTGAAATCCCCGCCTGTTGCAGTGCGTAGGTCATGAGGCCGGTGGCGTAGCCGTCGCTCTTGGGCTCGAAGGGCGTGGCGTTCGATTTCCACCAGAGCTTCACCAGAGTTTTCGCGGTCCAATCCCGCCAGGTCCAGGCGAGCGTTGCCAGGCTCCAGCCTCCGTCGGCGCGTTGCGCGCTGAAGATGTCATGGATGATGTTCTCTTGCTGCGTCCGCGTGAGAAGCGCGGGCCATTTGACCGAAGCCCATAGCAACACCGCATGATTGATGGGCGATTGTTTGTCGTATTCCCGATTCAGGTAGTCGCGGAGCAGCTTAAGGTTGTTCTGGATTTCGGGAGTGGCGATGTAACCTCCGGGTGCCGTGCCGGCCGCCACCGCTGCCAGAGCGGCTCCGTAATAATCGGAGTCGTGCGCCTCGAAGGGCTCGTTATCAAACTGCAGCCAACTCCACGCGCCCTTGAGATCTCCCGAAGTCTGCTGCTGCGCCCACATGGCGTCAAAGGCGGTGCGCGTGTCCGGGCTCAACGTCCCGCTACGCGCGTCGTAGCTGGCCAGGATGAGCGCGTTCAGAACGCTTTCGGTGCCCCGTGACTGGGCCGTCTTGTGCGGCCCGGTTCCCTCATCGCTGTAAAACGGCTTCACGGTATCCCACATGCGTACGCGCTTCGTGACGTTGTCCAGGAGCTTGCTCTCATCGGCAGACGGGACGCTTTCACCGAGCACCGAGCTTAGAGCTGGCCGCGCCAGGGCGTAAGGCACAACAGTGTGGCACGAGACGCAGAAGGTTTCGTGATCGCGGGCGGCCACCGGCCATGTCATCCACCAGGATTCCCGATAGTCGAGATAAGTGGCAGCGGCCTTGGTGCTCCACGAGCCAGCGCTGGGCGTGGAAGCCGGAGGTCCGGCGGCGAGCAGACGCGCGGCGACGCCGATAGCCAACACGCCGATTCGAACTGCCGCCGCTCTCATCAGGATTGCCTCTCCGGGTCGCCCGCGCGCCGCGTCAAGGGCTTTCGCGCTTCGTAAGCCTATAGTCAGAGACTATCACATTCTCCCGGGGTGACGACGACCTAACCGCCACTCATACCAGTCATGGCGGTGCGGGTGGCGGCAGAAGATGCCCGCGGTGACGGGCGAACTGCGCGAAGCGCCTGGAGTGCGGCGGCTTGACGCCGCCTTCGTTAGGCTTCCTCACCCTCCGCCAAGGCGGCGTGAAGCCGCCGCACTCCAAGACACAAAAGTGAGCAATTTCTTTACACGGGGACAATTGGCCCGGCCCGACAGCCACTTATTCACAGGCTAACCTTAAGCAAACACAAGCCAAAAAATATCTCCCCATTTGTCCTGCTGGTACCCACCGTCCCATTTCCAACTGCTAGTGTCGGTTTTCGGTGTTCGGGGTTTCCGGTGTTCGGTGTTGGTCCACGAACGATGAGTCCGAATTCTATGGGCCGCGCGCCGACACTGCGGAGGACTGGTTGACCATGGCTGCGGGAGCGGCGCCGCCGCCCAGCTTCTGGCGCCTGAAGCTCAAGCGTCCCGGCGTGTCGGCACCCGACTGGACGGTGACCATCTCGGTGTGGCTGCGCTGGGGCCGAAGACCAGCCCAAGGACCGGGCCAGAGTGGGGGACCGTCGCGACCGTCCACGCCGCCGAAGCGTGATAACGATAAAGCTCAGCCGTGGCGTCCCAGGAGCATACCATGGTTTCGGTGCATAGCACGGGGCCTTCTCGGCCCGACGTAGGGCCGGGGCTCGCCCTGGCCGAGGCCGACGCAGGGCCGGGGCTCGCCCCGGCCATGGCCGACCCGAGGGTCGGCCCTACGTGGGAGCCCGATTCACGACGAACGAAGCCAGAATGTTATGGCAAGCAAAGCGGTTCCGAAAGTATCTCGCTTCCTGTCGACTGGGACCCGGCCTACGCCGAGGCGTAGGCGCTGGCAGAAAGGATTGTGGGGTGGTTGATGCGCTGGGGAAGCAAACGAAGCCGGAAGCTTTCGGAAAACACGAGGCTTGCACAAATATGTCGCCGGGCGGCGAGCGAGGAGGGCGAAATCCAAACGGCAGGGGTGGGGCGACGGGCCTCAGAAGGGTCCTCGACGCCGTGAAGGCGGCCGTTGCGCCTCGAAAAGAGTGTTCGCAGTTGCCCGCTGTTTCAAACGAAGCCGGAATATTTAAGAAAAGACGGCGCTTACAAAAATATATCGAAAGCCCTGGGTTGGCTCGGGGCAGCGGCGTCGTTCCTGCTAGGGTGGTCGAGTGAGAGGAGCGGATCCCAGCGAGCTGCCACGCCGCCCGGCTTCTGGCTGCTTTCCCTGATCGGAAGGCAGGGCGCACACTGCTTCAACCCGCGTTTCTGTTCCGAAAATAGGCGCTAAGTGCTTTGTTTTCGAACGAGCGCCTCTTCGCCTCGATAGCGCCATTTTCATGCTTCGGGGTGTCGCGAAGCGACATGACGACTCGGGGTGTCGCGAAGCGACATGACGACTCACCACGATCCGAAGCTGGTGAGAAATCCAGGTTAGAGGCTTCGGTGGCCCGCGCGACGTCCATCATCGTACACTCCTCCACACTCTTCCCTGTTGACAACGCAGAAAGGGCTTGTAGGATGAGCACTGGGGTAGTTGACTGTACCGGGAGTTTCAGGCAGAAGTTAGCGAGGAGTGGCGCCCGGTGGGCAGGGGCTGCGGAGATTCGTCGCTGCCTGCGACTACCCGGAATGGTAAAGCACAGCGGGCCTTTGCATGCCCCGCTCGATGAAAAGACGCGCATTCATCCTGAAGAAAAAGGCGACCGTTCTTGCATCACGTGGGCGTTAAACCCGCTTTCGGCAAGGAACAACCTCAGGCCACACCGCAGCTCCGCCCTTTTCGGATTTCCGATTTGGAGGACGCCTACCGGCTCGATCAACTTTGTTTCCCACCGGGCATCGCCTACTCACGGTCCGAGCTCGGCGCCTTTGTCCGCATGAGAGGCGCCAAGACGTGGGTAGCCGAGCTCGTGGAGTATGGCGAGACCAGCCTGGCCGGATTTGTGATCGTCTGCCAGGACGAGGGCGGCGGGCAGGGTCACGTTATCACTGTTGATGTCGCACCGGCGTGGCGGCGCCGCTCGGTGGGTACGCTGCTAATGGATGCCGCCGAGGACTGGCTCCGCGAGCAGGGCGGGGAGACCGTTTTCCTGGAGACGGCCGAGCATAACACGTCCGCTCAGGCGTTTTACCTGAAGCGCGGCTACTCGAAGCTGAGACGCATCGAAGACTATTACGCTGACGGGTCGCCGGCGTGGCTGATGGCGAAAAACCTCGGCGGAAAAGAGTCAGCAGAGGCAGAAAGCAGTAGGCAGTAGGCAGTAGAACTTCTCGCCAGCCCGGCGAGATTGATGATTCGATGAGTCAACCATCCACGGAGTCAATCGCTCAATCACCCGATCACCCAATCCGTCAATCTCTCACCCGCTCAGACTTTCGCGTGATCGCGCTGGTGGTGCTGGTGGCCGCGGCCTCGCTGGCGGTCGCCATCAAGTACTTCTCTCGCGCTTTTCCTGAAGCTTCCATCACATTCCGCGTGAACCGGGATGACTCTCTGCCGATTGCCGCACAGTTTCTACAGGCGCGCGGCTTCAAGCTGGCCGGTTATGACCACGCGGCCATCTTCGGTTACGACGATCAGACCAAACTCTATCTGGAGCGCACGCAAGGACTCGAAGGCATGAATCGCCTGGCCCGCGGCCCGGTTCACCTCTGGCGCTGGCAGCATCGCTGGTTCCGGCCGCTGCAGAAAGAAGAATTTCGGGCTGCGGTGACGCCACTGGGCGAGGTGGTAGGGTTCGAGCATGACCTGCCGGAGGACGCTCAGGGCGCCAATCTTGACCAAGCGACGGCGCGGAAACTTGCAGAAGATTTTCTTACAGGCGTGATGAAGCGCGATCTCAATGACCTGGAGTTTGTCGAGGGTTCCAGCAACGCGCGCCCGGCGCGTACCGACCATGCGTTCACCTGGAAGCAAAAGAGCGTCAACTTGGGCGACGGCAGCCTGCGGGTAGAGGTCAGCGTCAGCGGCGACGAGGTGTCGGGCTACAACGAATACGTCAAAGTTCCCGACCAGTGGCAGCGCGACTATGAGCGGCTGCGGTCGCGGAATGACGTCGCGCAGACGGTCGATCAGGTTTTCTGGCTCCTCCTCAGCGTCGCCATGCTGGCGTTGCTGATCCTCCGGCTGCGTGACCAGGACGTTCCCCTGCGCCTTGCGGGGACCGCGGGCGGGATTGCGGCGGTCCTCTTTGTTCTCAGTGCGTTCAATACCTTCTCGCTTTCCAAGTTCGGCTATCCCACCACCGATCCGTATTCGAGCTTCATCGCCTCTTTTTTCACTGGCAACATCCTCTCCGCGGTTGGAGTGGGCGTAGCCATCTTTCTTGTGGTTGCCGCCGCCGAACCCGCTTACCGGGAAGGGCTCCCGGGTCAACTCGCGCTTCGGCGCGCCTTCACCTGGCGCGGGCTGCGCACGCGCTCCTTCTTCATCGCGAACGTGGTCGGACTCGGCCTCACCTTTTTCTTCTTCGCCTATCAGACCGTGTTTTATCTCGTCGCCAACCACTTCGGCGCCTGGGCGCCGTCGGATATTCCCTTCACGGACGATCTCAATACCCGCATTCCGTGGGTGGCCGTTCTATTCGGCGGATTCTTTCCGGCGGTCACTGAAGAAATGCAGTTCCGGGGATTCGCCATTCCCTTTCTCAGAAAATATTTGGGTAACTGGCCTCTCGCCATCGTGCTGGCCGCATTCAACTGGAGCTTTCTGCATTCGGCTTATCCCAACGAACCCTTCTTCATTCGCGGTCTTGAGGTTGGGTTGGGCGGGGTCATCATTGGATTTATCATGCTACGGTTTGGAATCGTGGCCACCTTGATCTGGCATTATTCCGTGGACGCGCTTTACACCGCTTTCCTGCTGCTGCGCTCTCCTAATCACTATCTGATGGTGTCGGGCGGACTGACGGGCGGCATCATGCTGATCCCGCTGTTGATTAGCCTACTTGCCTACTTACGAACCCGCACCTTTGCCGATGAGCAGGAGCTGACCAATGCCGGCGAAGGAATTTCGCGTCCGGTCCGCCAGGAGGAGGTGCCTGCAGCCGAAGTTGCCGTTGCCTATAGGCCACTCACCAGCAGGCGGATTACGGTAGCAGCTCTGCTCATCGCTTTGGGTATAGGAGCTGCGGCCATTCCTGCCTACCGTTTTGGAGAAGGCATCAAGCTGCGCGTCACTCGGGCCGAGGCCATCGCGCAGGCGGAGCATTTTCTGGTAGCCCGCGGCGTGCCCGCGTCTCAGTACAGGCGCGGGGCCTGGCTGCGCTCCAACATCGATCCCTTGGCCGTGAAGTACTTGCTTCAGTTTCGGACCGTCCGCGAAACAGACCGTCTTTACCGCCAGGCCACCAAGCTGTCTCTGTGGCAGGTGCGTTTCTTCAAGCCGCTTCAGAAGGAAGAGTATTCCGTGTTCGTTGACCCGCAGGACGGAGCCGTCTTCGCGCTTCGGCACGAACTGGACGAGGATGCGCCTGGCGCTTCGCTCACGGCTGCCCAGGCACTCGCCGTCGGCCAGCAGTTTGTGAGGGCCAACGGATTTGATCTCAGCGAATTCGACCTGCAAAGTTCGCAGTCCCAGGCTCGCAAAGCTCGGGAGGATTATGAGCTCGTCTGGCAAGCGCGGCCCGGCGCTCCCCTTAACGTTGCTGATGCCCATTACCGCCTCGCCGTCGATATAGCGGGTGACCAGGTGGTGAGCTTCTCTCGCTTTTTCAAGCTGCCGGAGGCATGGGTGCGCCAGCAAACCGAGCGCACGCTCACCAACATCCTCCTGTTGCTGACGAAGCTGCTGCTCGGCGCAGGGCTCATCGGAGGCGGCATCTGGCTGTTCGTCCGTGGAGTGCGCGAGAACCAGGTTCGCTGGAAGCAAGGACTCCCTCTTGGCATGCTCCTGGGTGTCGCGCTCTTGCTTGCCGAATTTAATGCCGTCGGCTTGATGGCTGAGCAGTACCCTACGTCTCTGCCTTGGTCTACCTTCCAACTCTTCATTGTGGTGGGTTATGTGGTGGTGGTCCTGGTGGTGGCCCTGTTGGCGTGGGTGGCGGCGGCGTTCGCCATCGGCCTCTATCCGGACTCCTGGCGGATTCTCCGCTCGGCGGCTCGACGAGTATGGTCCCGGGACGCGGCTTTGGCGATAGCCCTGACTCTTGGCGTGGGAGCGGGTCTGAGCAACCTCTCCGTTCTCATCTTCAACCGTTTTCATGCCTACGCTTCCGCCGGGGGCGACGTATTTAATCCCTCGCTCGATACCGCGTTTCCGGCGGCATCTCTGCTGCTGCATGGGATCTCCAGCGCGGTCCTTTCGACAGCCGGTTTCGCGGTGCTGATCTGCCTGGTGATGCTGGGCTGGCGGCAGCGGGCATGGTGGCTGTGGCTTGCGCTGGCGCTGCTCATCGTCAGTGTGGGACCGTCGGACGCGCGCTCGGTGGGTGAGTTCCTGACGGGATGGGCTGTCAGCGTGGTGGGGCTGGCGACGGCGTTTGGCCTGCTGGCGTTTTTCCTTCGAGACAATGTTGCAGCCTATCTCGCGGTCGCATTCGCTGCGCCCCTGGCGGACCCACTCGTGCAGTTGCTGCGGAATCCGGTACCGTTCTACCGCTGGAATGGCGTGGCTTTGGGCGTAGCGGTCGTTCTGCTCGTGGCTTGGCTGCTGCTGCCACGGACAGGGCCTGCAGAAGCCTGACGCCGGCGCAAACGGCGCCCACGATTTGGCGGGCCAGAGGGTCGAAGTAAAGCTCTGATGCCGACCAGGATTTTCTCGAAAGGAACCCAAACTTCTGCTGTGACGTATCGTCTAACTGAGGAGCTTATCGGAGGACGACGCCTATGAGCAGTATCGCCGGAGATATTCGCTATGCCTTGCGGGTGCTGATAAAGAATCCGGTGTTCACTGTTGTGGCGGTGCTGACCCTGGCGCTCGGCATCGGCGCGAACACGGCGATCTTCAGCCTGCTTGACCAGGTGTTGCTACGCCTCCTGCCCGTGAAGAACCCGCAGCAACTGGTGTTGCTCACGATGCGCGGTCATCATTACGGCAGCAACTGGGGCGGCAATGCCATTTCACACCCGATGTTCCGGGACTTCCAGAGTCACAATCAGGTGTTTTCCGGCATGTTCTGCCGCTTTCCTACCCAGGTCAGCGTGATCTCCGGCGGTCAGGCCGAGCCTGTGGATGTGGAACTGGTTTCAGGGACCTACTTCAACGTGCTCGGCGTCGGCGCGGCTATCGGACGCACCTTCACGCCGGAGGATGACCGGGTGCCGGACGGACATCCGCTGGTGATGTTGAGCTACAGCTTCTGGCAGCGGCGCTTCGGCGGCGACGCGGCGATTCTGGGCAAGACTCTGACGGTGAACAAATACGACCTGACGGTGGTGGGCGTCGCGCAGGCGGGCTTTGACGGCGTGGAGCTGGGTCATTCGGCAAAGCTGTTCATCCCCATCATGATGCAAAAGGAGATGCTGCTGGTTCCCAACAACATGCTCACGGACCGCCGCACACGTTGGGTGAACGCGTTCGGCCGCTTGAAGCCGGGCATCAGCGCGAAACAGGCCAAGGTGTCTCTGCAGCCGTTCATGCACTCCATGCTGGAGGACGAGGTGCAGCAGGCGGCCTTCGCCCACGCATCGGCGTACGACCGCGAGCAGTTCCTGAAATGCACCATTGACCTGTTGCCTGGCTCGCAAGGCCGCTCCTACCTGCGGAGGGAGCTCTCCACTCCGCTCTGGGTGCTGATGGCGATCACCGGGCTCGTGCTGCTGATTGCGTGCGCCAATCTTGCCAATCTGCTGTTGGCTCGGGCCACCAACCGTCAGAAGGAGATCGCCGTGCGCCTGGCGGTAGGCGCAAGCCGGTGGCGTATTGTGTCCCAGCTTCTCACCGAGACCCTTTGCCTTTCAGCACTCGGAGCGCTTGTCGGGCTGGTCTTCGCGTTCTGGGCGGATAAGGCGCTGATGGCCATCTATCTGCCGGCAGATTCCCAAGGCTTGAGTATCTCCACCGCGCCCGATTCGCGCATTCTGCTGTTCACACTAGCGATGACGGTTGCAACCGCTCTCGTCTTCGGCCTTGTCCCGGCACTGCGAACCACCAAGCCGGATGTGGCGCGCACCTTGAAAGACCAGGCGGGCGCTGTGGTGGGCGGCGGGCACGGACGGCTGCGAAATGCGCTGGTCGTGGCTCAGGTGGCGCTTTCGCTGCTGCTCTTGATCGGCGCCGGGCTCTTCCTGCGCACTTTGAATAATCTCAGCCGCATGGGACCGGGCTTTCCGGTGGAGCGGCTGATTGGTTTCTACGTCGATCCTTCCCTCGCCGGCTACAATACGGCACGGACGGAAGTGTTCTATCGGGACTTGATGGACAGCCTGGGCTCGGTTTCAGGAGTCAAGTCCGTGGCTCTGGCATCGATGCGCATCCTCGAGGGAAATGAGTGGGACAGTTCCGTGACGGTGGAGGGCTATAATCCCGCCAAAGCCGATGACCGCGCTGAACCCTACATGAACCAGATCAGCGCAAACTATTTCGCCACGCTCGGCGTGCCCATTCTCGCCGGGCGCGATTTTACGCCTAACGATAACCGGGAGGTACAGAACGGTCCGCAGCCCGACGACTGGAGTCCGACCGCAGTGATGATCAACCACGAGTTCGCTCGCAAGTATTTCCGCGGGCAGAATCCAATTGGCCGGCACCTGGGCTTCGGCATCGATCCGGGAACGAAGACCCCTATGGAGATCATCGGGGTGGTGAAAGATATCAAGTACACAAGCTTGCGAGACGAAATCCCGCCGCAGGCCTACGTTCCCTTCTACGGTGCGCATTTCCTGGGTGGGATGACGGTGTATGTGCGAACCACGTATGATCCGAATCAGTTGATGCCCTTGCTGCGAGCCAAAGTCCGCCAGCTTGACGCCGGGATACCGGTGAGTCAGATGCGCACCACGGAGACGCAGATCTCAAACTCGCTTTCCACTGAACGCATGATCGCGAGTTTGTCCGCTGTCTTCGGTTTCCTGGCCACGCTCCTCGCCACCATCGGGCTCTACGGCGTGATGGCTTACACGGTGGCACAGAGGAACCGCGAAATTGGAATCCGCATGGCCTTGGGCGCCGACCGGAAGCAGGTGTTGTGGCTGGTGATGCGCGACGTGCTGCTGCTCGTAGGTATTGGAGTGGCGGCAGGTGTGCCCGCGTCAGTGGCACTGATGCGGTTCGTGCAGAGCCAACTTTACGGCCTCAGTCCGCACGATCCGTCCACTATGGTCCTTGCCACCGTTGCACTCGCGTTGGTAGCCTGCGCGGCGGGTTATCTGCCGGCCTTCCGCGCCAGCCGCCTCGATCCCATGACGAGTCTGCGGTACGAATAACTGGCTGATTGGCAGCCAAGATGTTTCCCTCTGTTGAAGAACGTCCATCTGAGGTGAAGCAGGTCCGAATTTCGGCCGCATCCCAGGAGCCATCAGATCCGGCCTGTCAGGTCATCAATCCTTGCCGCTTCTGCTTTCGCGCAGGCCCAGGCGCGAAAGAACGCGGCGGACCTTTTTCGGCGAGATCTTCAGCCGGCTGGCCACACGCGAGACCTTGCGGCCCTCACGCTTCCACACCTTTGGGATCACGATGCCCGCGAACTCCTCGGTGATTTGCTGGAAGGTCCTGTTGCCCACAATGCCCTGCGACCATTGCCGCAAGGTTGAGTCAATGCCGCCTGCTTTCAGAAGCGTTGCTCTCAAGGCTTGCAGGTCTTCCCAGATGTAGTCCTGGCCCTCGGGATTAAGCAGCACTGCAGCCTTGTCGCAACACTCGCTGGCCGCATCCGGATCGCTAAAAAACTCGTTGGCGAGCACGGCCGCCTGCGCCAGGTGAGCTCTCGCGAGCAGCCTCCGGTTTTGCGTGTGCTTGGCACATTCCACCGACTCGCGCGCGAAGTCGAATGCCAGTTGAGCGCGGTGGCTGAGGTCGCGCTTCTCTTCAATCTGCTCTTCAAACCTGGCATTTTCGACCGTCGCTTGCAGAATACGCGCACGCGCCTCGAGGATGTAATCCTTCTTATCTTCCCCGAGCCGGTACGCTAGCGACGCCTCGCCGGCGGCGCCATCCAGATCACCGCCGTCCAGACACAGCAGGCCGCGGTCGACGTGGACGGTTCCGAGGCCGCGATGATCATCGTAAATGGCGTAGATTCGCTCGGCCTCGCTGAGATGCGCCAGGGCTTCCTGACGGAGCCGCTCGAAGTACCCCCGCTCCTTCGTTAGCCGAGCTCGTCCGGCGTGGCGGCCCGCGCTATTCAACCGACGAAGAACCTCCCGATCGATCTTCCTGCGGAGACGGACCGCGATGAGCCTTTTGACGAACGCCATGTTCGCCAACGACCGTGCGAGGTTGCGGTGCTGGGGATTCCGCTTCTTGTATTCGTCAATGGAATTGCCGAAGTGCTGAAGGGCCTGATCATACCGCCCCTGCCGGCGCGCGATCCGGCCATAGGCCGACTGGATGTTGCCGAGGGTCACGTAGTCATCGGTCGCTCGCAGCACCGCTTCGGCGTCTTTCAAAATCAGCCTGGCCTCCTGAGGCTTACCTTCCTGGAAGTTGAGCCAGCTCTCCAGCACCTGCATGACCGCCGCCATCTTGGGATGATCCAATTGCAGTGCAAGTTCTTTTGCCTTGATGGCACAGCCCAACGCGGCGTCGTAACGCCCCATTCTCCGCTGGCAGCGCGCGATGGAAAAGTTGGCAATGGCGACGAGTTCGCGATCATAAGTCTCATTTTCAAATGACAGCACCGTCTCGAAGTGGCGGATGGCGGCCTCGAACTCCTCCTGAGACATTGCCACCAGGCCTTCGGCCATTCGGATATAGACGTAGTCGGATAGAGGAAGGGACGCCCGCACAGTTTGAGGAAACTGGGAGAGTAATTCCTTCACGAGTTGAGGGCGATCGAATCCTACGTCGATCCACTGCGCGAGATAAGCCAGCAGCGCGGCCGCATTCTTCTGAGTCGGAGAGAAAGAAACAAGAAGAGATCGATGACTCTTAAGCCACTCGATCCCGCTGCCGATGCGGCGGGAGACGAGATCTTCCCTCAGCCTCGTCAACGCATTTTCCGGCATCTCTGTAGTCGTAGCGGAGGAAAGACGTCTCGCCGCTGCAGAGGGCATAAACCTGGCTCGATCAACACCGGCTCATCCTTGGCGCCGTCGAGCGTTCGACCGTCAGTGTGAGCCAAGGCTGACGGCGTGCCGTCATTCAGGACGGCGGAACAAACCCGCCGCGATCGCGCGCTCAGTCAATGCAATTGTAAGCTAGCAGTGTCAAGAATTCCGGAAAATCCGCGCTGGTCATCATGCGCTCGAAGATGTCCGACGCAGCCTTGAATCGGGCAGTGTCAAACCGGTCAGCGCCAATCTCCTCGCGCAGTTTCTCGATCTCCTCAGCGGTCGCCCGGCGTACCCACTCCGCCGTCACCGTGCGCCCGTCGTTCAGCTTCGCTCCGTGTTTCACCCACTGCCACACTTGAGCCCGGCAGATTTCAGACGTCGCCGCATCTTCCATCAGGTTATAGATAGGCACGCAGCCGTTGCCTCCGAGCCAAGCCGCCAGATACTGCAAGCCCACGTCGATGTTCCAGCGTAGCCCTTGCTCGGTGATGTCGCCGTCCGGTACGGTCACCAAGTCCTTGGCCGTGATTTGCACGTCCTCCAGCTTTCGCGAGAGCTGGTTAGGAGTCTTCATGTGAGCGTCGAAGATCTCCTTGGCAACGGGCACCAGGCCAGGATGCGCCACCCAGGTGCCATCGTGGCCGGCGCGCACTTCACGAAGCTTGTCTTGCCGCACCTTCTCCAATGCGGTTTCATTGGCCACCGGATCATTCTTGATGGGGATTTGGGCCGCCATGCCTCCCATGGCGTGAATGCCGCGACGGTGGCACGTTTTGATGAGCAAAAGCACGTACGAATTGAGGAAGTGCCGGTCCATGGTAACCTGAGCCCGGTTCGGCAGCACGAAGTCGGGACGGCTTCGGAATTTCTTGATGAAGCTGAAAATGTAGTCCCAACGCCCGCAGTTAAGCCCGGCAGAGTGGTCCTTTAGTTCGTACAGGATCTCGTCCATTTCAAAGGCGGCCAGAATGGTTTCGATCAGGACGGTCGCGCGGATGGACCCGCGTGGAATCCCTAACTCATCCTGTGCAAAATTGAATACGTCATTCCACAAACGCGCCTCGAGGTGGCTCTCCATTTTAGGTAGATAAAAGTAGGGTCCGGTCCCCTTCGCGATCAGAGTCTTGGCGTTGTGAAAGAAGAACAGACCGAAGTCGAACAACGCTCCGGAGATCGGCTTTCCTGCGACCAGAAGATGCTTCTCTTCAAGATGCCAGCCGCGCGGGCGCACCATCAGCGTCGCGATTGTCGGCGCCAGCTCGTACTTTTTGCCTTCCGGGCTTACATAACTGATGGTCCCCTTGATGGCGTCGCGCAGGTTGATCTGTCCGTCGAGATTGTTTTGCCAGGTCGGCGAATTCGAGTCTTCAAAGTCCGCCATGAATACGCTGGCTCCGGAATTGAGAGCGTTGATGATCATCTTCCGATCCACAGGCCCGGTGATCTCAACGCGCCGATCAAGCAAGTCGTGAGGAATGGGTGCCACCTTCCAGTCGCCTTCACGAACCGAGGCTGTCTCGGGCAGAAAGTCCGGCAACGTCCCGGATTCGATCTCGCGTTGACGGAGCACTCGTTTCCGTAAAAGCTCCCGGCGCCGGCCTTCAAAGTTGGTCGCCAGCTTCTCCAGGAAGCCCACCGCCTCCTCAGTAAGGATTTCAGATTGAGCCGCTGTAACAGGCCCGTTAATCTTTACTTTCTTTTGCATCGGTTCTTTCACGCGCTCCTGCACTGGAACCATCGTTTTCGACCTCCTATGCAGCGGGATAGGTTCCATCTTAACGCAACACATGCACACCAGGCACCTGCCTGATCCGAATCGGACACTAGTCCGAATCGGACCACCAGCGTTTGACGGCCTAACCGGAGATGCGCTGAACTCAGTATGAAGGACGAAGTCTTCGAACTTGATCAGCCATGGAGGATTTGAATGCACAGCCATCTCGCGCCAGGAAAGAACGGAAATCACATCGACGCTGCCTCGCTCTCCAAGACGTGGAGGACGGACGCGCGCTGGAAAGGCGTCAAACGCTCCTATGGCGGAGAAGATGTGATCCGGCTGCGCGGTTCCGTTTCGATCGAGCACACTCTGGCGCGAATGGGCGCAGAGAGGCTGTGGCACCTTCTCCACGCCGAGCCCTATGTGGCCGCCTTGGGTGCCCTCACGGGCAACCAGGCGGTACAACAGGTCCAGGCCGGATTGAAGGCTATTTATCTGAGCGGGTGGCAGGTGGCCGGCGACGCCAACACCGCCGGACAGATGTACCCCGATCAGAGTCTTTATCCGGTCGACAGCGTGCCTCATGTGGTTCGCGCCATCAACAACGCGCTGCTTCGGGCCGATCAAACCCATCACGTCGAGGGCCACAACGGCATCCACTGGTTCGCCCCCATTGTGGCCGATGCCGAGGCCGGCTTTGGCGGCGCTCTGAACGCCTTCGAGCTCATGAAGGCCATGATCGAAGCGGGCGCGGCTGCGGTGCACTTTGAGGACCAGCTTTCCTCGGCCAAAAAGTGCGGGCACCTGGGCGGAAAGGTCGTCGTGCCCGTTCAGGAGTTCATTCAAAAACTCACAGCCGCCCGATTAGCGGCCGACATCACGGACGTTCCCACCCTGATTATCGCTCGCACCGACGCCAACAGCGCCAGGCTGATCACCAGCGACATCGATAAAAGGGACCATCGCTTCCTCAACGGGGAGCGGACCTCCGAAGGCTATTTTCACTTCAAGGGGGGCATCGAAGCCGCCATCGCCCGCGGTGTCGCCTTCGCCCCCTACGCCGACCTGCTGTGGTGCGAAACTTCGGAGCCGAGCATCCAGGAGGCCGCACGCTTCGCTCATGGCATCCACGCTCATTTTCCCGGCAAGCTGCTGGCCTACAACTGCTCGCCCTCGTTCCACTGGAGGAAGAAGCTGGATTACGCCTCCATCGCAAATTTTCAGAAAGAGCTGGCGGAGCTCGGCTACAAGTTCCAGTTCGTGACTCTCGCCGGCTTTCACGCGCTCAACCTTTCCATGTTCGATCTCGCCCGAGAGTATGCTCAGACCGGCATGACCGCCTATGCTCACCTGCAGCAGACCGAGTTCGAGCGCGCCGAGGAACATGGCTATTCGGCTGTGCGGCATCAACGCTTCGTCGGCACCGGCTATTTCGACGAGGTTGCTCAGACGATCTCGGCCGGCGAATCCTCCACGGTGGCCTTGGTCGGCTCTACCGAGGAGGCCCAGTTCGAGGAGGAGCCGGTGGCCGTCGCAAGTTAACCGACAACTTGGCACCGGTAGACTCGCTTCGCCGGAACATGTGTGCGACATTGCATTTCATGCCCGTGTTATCTGCGAAATTATGCCTCGGCGAACTGAATGACCGTTTTGATGTCGTCGGGCGTTCGATCGAGAGCATGAACAAAGTTCTCCGGACGTTCACACCGGGAAATCAGGCGTGACAGCCAATCGCGGTTGGCGCGGGCGAGCGCTTCGCCAGCCTTGTACCAGTGGCGCTTATTCGCGCTCACACTGCCCACCACGACCTTATTTCGCAAAACCGCTTCGGTTGCCAGATCGGCGACAGACAGGCCGCTGGTGCGGCCGCCGCTGCCGACGCCGGTCAAGCAAACAACTCCTCCCGCGCCCACGTATCGAATGCAATCGGCGATGACCGACCCAACGCCTGTGCATTCGATGATGACGTCGGGTTCAAATCCCACGGCCCCCACCCCGCTGCTATGGTAGGTGGCGCCGAGAGAGCGCACTAAATCAGGCTTGGGCCCCGAATCGACGCGATCAAGCACATGAACATCCAGGCCGTGCTGCTCTCCCACGAGAGCTGCCAGCAGACCAATGGGGCCGGCGCCTGTCACCAGGACGGTTCGCGGCTCCCAGAGGGAACGGTAACCCACCGCCAGCGCCACCTCCCAAGCCTTCGTGACAACGGTGGTAGGCTCCAGCAACACGCCCAGCAGGCCGAGGGAGCTATCCACTTTGGCCGCGTAATCAGGCTCGATTCTCCAATGCTCCGACATGAAGCCGTCAATCTGCTTGATGCCCCGCTCCGTATACTGGCCGTTCCGGCACATGTCCAACTCTCCAACCGCGCAGTGCGGGCACGGCACCGGATCCGGGCGGCGTACCATGCCCGCCACGAAGTCGCCCTTCTTCAAGCGGCCGGACGGGTCAGGCTCCAGCACGCGGCCGAGAGACTCGTGACCCAGCACCAGCCGCGTCTTGCCGGGAGGAGACCAGCCGTATTTTCCTTCCACAATTTCCACATCGGTCCCGCACACCCCGACAGCGACGGCTTCCACAAGCACTGAGCCGTCACGGATATCAGGTTCCGGCACATCTTCGAGGCGTGCCGTTCCCGGTTTCTTAGGTTCCAGCGTAATTGCCTTCATCTGCTTTGATCGGTTTCGCGGGCTTCGCTCGTTTACGAGCCTGGAGTTTGTACATTTGAGGCCCGAAGGGCCGTACTAAGAAAGCCCTGGGCAACGCCCAGGATGATCAGCCAAGCCCGGGCTAGACTTGGAGCCCTGAAAGGGCGAACCAAGACAAACCCCCTCTGTCCCGCAGATAGCGTTCGTCATGTTTAGCGCCATCGTGCTCCAGAAACCGTCGATACGCCTCCCGAAAGATCGGCATGTGCCTGGCCTTTAGCGGTGAAGATCCGATGAACGTAACTTTGGAAGAGCGGTCGACCCATTTCGATACTTCCTCTTAGTTCGCCCTTTCAGGGCTACACTCCTCACACCGCGCGATGACTCGCCCTGGGCGTTGCCCGGGCGTTGCCCAGGGCTTTGATAGAGCGGCCCTTCGGGCCTCAGAAATGAAGAAACTCTTGGCTCGTTTACGAGCCTGACGCGCTCGAGCCTGACGCGCCCGAGGTGGCCGCGCCGCCGGACTTGCACTTTTCGATCGCGTCCCGCATGCCCTGCTCCCACTTCTCGCTTGAGTCGTAGCCGAGACCCTTGAGCCGAATGACGCTGTCTGCATCCACGATCCAATTCTGCGGGATTCCGTTCACCTTCAGCGTCTGGGTCACGTAGTTGTAAGCCGGAATGGCGTTGAGCGTGAGCTGATGCTCAGTTATGAACGGTTCCACCAGGCCGGGGTTTTCGTCCATATTCAAGGAGAGGAACACCACATTGGACTGGCTTTTATATTGATCCGCGAGCTTCTGTAAGCGAGGCAACTCCTCGCGACAGAAGTGTCACCAAGACGCCCAGAAGTTGAGGAACACCACCTTGCCCTTGAGGTCCGCAAGCTGCCACGTCTTGCCGTGAAGGTCGGCTAATTTGAAAGGTGGCAGCGGATCCTGCACCGTCTCCCAGGTGAGATGGCTTTGAGTAGCCAGCGCCTGCGCGGGGCGGCCGTACCAAACGTTCCACCCTTCCTCGGTGCCGCCCAGGCTGGCCCAGAGGAGTCGCGCACCATCCGCAATCCGGTCTTTTTCGCCGGGCGGCGGAAGCTGCGTGGACTCGAGCCGCGCCAGCAGCGAATTCTGGTAATACGCCATGGCATCGAGCTTACGGTTCTGCAATTCCGCCAGGCGCGCCATCGCACCCCAGTAAGACGATTCTTGTGTCTCATATTCCCGCTTCCGGTCGTCTTTGCCATTCACCAGGCTTTCAAGCTTCTGCTGGCGGTCGTCGAGCTGGCTCAGAGCGAGCTCGGCTTTGTCCATTTGTTTCAGACGCAGGTATCCGTCCGCCTCCCAGAAGAGAGCCTGGGAACGCTGGTAAGCGACGTCGGAGTTGTTGTCATCGACATTCTTCTTGGTCGCATACAGGTCGTAGTAGGGTTCCTTGGCATCTTCTTCGAGCTGCTCAAGCCCGAGCCGTGCCATATCCACTTGACGCTCGGGCTCAAGTTCCTTCTTGGAAAGCACCTCGGCGATGCTGAAGTACACGTACGAATCAAGGGGATCGGGTCCGGCGTTCACCTGCGCCACCTGGAACGCCTTATCCACCGCGGCTTCGACTTCGGCTGCTGGTACGTCTTCGAGATTCTCCATCGCGTCGAGGCGCTCCAGCCAGAAATCGGCAGTGTTAGGCCGTTGCTTCACGAGTTCGTCATCGCGTTTGAGCACAGCCTGGTAGTAAGCGCGTCGTGCCTCGGCCGGGGCGTCCTCTCCCGGCCGGGGATGATCCTTGGCCCACTGTTCGGCGCCGGCGACCCCGTAGGGAGTTGGAAACCGCTCAAAGCGCTGATCCTGCGCCCAATCAGACTGCTTCTTGTCGTTGACGAGCTTGTAGCCTTCCTCCAGCGCTGACCACCACTGCCTCACGTTTTCGAGATTGAGCGCGCGCAGCCGCGCCAGGTCCGCCGCTACCTGCTTGCGCAGCGCGTCATATTCCGCCGGTGGGTGGGCCTTGAACTCGAGGGCCCAGAGCGTGGAATAGGTGCCGAGTGCGTCCTTGTCGGTCCGCGGCTCGAGAACCTGCCGCAGCTTGGCAGCGCTGGTCACTATCAACTCATGCTCATCAAGGTTGGTCAGAGATTCATAACCCTCAAGCGTTGCCGGACATGCGGAGAGAAACGCCTTGGCATGGGCGGCAGCTTCGGTCTTATTGAGAAAGACTTCCGAGGTATAAATCCTCATCAGCGTCAGGTGCGGCCAGGGAAAATCGGGCGTCGTTTGAAGCGCGGCGGTGAGCAGCTTGATGGTCTGCGGCGAGTCGCGACCCAGCAACGTCTGGGCGTAAAGGTACGCGATCTGTGCATCGTCCGGATGCTGCTCGTGCAGGGTTTTATACTCCGCCGTCACCTTGAGACGGTCTGCTGTCGGGTAAGACATGCTGCGGACATAAGCGCGCTGTACGAACAGATCGCCCGGGTACTCTTTCATGAGGTCCGCCAGCGCGGAGCGACGCGCTTGGGTGTACTGGTAATCGGTCTGGTCGGCCGTCTGGTACGACGGCAGTCGATCGAGCGCTGCCTTTACCTCAGGCGTGGGATCGCAAACCGCAGCCGCCTGCGCGCGAACCACCACGGGCGCGAGCAGCGACGCTGCCCCCAAGATGAAGACTGCCAGGAAAGCCTTGTTCCGAGACGTGTTTGATTCCATCGCTTCCTCCAACCTCATGACTTGACGACGCCGCGAGTCAGGCTCCGGCGTAACCCTCACCTCATCTCTCCAGCTTCGACGCAGTATACATTGAAAGGCTAGCCAGTTTAATGCCCACTTTCAGGGGCGCGAACGCCGCCGCGTCTCGCGCACGCCCGGGTCTCGCTTCCCCGCAGTTCAGCCGGTCCGCAACGGAAAACGCCACTTTACAAATCTCACTTTTCAGCACCTCAAAACGGTGGCTTTGGGTAAATTTTACTGACTTAGGCCTACGCCGCGGCCTACGCACTGGCAGAGAGGATTGTGGGGTGGTTGACGCGCTGGGGGAAGCGAACGAAGCCGGAATATATTGGAAAACAGATGGCTTACAAAATTATGTCGCCGGCGGGCTATCTACTGGTCGAGACCGAAGCGGCAGAGACGGAGTGACAGCGCTCGAAAGGGTCTTCCGCGCCATCAGGACGGTGCTTCTCCCGCGAAAAGAGTGTTCGCAGTTGGAGCTGTTTCAAACGAAGCCGGAATATAAAAGAAAAGAAGGCGCTTATAGAAACATGTCAAAAACTCCATGCTGGCTAGCCACAGCGGGGTGGTTCCTGCTGCAGCGATGCTCCAACAGGTCTCCGATTCCGTCCCGCGAGAGGGCGCGACTACGGCAGGGACACGCGCCGGGCTGGTGACCGGCCGGCTGGCGCGCGAATCGAAGATTTGCGATTCACATGGCTTGACCGCCCCGAAGTCGCACAGCCATCGTGCGGGAGCGAGTGCGCCCGGTTTGAGCCGCTGACCCAGGTCGGAGGTGGGTCCATCCGGAAGATGGGCTTAAGTTACAAGATCATCGTTTGACATCGACTTCGCAAGGGCGCAGTATCCCATGTAACGCGGAGGACCTATGCCCTACGATGATGCTCTGGCGAAGCGGGTCAAGGCGGCACTGGGGCGCATTCGCCCCATCGAAGAAAAACTAATGTTCGGCGGCATTACCTTCATGGTCCGGGGAAAGATGTGCGTCAGCGTGGGCAAAGAGCGAATCATGTGCCGGATTGACCCGGCATTCCGCGACGCTGCGCTCGAACGCGAGGGCTGCCGAACCGTCGTCATGAAGGATCGGGAGTACCGGGGGTATGTGTACGTCGACGCCCAAGCCGTAAAGACGAAGGACGCCCTTGCCTATTGGGTTCGCCTGGCCTTGGACTATAACAACAGGGCAAACGCTTCGACTAGGAAACGGAATCGATGAACCGCGCCACATGATCAAAGGCGGCCGGGTTTCAGGCCGGTTACGCAGCAAGGCATGGGAGTGCTACGCCATGGGTTCCCTAAGTCAAACGATTGGCCGAAAGAGCGAACAACCGTACCCCGAATGGGCGAGGCAGGCGCGCAGAGATCGTCTGCCCGCGAGCATGGAGGAATATTTCCAGTCGTGGGCGGATTTCTTCGATCATTACGCTTCCACCGTCGAAAATTGGAGGCGCAAGAACGCAGGGTACCACCGCGCCCTCTCTTCATTGGCTCGCTTTCATGTTCCGGAAGGTGCGAGTGTGCTGGAGGTCGGAAGCGGGACGGGCGATTTGCTGGCCGCAACGCGACCGCGGCGTGGCGTGGGCATTGATATTTCCCGTGAGATGGTGCACCTGGCGCAGAAGAAGCATCCGAACCTGGAATTTCAACAGATGGCGGCGGAGCAACTGGACCTGGGCGGCGAGAGGTTTGATTACATCCTTCTTTCGGATTTGACCGGATTCCTCTTCGACATCCGGCTGGCCTTGGAAAGGCTGCGGACGGCGTGCCATGCGGAAACGCGTGTCGTCATGCATTGGTACAGCCGGGCGTGGCAACCGATCCTGGCCGCGGCGGAGAAGCTTGGCCTGAAATACCCACAACCCCTGCTCAATTGGACCACGGTGGAAGACATCAAGAACCTCCTGCACCTTACCGACTTTGAAGTCGTTCAGACCCGCAAACACATACTGGCGCCCAAGCGGGTGCCACTGCTCAGCACTCTGGCAAATCGGTACCTGGCGCCTCTACCGTTGTTGCGTCATCTCTGTTTGACCAACTGGATTGTGGCCCGGCCTCTGAACCTTGAGGGTCGAAGCCTGCCGCGGGTGTCCGTGATCTGTCCGTGCCGGAATGAGGCGGGCAATATTCAGCAGATTGTCGAGCGGTTGCCCGCGATGGGAGCCGAGACGGAACTGATCCTGGTGGAGGGCCATTCGAAGGATGGCACCCTGGCGGTTTGCCGGAGCGTTGCCGCCGCCATGCCGGAAAAGAACATCACCGTGCTCGAGCAGCAAGGCCGCGGCAAGGGCGATGCGGTGCGACTGGGTTTTTCGCGCGCCCGGGGCGACATCCTGATGATTCTCGATGCGGACGTCAGCGTGGCGCCCGAGGATCTCGCGCACTTTTACGATGCGCTGGTGAGCGGCAAGGGAGAGTTTATCAACGGCTGCCGCCTGGTCTACACCATGGACCCCAAGGCCATGCGCTTTCTCAACCTGCTGGGCAATCGTTTCTTCGCATTGCTGCTGAGCACCCTCATCGGCCAACCGATCAAGGACAGTCTCTGCGGCACCAAGGTGCTCTGGCGGTCCCGGTATGAGGAAATAGCGCGAGGCCGGTCCTACTTTGGCCGGTTGGATCCTTTCGGTGATTTCGATCTTTTGTTTGGCGCGGCCAAGCTGAGTCTGAAAATCGTCGAGATGCCGATTCGGTACAGGCAACGAACCTATGGCGCCACCAATATCAGCCGTTTTGCGGATGGTTGGCTCCTGCTCCGCATGTCGGCCAGGGCCGCAGCGAAACTCTTCTTTATCACCTGAACCCACCCATCATGTGGAGCGCGCTGCCGCGGTCATCCGATCTGGACTTCGTTCAACGGCACCGGAGCATTTGGGCGGCTCGCCCCGAACTGCGTTCCGTCTATCAGGAGTTTTTCGCGGAGTTGCTGCGAGTGGTCGAAGGGCGCACTCCGATTGTGGAGCTGGGCGCGGGCCCCGGATTTTTCAAAGAGTATTACTCCGGATTGATCTCCACGGACGTCATTTCAACCCCCTGGGTGGACGTAGTCTGCGATGCTTGTGCCCTCCCGTTCCGATCAAAATCAGTGGGCGCGCTGGTCATGCTGGATGTGCTCCACCACTTGCCCTGTCCCCTCGATTTTATGGCGGAGGCCGCCCGCGTCCTCGTACCCGGTGGATTGATCGCAATGATCGAACCTTGGATTACTCCTTTCTCCTACCTGCTCTATCGCTACTTTCATCACGAAGAGTGTACCTTGCGCATGGACCTGCGGCGCCCCTTCGAGGCGTGCCGCAAGAACGCCTTTGACGGCAACGCGACGATTCCCTACAAGCTGGTCGAACATTACCATCGCGAACCCGGCGCATTGCGCCTGGCGCGAGAGCAGCGCTTCCTGGGATTACCCTACCTGGTCACCTTCGGGTTCAAGCGCACGCGCCCACTGCCGGTTCGTTTGATAAGCGCGGCGCGTTTCTGCGAAAGGCTGCTGGGACCTCTCGGCCGTTGGAACGCCACCCGCGCGCTGCTGGTTTGGCAGAAGGCGCTTTGACGGATCGCCCGGCGAGGCGGAGCGGATCTCCCGGGTTGAAAGTGTTCATGGATTTCGATACGCTCTCTGGGACGACGTAGCACGCGCTCTACAGGCTGCTTGCTTCCTGGGTCGAACTGACGGACATCAGGCTAGCTTAAAAGTAGACTGATCCTTCCGTGCATCCCGACGGCGGGACTACAACGCTGATAGCCCGGGCAACCAGGGCAACCGTGGGCGGTGGTTGAAACTCTGGCATCAAACCTCACGAATGGACGTTTGTTCCGCATTCCCCAGTGCCCGCATTGAGCCAGGCGAGGAGCGCGACTGCGAACGCAGCCTGCGCCCGCTGTACTTGGCCTTCGCGCTCCTGGCTGCGGGGATGGTGGCCTATTCCCAGACTTACGCACTCTTCTGGGATGAGGGCTTTCACATGCTGGCTGCGCGCCTGATCGATGCCGGCAAGCGGCCCTACCTTGATTTCTTCTTTCCGCAGACTCCTCTGAACGCCTATTGGAACGCCGCCTGGATGGCGATGTTGGGCGCCCGATGGCGTGTGGTCCACGCGGTGGCGGCGCTGGTCACCACCGGCTCAGTATGGTTGATTGCACAGTATCTCACCGGCCTTTTCCCCGATCGCCGCTGGCGATTGCCCGCGGCCTTCGCCGGGCTCGCGCTCTTCGGATTGCACTCGCAGGTGTGGATGACGGGGACGATCGCGCAAGCCTATCCGCTCTGCATGTTGCTGGTGGTGGCGGCGTTTCGTGCCGGCATCGCCGGGGTAGCCGACACCGGGGTGAGGATGAGTGCGCTGGCAGGCCTGCTGGCCGGCGCGGCCGCAGGATGCTCCTTGCTCACCGCGCTGATGGCCCCGGTTCTGCTCGTCTGGATGTGGCTCTACAATCGCGCCGGAAGCCGCTGGATCAAGGCCGCGGCATTCCTGGGCGGCGGCGCCGTGGCCTGGACGCCCATTCTCTATCTCTTCGCGCGGGCGCCGCACGTCGTGGCCTTCAACATCCTTGAGTTCCACACGCTCTACCGCCGGGTAGACTGGGAAGGCTCCACCGCGCACGACATTGGCATCGTCACCGACTGGGTCAACAGCTCGCCCAGCCTTCTGTTGGTTCTTCTGGCGGTGGCCGGTCTCTTCTTCATTAAGAAAAGCGCATTCGAGTCCGCGCGGCGGGCGGAGTTCCGCTTATGCCTTTGGCTTGTTGTGGCGGTCGGCGCGCAGAACATCTTCGCTCGTCCCACCTTCCCGCAGTATTTTTGTTTTATGATCCCCTTCCTCACCGTGCTGGGGGTGGTTGGGTTCTACGCCGTAATGGCGCGTCTGGATAGTCCCGACCGCCTGCGCGCTCCGGTGATTCTGCTGACGTGCGTCGCAGCCCTGTGCCTGGGCAACGATGTATACAACGATCGCGGCGGCACCACCTGGCGCCAACTCCAGCAGGTTGCGAACAGAGTGAGACAGGTGACCCCCCCGGGCGCGCCACTCGCCGCACCCGAGCAGATCTACTTTCTGGCGAACTGGCCTGTGCCTTCCGGCATGGAGCACGATGACGCTCATAAGCTCGATCTGTCTCCGGCCGAGAACGCCGCACTTCACATCCTGCCGAAGGCGGAATTGGATCAGCGTGTCAAGTCGGGTTACTTTCCCACCGCCGTGACCTGCTCTGACGACGACTCCATGAGCGACGTGAATTCTGAAGGTGTTTACGCACGGAGCGAAGAAATGGGTGAGTGTACCGTATTCTGGAAGTATCAAAAGAAGGCGCCTCCGCCGCCGAAGGCGTAATCCGGTCACGGGGCCGCGCGGCGGCTCGCTGGGCGCAAGAAAAGAGAATGGAACGGAAATCATAATGGACGTCCGTGGTAAGCGCGTGGTGGTGACAGGCGGTGCCGGCTTTCTGGGGCGCTCCGTGGTGGCGGCGCTTCAAAGCCGGGGTTGCTCGAGCGTGTTCGCGCCGCGCAAAAAGGATTACGACCTCCGGGACCGTGCCAACGTCCAGCGGCTGTTTCAGGATTTTCGCCCTGACCTGGTGGTGCACCTGGCGGGCACCGTGGGGGGAATCGGGGCGAACCGCAGTCGGCCCGGCACCTTCTTTTATGAAAACGCCATTATGGGCATCGAACTGATCGAGCAGGCGCGCCGGGCCGGGCTTGAGAAACTTGTGGTGGTCGGCACCGTTTGCGCTTATCCCAAGTTCTGTCCTGTGCCTTTCCGCGAAGACGATTTGTGGAACGGCTATCCGGAGGAGACCAACGCGCCGTACGGCATCGCCAAAAAAGCGCTCCTGGTGCAGGCGCAGGCGTATCGCCACGAATTCGGGCTCAATTCCATCTATCTGCTTCCGGTGAATCTGTACGGTCCGGGCGACAACTTCGACGTGGAATCCTCGCACGTCATTCCCGCCCTCATTCGAAAGTTCATCGGAGCGAAGGAGCAGAAAAGGAACACGGTGGTGGTTTGGGGCACGGGAAGGGCGACGCGCGAGTTTCTTTACGTGGGCGACGCGGCGGAAGGAATCGTCCTGGCCGCGGAGAAGTATGAGGGCGAGGAGCCCGTTAACATCGGCTCGGGCTTTGAGATTTCACTCCGGGACCTGGTTCAGCTCATCGCCCGCCTCACGGGCTTCGAAGGGCAGATCGAATGGGACTCCTCCAAGCCGGACGGCCAGCCCCGCAGGAAATTGGACACCTCACGCGCTGAGAGGGAGTTTGGATTTCGCGCCCAGGTCCCTTTTGATGAAGGCCTGAAAAAAGCCATCGAATGGTACCTCTCCTCACCCGGCCGGGAGGCCATGACGTAATCGATCTCCATCGTCCGTCTAACGCTCTCGGGATTCGCGCAGCTCCACTGTGGGCCTGCCTGCCCAAGCGGCGACGCTGGGTGGCACGCAGCTTGTCTTGTAATGTAGGCTGCCTTTCCTTCGCGGACGCAGCGTTAATGGGTATGGAAACAAAAAGCATTGCTCTGCGGCCGCACTGGCAGGCCGCATCCGTGAACCTCTGGGAGTCTTTTACCTGCGTCGCCATCTGTTATGGTCTTCTGGTGATCTACCGCGGAGTGTTCAATTCGCAGGGGCGGCTGGCAAAGCTTCTGTCGAATAATGCGTTCAGCGTCTATGTTTTCCACCCGCCGATCGTGATTCTGGCCGCGCGCCCGCCGCACGGCTTGATGTGGCCGGCTTTGCTGAAGTTTGTCCTTCTCACCGGCATTGCTGCCGCTGTCTCCTTTGGATTGAGCGCAGCCGTGTTCCGGCGAATCCCTCTGCTACGAAACGTACTCTAGGCGCTTACGTCGCTTTGTACAGAATCTTGTTCTTGAAGAAGTGGAATGTCTACTTTGGTGGACGGCAGTGAAGCGGTGTCGGTTGAGGTCCGGTGCACGGCCCCTTCGGCTCGAAAACGACACGACTCGCGGCTCGGCTGAACGCCGCAGTCGCGATAACGGCATCCATGCCGTCGCTTGGTAGGTATGGGGCACGTCTGCTGCCAGTGGATGAACGATCACGCATTTAAAGAGAAGCCGCAGAGTCCCTGAACGGCGAGACTTTGCGTTCTCTGGCTTGTGATTCTCCCTCGAAACGGCACTCGGGCCGTCTCACATGCGCCGAATTCAGGTTCCAAACCCTCAGAAGGATTTGACGCTTCCCCGCCATCGGGTTAGAGTATACCCATGCCCGGTATAGGATATCGGGCTTTCTGTTCCGAAGAGAGGCGTCGACGTGCGGGATGCTGACACTCAGAAGCGTTTGACGCTCCGTCTGCGGCGCATCGGAGGCCAGGTGAAAGGTCTCGAGCGCATGACGAAGGAGCCCAATCTGTGCGTTAACCTGCTTACGCAGGTGACGGCGGTGCAGGCGGCGCTGAAGGGCGTCGGGGACGAAATTCTCCATCACCACGTCCGTCACTGCATTCCCGATTCGTTCGGGCGACGGCTGCGCGCCCCGGAGAAGGCTCGCCTCGACGAGATGGAGCGCATATTCGCTCAGTATTGCAAACAGCCCCGCGATAGCGGCGGGCGCTAAGGGCCGCAGGGGGCCGGGTCTGCCGGGGCGCCGTTTTCAAAAGAGAGAAGGGGTATGGCACTGTTTCTCGCTCACTGGCAGGCGTGGTTATGGTCGGCCGCGGCCTTGCTGCTCACCACCGGTCTGGCCCTCGTTGCGCACCGTCTCTTTTTCGCCTTTTTCAAGCGCCTTGCGGCGCGCACTGGCAGCGTGATTCATCACTCGCTAGCGGAGCATGGCCGGCGGCCGGCGAAGTGGATCGTCCCGCTGCTGGCCATCGTGCTGGTCATCCCGCTGCTACCGCTGCGCGCCGTTTTTCTCGAGCCGGTGGAGCACCTGGCCGGCATCATCCTGATTGGCGCTGTCGGCTGGGCGGTGATCGTGGTGGCGGACGTATTGGCAGACGTTGCCGTCGCGCGCTATCGGGTCGACGTGGCGGACAATCTCGCTGCCCGCCGCATCCACACTCAGATTCAGGTGCTTCGCCGCGTTTTCATCGTGGTGGTTGTCATCCTCACTCTGGGCATCATGTTGATGACCGTTCCCTCGATCCGTCAGCTCGGCACCAGTCTGCTCGCTTCCGCCGGCCTCGCCGGGCTGGTGGTCGGCATGGCCATGAAGCCCACGCTCTCCAGCCTCATTGCGGGCCTGCAGATCGCCGTCACCGAACCCATCCGCATCGACGACGTAGTGATTGTGCAGGGCGAGTGGGGATGGATCGAGGAGATCAGTACCACCTACGTGGTGGTGCGCATCTGGGATCTGCGGCGGTTGGTGGTTCCGCTTTCGTACTTCATTGAGCACCCCTTCCAGAACTGGACCCGCCGCACTGCGGATTTGCTGGGCACAGTGTTCGTCTACGTGGACTACACCGTGCCCGTGGACGAGATCCGGGGCGAGCTCCGCACCATCCTGGAATCGTCAGAGCTGTGGGATGGCAACGTTTGCGGTCTGCAGGTGACCGACGCCACCGAGCGCACCGTTCAACTTCGGGCGCTCATGAGCGCATCGGATTCGTCTAAGGCCTGGGACCTGCGCTGCTACGTGCGCGAGAAGCTGATTGCCTTCTTGCAAGAGCGTTATCCTGAAAGCCTGCCTCGGGCGCGCGCCGAAATTTACGGCCTCCCCGGCAACGTCGGCGAGCCAATCCCGGCTCCCCGGCACGGCTCCTCTGCTCACTCGTGAGGTGACCGGCGGAAATTTGAAGGCACAAGGTCACCATGAATCGACGTCGAGGCTTCGCGTTGCTGCTGGGCACGGCCATCGTGCTGGCGCTAGCGCGCTGGCTGGTGTTGAAGACTTCGGAAGCTCCCCTTGTCCGGCACTTCGAGAGCGTCCTCTACGACGTGTTCACGCGGCCGTTTTTCCATCTGGGGGGAGTCCCGATCACGCCGGCTCTGCTCGTCAAACTGGTAATCTTCCTCATTGTCTTGAGCCTGCTCTCGAAGCGAGCTCGAGCCTTCATCGGAGACAAACTGCTGACCCACACCTCGATCGATATCGGCCAGCGCGACGCCCTGGCCCGGCTCACCTCCTATGTCATCTTCGCCCTGGGCCTGATGATCGGGCTCGAGTCCCTCGGCGTCAATTTGAGCAGCCTGCTCGTCCTCGGCGGTGCCATCGGCATCGGCGTAGGCCTGGGCCTCCAGAATATCGCCAATAACTTCGTCTCCGGCCTCATCCTCCTCATCGAACGTCCCGTGAAGTTGGGCGACCGCGTGGAAGTGGGCGGCACCAACGGTGACGTGATCCGCATCGCCGGCCGCAGCACCTGGGTGCGCACCAACGACAACGTGGTGATCATCATTCCCAACTCCGAGTTCGTCTCCAACCGTGTCACCAACTGGACCGCGAACGACCGGCAAATCAGATTTCGGATACCCGTCGGGGTCTCATACGGCAGCGATCCGGACGCGGTTCGCGACGTGCTGACCAGAGTGGCGCTGGCCCATCCGGACGTGCTGCGAAACCCGCCTCCGGAGGTGCGCTTTATGCAGTTTGGTGACAGCTCGCTCAACTTCGAGCTCAGGGCTTGGACCATCCGGCAAGTTCAAACGCCGCAGATTCTTACTAGCGACCTCAACTTCGCCATCTTCCGCGCCTTCCGCGAACACGGCATTGAAATCCCGTTCCCGCAGCGCGACGTGCATCTGAAGGCGGATAGCGCACAAAAGACCGGGCTTTCAATCTGTTTAGATCGGGCTTGCATAAACAATTGCAGAGGAGAACAATAATAAATGTTTATCCTTGCAGCCGACGATTTGAACCACGAGCACTCCCTTCAAAGGGACTGGCGCAACGGGTAAGCACACTCAAGAACTGAAGGAGGTTTTGATATGGCAACTGCATCACGTGCGATTGAGCCCCAGGTGAAAGTGGGGCCTACCAAGCTGCTCATTAACAATCGATGGGTGGACAGCGCATCAGGCAAGACCTTTCCGACCATTAACCCCACGACCGGGGAAGAAATCGTTCAGGTGGCTGAAGCCGACGCTGCCGATGTTGACAAGGCCGTGAGCGCGGCGCGAACGGCGTTTGAACGCGGACCCTGGCGCAACAAGCTGTCGGCCGCTGAGCGCGGAAATCTGCTGAACCGCCTCGCCGACCTGATTGAAAAGAACGCAGACGAACTCGCGCGCCTGGAAGCGCTCGATAACGGCAAGCCTTATAAGGTCGCAAAAGCTGCAGACCTGCCTCTCACCGTCGCCTGCTACCGCTATTTTGCGGGCTGGGCTGACAAGGTGCAGGGCAGGACGATCCCGGTCGCCGGAAACTACTTCTCTTACACGCGGCTTGAGCCGGTGGGAGTGGTGGGGCAGATTATCCCTTGGAATTTCCCCATTCTCATGCAGGCCTGGAAGCTGGCGCCGGCGCTCGCCACCGGTAACACCGTGGTGATGAAGCCGGCCGAGCAGACTCCGCTCACTGCACTGCGCGTGGGCGAACTGATTGTGGAAGCCGGTTTCCCTGAAGGTGTGGTCAATCTGCTGCCCGGCTATGGGCCCACGGCCGGCGCCGCCATTGCACGGCATCAGGACGTAGATAAGGTGGCTTTCACGGGGTCAACCGAAGTAGGCCATTTGATTATGGAAGCGGCGGCCAAGAGCAACCTCAAGCGTGTGACCCTTGAGCTTGGCGGCAAGAGCCCCAACATCGTCTTTGCTGATGCCGACATGGACGAGGCCATCGAAGGCGCGCACTTCGCGCTCTTCTTCAACCAGGGCCAGTGCTGCTGCGCTGGTTCGCGGCTGTACGTCGAAGAAAAGGCCTACGACCAGTTCGTGGAGAAGAGCGTAGCTCGCGCCAAGAACCGCACCGTGGGTGATCCTTTCGACGCCAACACCGAGCAGGGGCCCCAGGTGGATGATGCTCAATTCGAGAAGGTGATGAGCTATATCGCAGCCGGAAAGAAGGAGGGCGCCTCACTCCTGGCGGGCGGCAACCGCGTGGGCAATCGCGGTTACTTCATTGAGCCTACTGTCTTCGCCAACGTCAAGGACGATATGAAGATCGCCCGCGAGGAGATCTTCGGACCCGTGATGAGCATCCTGAAGTTCAAGGATATCGACGAAGTGGTGGAGCGCTCCAACCGCACGGAGTACGGCCTGGCCGCTGCCGTGTGGACCCGCGACATCGGCAAGGCACACTCCATCGCCAACAAAGTGCGCGCCGGCACGGTGTGGGTGAACTGCTACGACGTGTTTGACGCCGCTGCTCCCTTTGGCGGATTCAAGCAGTCGGGCATCGGTCGCGAACTGGGTGAGTACGGATTGCAGCAGTACACCGAGGTGAAGACCGTCACCGTCAAGCTGCCGAACTAGCGATGCACGGTGGTGCCATGCGTAGTGGTCAGGGGCCATTCGTGGTCAGCGAATGGGCCCCTGCCTTTTTGTCACGGGGATGGTCGCCATGGGTTGTGGTTTTGAAGGGGGGGGCCGGCGAGATTACAATTGCAGAATATTACGAAACGAAACCGTCAACTTGCTGAAAATAAAGGGCCGAGTTTTACAAAGCCGTCATCTATTTGAAAACGGGCTATTTGTTCGTGAAAAGCCGTCATCTAATTGATTCTTAGAATGTTATTTAATTTTCGGCGAAGAGTCAGGAAGCCGTTTCTAAATGGATTCTAAGAAAGGCAGCCTAGCCAGCGGCCGGGCCCCAGGATTGAAAAAAGGCGCCTTGAGGGAGGCCCCTTTTTCCTTTCGCTCAGTAAGAGTTGGCCTACTGGTGTAGCCTCTTATACAGAGGTAGCGGTGGCGGGCGCACGGATGGAACTTCGGCTGTGGGAGGGCGGGACCTTCGGCCCCGCCCAGCCATTTGCCTTCGGGTTGGCTATTGCTCGCCGTTGATCATGGTCGCTTCCGCTGCAGTCGCGGCGCTGGTGCCCCACACGGATCGCTCACTCGATACGGAGCTGGTCCCCCAAACCGACCGGGTGCCCCACACCGATTGGGTTCCCCATACTGAGCGAGTACCCCAAACCGATTGGTTCCCCCACACGGATTGGTTGCCCCACACGGCTTGATTTCCCCACACGCTCTGGTTGCCCCACACCGACCGATCGGGTACCAGAGACGTGTTGCCGAGAATCGAGGCCGGGTTATTCACGAGGTATACGGCGCCCGCCGTCGGATCGTAGGTTGCGTAAGGCGAAAGCCAGAGTCCGGGAGCGACGTAGGTGCTGGCCAGCGCTGCCGAGAGATCGAGATAGCCCGCGCCCACAGTGAAAACGTCATAGTAACTGGTGTAGGTCTCGCCCGTGGTGGGCTCGGTGGCGGTGCTTGACAAAGGGAACGTCTTGTAAGCGGTCAGCATCAGCCGTGCCTTCACTTGGTCCGGCGTCAGCTTCGGCTGGGCTTGCAGCAGGTCCGCCACGGCGCCGCTGACTACGGGCGTCGCCATGCTGGTGCCGTTGAGCGTGAAGTATTGCGTTGAGAGAGCAGTGGAGGTGGTGTTCTCGTAGTATGTGAGCGGAACGTCATTCTGCGGATTGGCCTGCGCCAATGTGGTTGATCCGCCGTTGGCCAGCAAAGAAACCACTAGGTTGCCCGGCGCAACCAGGTCAGGCTTCACGACGTGGTCAATCGCCGTGGGCCCTTTCGAGCTGTAGCTGGCAATCAAGTCGTCGGTGCGCTGCGGTGTTCCCATGGCCTTCATGGCGCCGACGGTGATCACGTAAGGATCGTTGCCGGGTGCGGTGATGGTGCCGTACCCGTTTGTATCTTGATAGTCGTCGCGGCCTTCGTTGCCTGCCGCCACCACCACCACAATGCCGGCATGCCAGGCGGCTTCCACCGCGCGGCAGAGAGGATCGAACTGATAGCTTTCAAAAATAGGGCGGCCCAGGGATAGATTAATCACGCGAATGTTATATTTCGCTTTCAGTGCGATCGCTGCGGCGATGGCCGAGATTACTTCGCTGTCGGTCCCGGACCCGTTCTTATCGAGTACTCGAAGATTAATCAGGCTGGCTCCGGGCGCGATGCCGCGGAACTGCCGCGTGCAGTTGGAGCAATTGGAGCTGGCGGCGTCGCCGGCTACGATGCCGGCCACATGCTCGCCGTGACCGTACTGGTCATTCGTGCTGCCGCTGCCGGTGAAGTCCTGGCTGTAGACTACGCGGAACTTGCCGGTGGACGCATCAAGGTCAGAGTGGTTGGAAATGCCGCTATCGATCACGGCCACTCCGATGCCGCTACCGGTGAAACCGGCTTGCCAGGCCGTGCTGGCGTTAACCGCGCCCGCTGAGTTGTCGAGCAAAGGCATATTGAGCCTGTCCGGCGAGATGTAGACGACTCCCGGCAGCGCGGCCACTACGTTCAGGAGGGCGGGCGGGAGCGAGCAGAGCACTCCGTTTACCAATGAGAGCGTGCCCTTCACGACTCCGCCGAGCAAGGGGATGGTTTCAAGCGTTACCAGCGACGGCGACGAGTTGAATTGAACAATCACATTGACGGGCGTCAGAGGGTCAAGCCCTTGCAGGTCCGGAGAGATATTCGACGGCTGCTGCGCAAAGCTCAGGTTGGCAGCGATTACGAACGTACCAATAAAAAGAGGTACGATCTTCAACTTAGTGCGTAGGTGCATCTCATGTCCTTTCAGTGGTTTTCACACGGCCCTTCATTTGGAGACACTCACACGGCCGCCGTTCAGAATGATCTTCGGCAGGATGGGTACGGGATGGGATGGTACTTTCAGGGTAGGCTAAACTGGTACTGAGGTACTGTGTCAGATGCTAGGTGTTAGGTGCCCGGTGTCAGATGTCGCGCGCACCGCAACGTGTCTGTTCACATGGGTCGCGTTTCTATTCGCGCCCCCGCTCCAGGCGCAGATCACCACCGGCCCCGAAGTGCCGGGCTCGCTCGGTGTGAACATCCATTTCGTCGACCCGGCCCCCGGTGAGGTTGCGATGCTGGCCGCCTCCGGAGTCCGCTGGATCCGCACGGACTTCAACTGGGAAACCATCGAAACGTCTGTCGGCAAATACGACTTCTCGGCATACGATCGCCTCCTTGCCGCGCTCGATGCCTACCACGTGCACGCGATGTTCGTCCTCGACTATCACAACCATCTCTATGACGGCGGCCTTTCGCCCGCAAGCGACCAGGCGCGCGAAGCATTCGCAGCGTGGGCAGCAGCGGCCGTCACGCACTTCCGCGGACGCGGCATTCTATGGGAAATGTACAATGAGCCTAACTGGTTGTGGACTCCGCGGCCCGACACGGAGGCCTACATAAAGCTGGCGCTGGCCACGGGAGAGGCCGTCCACGAGGCCGCTCCTGACGAACAGTTGGTGGGGCCAGCGAGCGCGGTTATCGATCTACCGTTTCTCGAGGCGTGTTTCAGCGCCGGGCTGCTGAACTACTGGTCTGCTGTCTCCGTTCACCCGTATCGAAACAAAGATCCGGAGAGCGCCGCCGATGACTTGCGTGACGTGCGTCTGCTGATTCAGAAGTACGCGCCGCGGGGCAAGAACATTCCCATATTGGCGGGCGAGTGGGGCTACTCGGCCCTGTGGCCGGAGATGAACGATGAGAAGCAGGCGGCGATGCTGGCGCGTGAATGGCTCACCGCACTGGCGAATGAAGTTCCGCTTGTTGTCTGGTATGACTGGAGCGACGGCACTAGTCCGAGCGACCCTGAAGCTCACTTCGGAATGGTGAGCCCGCCCGAGGCGGCTTCGCAACCAGCCGCCACGCCGCTCGGCAGCGCAGCGCCCAAGTCATCAGAGAACGCGAGTCAGGCTGAGCCGCCTGCAAAGGGTTCCCAAGCCAGTGCCACTGCTGCGGCTTCGTTTCGTCCCAAGCCCGCCTACCTCGCCGCTCAGACGTTGACTCATTTCCTGGATGGCTTCCAGTTCAACAAACGCCTGACGCTTGAGAATCCCGATGATTACCTGCTGCTGTTCACAAAAGGCGACGAGGTCCGGCTTGCGGCTTGGACCACGGCGTCTCAGCACACCGCAGTGCTGCCCGCTAGCCCGGGACAGTTCGAGGTGACGAGCTTTACCGGCGAGAAGCTGCCGGCTTTGACGGCGAACCGTCACGGCCTCAACATAACGCTTACCCGCTCGCCCAGGTACCTGCTGCCCGTTCAGTCAAACCCGCTGCTCGCCTTCGCTGCCGTCTGGCAGCGACTGCCGCTTGAAATCGTGGTCCGCGCTCCGGGCGTCCTCCCGCTCCACCTGACAGCAAAGAACACAACGTCAGAAACGCTCCGCTTGTCCGCTCGCGTCACCGGCAAGTCCTGGGAATGGGAGGCTGGACCCGCTGAAAAAGCGAACGCAGGCGCAGAGGGGACAGTGCTGCTTCGCGTCGGGGCTGCGCTGCGCTCGGTGAAGCCACTCCCGCTCAGCGTGGAACTGGAAGCGGGCAAGCTTGGCACCATGGCCCAAACTACATGGATTGTGGCTTCAAATCCGCTGCGCCTCACTCTGTTGCCAGCTACGGCGAGCCAGCTTCCGGTGGTGATCGCGAACCCTTCCGGGGAGCCCGTGCAGGGTTGGATAGCGGCGCACGAGGTCAAGGGGTTAGCGCTCAAGACGCACCTCGAGCCCGTTGACATCAAGGCTGGCATCAAGGACGCCGCCGTCGCGCTGCCCCTCGAACACCGTCCGGACGGAGAATACACTCTTGGCGTTTCCATCGTTGACGGTGAGGGACAGCCGTTCTGCAACTTAGAGCCAAGCCGGTTTGTTCCTATTGACGATTTCTCCCGGTACACGCCCGGCAGCGCGCCCACAGGCTACAGCTTGGCCGTCGAGGGCGCCGCCCTTTCGGGGGAGAACAAAGTGACGGCGGACCTTCCGGCCGGTGGCCCACCGACGCCTGGGCTGGCTGCGGCCGAGCTCAGCTTTCACCTGCCGGCGGAGCGCTCGAGCGTGCGACTGGTTCCGCCAGCGCTGCTTGCGCCAATTCCCGGTGAAGCTACGGATGAACCCAAGGCGCTAGGTCTGTGGCTCTACGGCGATGGCTCAGGCGTGCTGCCGTTTATTCGATTCACCGACTCTACCGGGCAGACTTTTCAAGACGGCGGCGGCCCCGTCAACTGGAAGGGCTGGCGGTACGTGCTGGTTCATTTCGCAGCGGCCGGCAGTACCCATTCCGGCGGCGCGAACGATGGCGTAATCCACTACCCGATTCACTGGGACAGCCTGTTCATGCTCGAAAACCCGCTTGGCCGACCGGTGGAGGGCACGGTCTACTTGAGCGGTCTAACACTTATTTATGGCCCGGCAGGCGAGTGATCCTGGGCGGTATGAGTGCTCTCGCCAGACCTTCAGTTGCCGACTGCTCCTCCTAGCTTTCGATACTGTGCGAGGCATCATTCCAGAACACCGGCTTCTTGCGGAAGTATGACTCGTTGGCCATGTGGCAAGCGATGGCGGCGTGGTTACCGAAGACAGCGTCCTCAACCACAGGGTTCCGCGTCTTCACCGCTTGAAAGAAGTTCCACAGGTGCGGCCGCACATCGTCCCAGTCGTTGCCGTGGTAGACCGAGTCTTCCATCACCGGCTCACGTCCTGGCTTCGGGTCGTGCTCAGCGTGCCACTGCTTCTCGTATTCCTCGCGCATCTTCCGCGGGAATCCGCCTGAGTAATAGCTGGGTGCTGTATCCTCGCCGGTTTGCGGCGAGTGGCGGAGTTCAGATCCGCTCGCGTCGAGAATACCTTTGGGCCCCATAAAGCGGGCCAGTTCCGGAGTCTCTGTGCCCAAGCCCAGGCGGACGTAAACCGGGATGCCGTGGTAGTCGAACAGCACCACATGCAGATCCGGCATGTTGCGGCCGTCCTTCCAGCGGAAAATGCCGCCCAGAGCCGAGGCTGAGCGCGGCGGCTCGTTCCAGCCCAGCGTCACCAGCATGCCGCTGATCAGGTGCACCATCAGGTCGCCGCCCACGCCGGTGCCGTACTCCTTCCAGCACCGCCAGCGGGCGAAGCGGTAGTTGTCGAACGGAATCTTCGGAGCGTCGTTCAACCACGTCTCCCAGTCCAGGTTTTCCGGAGAAAGATCAAACGGCGCCGGATACTCCCAGGCACCGGTGGGGCTGTTCCGCCCCAGGCTGAGCTCCACCATCTCCACATCGCCGATCGCGCCATTGTGGTAGAGTTCGCGCGCCTTGGCGCAAAGCGCCGAGCTGACCCGCTGCGACCCGATTTGTACAATGCGGTTGTTCTTATGCGCCGCCTCCACCATCTCGAACCCTTGCGCGGCCGTATGCGACATCGGCTTCTCGCAGTAAATGTCTTTGCCCGCGTTGCAGGCGTCCACCACCACCCTCTTGTGCCAATGATCGGGCACGGCCGCCACGATGCAGTCAATGTCCTTGCGATCGAGGAGTTCCTGATAGCGACGCGTGGTGGGAAGGCTGGGATTGCCGGTGATTTCCTTGGCCAGCGCATGCCGGCCATCATAAAGATCAGCCGCGGCCACACACTCGACCCCTGGCAGGCTGATGGCGTTAGGAAGCAGACCGGAACCTTGCATGCCAACGCCGATCATCCCGAAGCGCACGCGGTCACTGGGCGGCGCCGGTTTGGCCGGGGCCCCGAGCATCGGCGCATCAAGCAGGATCGCCTTAGCCGCCAACAGGCTGCCCGCCCCGCCCGCGCAGGTCTCGAAGAACTGACGACGCGATGATTTTGATTCCATGATGAACCTCCCTCGCCCCTTGTTCACCGTAGATACCCTAATGATTTTACGCCCAGGGGTAGCGCCCAAGTCGTGTGATTCACAAGTGTCACTGCACTCCCCCTCACCCCCGGCCCCTCTCCCCCAAGGGGGCGAGGGGATAACTGAAGCCTGCGGGGTTTAGTCCGTTATGGCGGAGAAAACGTGAACTTTGTTGACGCTTTTGTTGTCATTTTCGTTTCTCGTGTCGAGTAAGCATCATGCGGCTTTCAGGCCGACGCCTTCAAGGAGGTTGTCGAGAGCTTGGGTGACGGCGAGA
>DATJYK010000347.1:0-8036 GCA_035578005.1 Terriglobia bacterium
GTATCCCTCCGAGAACGGCCGCCTTCCCGGCTTTTGGCAGCCGTGTCAGCCTTTGGGGAGTGTAACCTGAAGGTGGAAAGTGTCCACGACCGAAATAATGGACACAACTTCGCGTGTGAAGCGTCGGCATAAGGTCTGGCCTGAGGCGTTGAAGCGCGAGATTGTGGCGGCATGTGCGGTGCCCGGCGCTTCGGTGTCGATGGTCGCCCGGCAATATGATGTGAACACCAACCAGGTTTTTACCTGGCGCAAGCTTTATGGCGGCGTGGCGGATGCAGCAGCACCGCAGCTTTTGCCGGTGGTTGTGACGCCGGAGCAGCCCGCGGTGCAACCGCCGCTGTCTCCTCCCCCGCCGGCGCCCACGGCCGATGTCATAGAGATTGAATTGCCGAGCGGTTACCGGGTGCGGATCGGCAGCAACATCAAGGCGGCGGCGTTACGTGTGGTACTGGATGCGTTGGAGCGGCGATGATCGCCTTTCCATCGAGTGTGCGCGTCTGGCTGGCGGTGGGCCGGACAGATATGCGGCGCGGCATGAACGGCCTGGCGCTGCAGGTGCAGCAAGCTCTTGGCCGCGATCCGCATGCCGGCGATTTATACGTGTTCAGAGGTGCCCGCGGCGATCTGGTGAAAATCCTTTGGCACGATGGCATCGGCATGTCGCTTTATGCCAAACGGCTGGAGAAAGGGCGCTTCACTTGGCCATCACCGAGCGACGGCGTTGTTGCCATTTCGGCCGCGCAGCTCGGCTATATGCTCGACGGCATTGATTGGAGAAATCCGCGCCATAGCTGGCGTCCCGCGAGCGCCGGATAATGCTGTGTGCCATATTTTGTAGGTGCCAGCAGACAAAATCTGTGATTCTATCGCAGCATGGATGCCGATCCAGGAGCCCTGCCGGATGACATCGACGCGCTGAAGGCGGCGCTGATGAGCGAGCGCGCCAGGACGCAGGAGGTGGCCGCCGAACTCGCAGTGGCCCGTGCCAAGGCGTCAGAAGATTTGGCCTTGATCGCGCATCAGAAGTTGCGGATCGCCAAACTGGAGCGCCAGATCTATGGCCAGCGCTCGGAGCGGTCATCCTTGCTCGTCGAGCAGATGGCGCTCGCGTTCGAGGAGTTGGAAGCCAGCGCCACCGAAGATGAGCTGGCCGCCGAGATCGCCGTCGCCAAGGTCACGTCTGTCGCGGGGTTTACCCGCCAGCGCCCGGAACGGAACAGCTTCCCTGAACACCTGCCGCGTGAGCGCGTCGTTATCCCGCCGCCAGCGTCCTGCGCCTGCTGCGGCGGCACGCGGCTGCGTAAAATGGGCGAGGATGTCACCAAGACTTTGGAATCGATCCCCCGCCAGTGGACGGTGATCGAGACCGTGCGGGAAAAATTCACCTGCCGGGATTGCGAGAAGATCAGCCAATCACCAGCGCCGTTCCATGTGATCCCGCGCGGCTGGGCGGGGCCGAGCCTGCTGGCGATGATCCTGTTCGAGAAATTCGGGCAACACCAGCCGCTCAACCGCCAGGCCGAGCGTTATGCACGGGAAGGTGTGCCGATCAGCCTCTCGACGATGGCCGACGCGGTAGGATCGGCTTGCGCGGCGCTGACGCCGCTGAGCAGGCTTTTGGAATCTCACGTCCTGGAAGCCTCGCGCCTGCATGGCGACGACACCACCGTGCCGGTTCTGGCGGTGGGCAAGACCGACACGGGCCGATGTTGGGTCTATGTGCGCGATGACCGGCCCTTCGGGGGAACGGCCCCGCCGGCGGCGATGTTCTATTACTCCCGCGACCGCAGGGGCGAGCATCCACGGCAACATCTGGCCGGCTTCTCCGGGATCTTCCAGGCCGACGCCTTTGACGGTTATCGGCAGCTCTATGCGCCCGACCGAAGGCCAGGATGCATCATCGAAGCGGCATGCTGGGTTCACGCCAGGCGTCCGTTCTTCATCATGGCCGATCTCGATGAGAACGCGCGCCGAAGGGCCGCGGGCAAAAAGGAAATTCCGCTCTCACCCATCGCCATTGAGGTCGTGCGCCGCATCGACGCGCTGTTCGAGGTTGAGCGGCCCATCAACGGCAAGACGCCCGATGAACGCAGGGAAGTTCGCCAGGCGCTGAGCAAGCCGCTCGTGGACGAATTGCTGGTCTACATGCGCGAGCAGCGCGCCAAACTCAGCCGCGGCCATGACCTCGCCAAGGCCATCGATTACATCCTCAAACGCCAGGATGCCTTTACCCTGTTCCTGGATGATGGCCGCGTCTGCCTCTCGAACAATGCCGCGGAACGGGCGCTCAGAGGGATCGCTTTGGGCCGAAAATCATGGCTGTTCTGCGGCTCAGACCGTGGCGGGCAACGCGCCGCCGCCATGTATAGCCTCATCGTCTCAGCCAAAATGAACGGCATCGATCCTCAGGCGTGGCTGGCAGATGTCCTGGCCCGCATCGCCGCCCATCCCGCACACCGCCTCGACGAATTGCTGCCCTGGAATTGGAAGCCCATGGCCTCCATCATCCCCGCCGCAGCCTGATCAACCAACCCCACCTGCGGCCCACGCCGCATGCTTACCTTTTTACGGCGGGTTCTCGCGTTGACTTTGCTCAATCGGCTGAAGCCAAACGTCCCCTTAGACCCGATGTCCGCTGAGTGATCGGCGGCCCGCCATCGGCATGTACAGTGTGTAGGGTTGTGCGGATGGCCGGCACAGAGCCTACATGGAGGGTGGACCAGATGGACAATATTACGTTTGTCGGATTGAATGTGCACAAGGCGACGGTATGCGTGGCGTGGCTGAGTCGTGGTCGAGTAGCTAGGCCATTTGGCTCCGCCCTCACAGATCCGGGTGGGCGGCTTTCCCGCACCCGGCTCTTCCCGGAAGGAACCAGCGTCATGCCTCGCGTGACGTCCAGTTTAAGGGTCTTTGTTGTTCCCGGCGGCGCTAAGCTTATCTGTCGCCACAAACAGCAGAGACAATCCTCCAAACATCACCACGATCACTACCTGCCAGAGCAGATGACGATCGCTCTCCTTGTTGATCTCCAGGAAGCTGCGCAGCAGATGCACGGCCGCGATAACGGTGACGGAAGCCAGAGTTTTCTGCTTCAGCGCGGAGAAATCAACGGCGACCAACCCTTTCGGCCACGTCTCATGCCCGACAAGCTTGATGGTGCGGACAAAATTTTCGTAGCCCGAGAGGGTCGCGAGCAAGACCAGATTGGCGGAAAGCGACAGGTCGATGAGCGAGAGGGTGAGAATGATTAGGTCATTCTCACTATAGCCGGGCAGATCGGGGATGGCATGCACAAGCTCCCCGATAAAATACGTCACCAGAATGGCTAGCAGGACGAGCATGGAGACGTAGGCGGGGACGATCAGCCAGCGTCCGCCGAAGAGAAAGGCCTCAACAATTCTGGCTAGGGTCATGCCCAGAGTCTAGATTACTACGACTCCGGATAGAATCATCATCTTCCATCCCGATTTAAAATAAAATTCTCGCAAAACACTCTCCCTCACTGGCGTATCAGGAAAATCCTGCGCCCGGAGGAAGAGAGATGAAATATTATGTGGCGGGAAAGTTTGTCATTGCCGCGGAATTAGCCGCGCCGGGTTGGCACCGCCACATAATCACACCCGGCACATAAATGCGGATTGCACCCCAGCCACTGCTGCACCTGCAAGGCCAGGAAGTTCATGCGGCGCATGTCGGTGTTGCCGCTGGCCAGCAACACCCATACGCCAGACGGAATAGGGATCATCCGTTCGCCGACGCGTTCGCTGAACTGTCATGGGGGCGCGCCGGGACGTTTGACCCGAGGCCGTAAATTTATCGTATTTAAAATGAGGCTTTTCCGGCAAGATATCGTGCCCTGAAGCAGGGGGGCTTGTTGATGAAGACGTCGAAATTCGCGGCGGAACATCTCTGCGTCAGCCTGCAGCGCGTCATCGCTGAGGCCGGTGCACTCTCTCCGGCCTCAGTTCATGCGCGTGTTACCACCAGCGTTTCGATGCCGGGGTGATTGAGACAGCAAGCTCCTGGCTGACGACAGCGCTAATCGTGTCGCCGACTTTCAACTGGGACAGCATGGCGGCACGAGCGGGATTGGTGACGTCGATGGTAACGACCAAGCCGCCAGACGGATTGACGACGCTGATGCTGTTCGACGAAAGATCAATCCCAACCACGGTACCGGTCATCTTGACGACCTGAACGACCACGCCGCCAGGTGCCGTCACTGGCTGGGCGGTGACCTGCATGAACTGATCATTCGAGACCGGCACACCCATGCCGCCCTGCGGCGGATTAATAACGAAGGCCACCGAACGATAGTATTGGGCGTTCACGGTTTGACCGACTTTGAGTGTGTCAAGACTGACATCCTGACCGGCAATGACGGTCACCTTGTCGCCTTCCGCGTTTTTTAGTGTCACCGCCCGCGTGGCCGGATCAATGGCGGTGATCTTCGCCTGAAGCGTCACTTCCTCGGAATGCGGGATGACGTTCTGCATGTTCGTCCCGGAGTTTGTTATGCCGCTCTGCATGGGCGTGCCGGGGGCCATACTGTTCTGAGCATGAGCACGCTGGGCAGTGGCCAGCGGCACAAGGCAGGCCGTTCCAAAAAGCATGAACGCGGCAGCGGTTTTAACGAGCGATTTTGAATGAGTCATTTTCATCTCCATCCCAATCTTAAGTTGTTGGCCGTTGAAACTAAACGCGTTGTCATATTGTCCGATTTTTCTTTTAGAGACCTCCTTCATGCGACTACAATATAGAACATTTATGCCAAAAATTTCAGAAAATAATTGTCATATGCGTCCGCAATTGCCAGGCGCGGCCGTATTGTGGACACGGAACGTTCGAGTAGCGGCTGAACAAAAAAAACGCTGACAGTTTCCCCCCAATTCGCACTACACGGCCGAACCCACCTCCGACCGGCAGCGTCCATGCCCTGTTGCCTGCCATCCGCCAGTTGGCGGTTATAATCGGCGCGGTGGCAACGTACCAGCCGGAACCGTAATTATAACCAATGAGGGGTTGCATCAGGGAGTTGTTGAATTTCGTTCCGTCACGGTTAGAGGTTCCGCCGAGCGACTAAATATTATTGGCAAACACACCGTCAACAATTGGCCGCTTAAGGTAAACCATCACACCGGTAGGGCGCCCGCCCCACACGTTCGAGTCTAATGTCATGCTGGTGATGGTTGGCACTTGGATGGCCGCTCCAACGCCCCATATGAAACCAATAATCGCCTTAGCGGGCGGGAGTAACGAGGAAAAGACGATCCCTCCGGTAGACCAATCGCCGGCCACCTACACCACCGCCTGGGGCACGACCGTGGTTTTCAAAGAGTTCCGGTCGGCACCGATAGCCATCGCAGGCGCAGGTACTGAAATCATGAACCTGATCTGCAAAGGTTAGCCACAATCAACAGGGAAGATCTGTCCAGCATAGTAGTCCTATGCTTTCGCGGGTTAAGCCGGCTCAGTCTTTCGGGCCAAATTCTGCAAATTAACAATGGGCAACAAATTCGCCGCTGTGACCATTATCAATCCAATGCCGCCCCGACCCAAGCTAATTCGTTCCATGACGGCAGCGGCTTGCTGGGGCTCGCAAGGTTCTTTTTCTGGAAAAACAACTCGAGGTCTGGTAGCTTCAAGTTTGGCGCCCAGATCATCAACTAATCGGACGGAAAGGGGGGTGCGTTAGGCCAATTCTTCTCCCGGCCGAAGGGCGCTTTGGACAAAGCCGAAAATCAACCGACGAAGTGGCTGCAGCGCAAACGGAGATGTCGTCATGGAAACAACGAAAAAAGCACAGAAAGCTGATATGGATGACAGCATAGTATCGGGCGCTAGCAAGCTTAAGCGCAAGGACTACGAGCGGGAGCTGGCCAAGCTTCATGTTGAACTTGTTAAGCTCCAGCAATGGGTCCAGCACAGGGGGATGAAGATTTGCGTCCTGTTCGAAGGACGTGACGGGGCTGGCAAAGGCGGCGTGATTAAGGCGATCGTCGAGCGCGTCAGTCCGCGCGTGTTCCGTGTCGTTGCCTTGCCGGCACCGACCGAACGCGAGAAGTCGCAAATGTATGTTCAGCGCTACATTCCGCACCTGCCTGCAGCGGGAGAGATCGTGATTTTCGACCGGAGCTGGTACAATCGCGCCGGAGTCGAACGCGTGATGGGCTTCTGCACGGAGGAACAGGCGAAACGGTTTCTCCACACGACCCCGCAGGCAGAGAAGGTGATCATTGAATCCGGCGTCATCCTACTAAAATATTGGCTAGAGGTCAGTGCAGAGGAACAAACGCGCCGGTTGGAATCCCGCATCAACGACGGAAGGAAGATCTGGAAGCTGTCGCCGATGGATCTGAAGTCGTACAATCGCTGGTTTGACTATTCCCGCGCGCGCGATGACATGTTCAAAGCGACCGACACTCCATGGGCGCCCTGGTACGTGATTCGCTCGGACGACAAGAAGCGAGCCCGCCTAAATACTATCGCCCATTTGCTGAAGCAGATCCCCTACGAGGAGGTGCAGCAGGAGAAGGTGAAGCTGCCGGCCCGCCAGAAAGCGCATGGTTACGAAGAGCCAGACTACCACTACAAGTTTGTACCGGAGTTGACGTGGCCATCCACCTGATTATGCGGTGAAGTGCTATCAAGGCGTATGACGGTTTGGTCTGGAGGGCACGAATATTTCGGGCTTTCAGACTTGAATCGAAAAGTTTCGGTCGGAACGATTTTGGTGGGAGACAATAACAGACCATGCCACTGTGGTTGATCCCAATGGTATATACGATCGGAAGCGTGCTGGCGGGCTTGATCTTGCCACGCGTCGAACAGGCATATCTTCCGGCCTATACGCATAGCATGTCGGTTGCCGCCGCAATGACTCTCTTCTCGGCTATCAGCTCCGGCATGATGGCCCTTACCGGCATCGTGTTTGCCATCGCCTTCGTCATGGTGCAATTCAGCGCGTTGGCCTACTCGCCGCGGCTGGTCATCATGTTTGCCAGCAGCCCGTTCCTGTACCATACCCTAGGCATCTTTTTTGCGACCTTCATCTACGCGCTCGCGGCGCTGATTTGGACTGATCGCGGCAACTCCGGGACTGTACCCCTGTTCTCCACGCTGCTGGTCGGCGTCCTGCTCACCGTCAGCATGCTGGCGTTTGCCAGGTTGATCCAGAGCGTCAATAATCTTCAAATCCACAACGTACTGCAAGTGATCGGTGCGCGCGGTCGGGCGGTCATTCGCGCGATGTTCCCCCTTATCGCGGACACCGCGGCTGCCGACGAGCCAAATGGGAACGAGCTGCCTGTTGATCTTGGGCCGGTATCCCAGACACTTGCTTATGACGGCGATCCCCGCGTGATTGCCCGGCTTGATATCGACGCGCTGGTTCGCCTGGCCAAAAATGCCAATGCAGTCGTGTCGATCGAATGCGCTGTCGGCGAGACCCTAGTAGAAGACGCCGTAGTGCTCCGCGTGCATGGTACCGCACAACAGCTGCCCGAACGGACACTGATGCGCGCCATTCACCTCGCGACATCGCGCACTTTCGAGCAGGATCCAAAATATGCTATTCGTCTGCTCGTCGATATTGCGATCCGGGCGTTGTCACCGGCGATCAATGACCCTACGACGGCCGTGCAGGTGCTGGATCAGATCGAGGACCTGCTGCGCAGGCTTGGGCGCAGGCATCTGGATGCCGGCTTTGCCCGCGACGAAACCGGCACTATCCGCGTGACTTTCCCGGTGCCAACGTGGGACGATTATCTGGCACTGTCGTTCGATGAAATACGCCAGTTCGGCGCCGCTTCCGTACAGGTCGTACGACGCATGCGGGCCGCGCTGGTCGGCCTTGGCGACACCATTGTCGTCAACAAGCGTCGCGATGCGGTGCTACGCTATCTCGACCATCTCAACCACGGTGTGGGGCGCTCCGGCTTTGACGATCAGGATCAGGCGGCGGCACTTATGCAGGACCGGCAGGGCTTGGGTTTCTCCCGCCAACAGGCTAATTCGAAGAATACGCCGGCAGC
>DATJYK010000348.1:0-10172 GCA_035578005.1 Terriglobia bacterium
AATGAGCGTGTCGACGCCGGCTACGCGCCGTTTCTTGAGAACTTCAAATCGCTGACCACGCAGCGGGTGGAAGGGATGAGATATTTCTGCCCATCCCAAAGGCGAGTGGGGCACAAGTGCAGTCTGCTCTAACCGTCGGAAGGCCGAACTGTGGATGCCCGGTGATCTGCAGGAAGAATTTTCCATTTTGTCGGGTGTAGGTAAGCTGACGTTCAGGTGGCCTCCGAAGTGGAAGTCCACAGAGGACGAATGGCCGGGTGTGGAAGGCCAGGTCCTGGGTTCGTTTCTCCCGCTGGTCTCGGATGAGGTGGACAGCTTCCAGTTGCTTGAGGCGGCGCTTTGTAATTCTGATGGAAGGCAGCGGAGGCTGGACGGCAGCGAATGACGGGTCCGAACGGGACCCGAGCCCCACGCGGGGTTTTGCGGTCGAGGTTGGCGGAACGTAAGAAAACCGTAACAAAACTATCCCCGGAAGGCACGTAACTGATAGGAAATGGGTTCTGGCTTTTGAGCGAAAGCAGATTCCCAGCGTGGATGTAAGGGTAGGAAAACAAGGGGACAAGATGTAAGGAATGGGAAAAAAGCGGGCTGACTCTTAATCAGTAGGTTGGGGGTTCGATTCCCTCACGGCTCACCACCTAACTTCTTCCTTTTCAGTGCCTCCCATCTTTCCTAGCCAGGCCAGACGTCGAAAATGTTCCAAAACTGTTCCAAAAGTCTTAGTTTGGCCGTGATGTTCCAAAAGTTTTTCCGTGTTCGTTCGCACGGCGGTCCAAACGTGCCAGGGCTTCCCGCATCATGTTGAGCTTGGCCTGGCTGTACCGCTTAAGGGCCTGGGCGTCGCCTTGCCCAACATGAGCGTGACGAAATGATCGGAGACGCCACCGGCGCTGAGCCGAGTCGCGAGTGTGTGGCGAAGATGGTAGATCGGAAAATACGGAACGCGCGCCCTTTTCAGCGTGGCGGCCCAGATCTGGTCTTCAGCGTCGTGATGTAGGGTTTCGAGGTCTTCCCTTTCGGCGTGGGGAAGAGGTATTCGGACCCGCGAGTCTCGTCGATCTGTTCCTTGAAGGCTTGGCGAGCCCGATCAGTCATCGGCATGTCGCCTACTCCGCTGAGAGGAAATTGTTGTCGTAGTAGCTTTCCGCTCCCGGGATCGGAATCCTTTCCATATTCGTGCTACTCGAAGAGGGCTGGTTGTCCAGTGCCCTGCTCGGGTTCCCGAAAGTTGCTCAACCCCACGCCGACCAGCCGGTAGCGTTGCCGTCGACCCAGGGCCACTCGTTCTCGCAGCCTCAGCGCGAGGTCCGTCAACTCATCACAGGAGGAGGGAGGAGAGCCGGGCGTATGGCTGCGGGTTAGAACCTTGAACTCGCTGGTTTTCATCTTGAGGACCACTGTGCGCGCCGTGCGTTATTCTTTGCGCGAAGCAGGGTGGCAGTCGATAAGCCCGTCTTGTTATGGGTGACATCGGGGTAGGCTTCGTCAAGGGAAAGTGGATCGATCAGGTCTATGTGACGTTCGAAGATCTCCCTCACGCTGCGCGAGACTGCCCGATAGGGTATGAAATCCGGAGCCACGAAGATCGCCTGTGGACACAAGCGTTCCGCTCGCACTGCTGGCATGGCTGAACGCACGCCGAAGCGTCTGGCCTTGAGGTTCCGCACGAGCCGGGGCACAGGCACGGACACTTGGGGTAAACGACCGGAAGCATGGCACGCTTTGCTATGGCGTTGCCATTGAAGAAGCAGGTTAAAAGGCTCTGGCTGGCGGGCACTGTGCCGCACTTGCCGCTACGTAGAACCATACCTTCAGAGTATTGTGTGATTGAGAACTCCGGCGCGGAAGTGATCGTTGGCGGTGACTGGCCGTTGTGGAGCGGGGCGGATCGATAGGAGCGTCCTGCGCCGAATCGTGCAACTTCGTAGCGCTCGCCGATCGATTGCTTCATGAGTATCCGCGGGCACACCCCTCAGGCGCTAGGTTACGCGGGTTGTGTGAAGGGCTCGGTGAGGTGTTCGCCCCCCCCATCAATTTGGAACTCGCTCTTGCGCCCTCGGTACACCTTGATCGAGGAGTCTCCGCTGGTACGATTGCAGGTTGACTGGCTGGCTCCGCCGTTGGTATACACGCTCCGTGGGTACCCCCAGGAGAGAAGGAGAACCCGGTCAAGTAGGAGAGCCAACTCCGCTGGGAGAGGGTAGGGCAATGCGCAGGTGACGGGTTCCGTTTGTCACTCTTATGCGAAAATGAGTAGGCTTTGGGTCTGCTGCGGGAGAACAAACATGGAGATAGACTTCAGCAAGAAGGTTGTGGTTGTTACTGGGGGCGCATCTGGAATTGGACGAGCCTGCGCCCGTGAGTTCGCGGCCCGGCATGCGGCTGTCGCGGTTGTAGATCGGGATGCCAAAAACGGGGAAGAAGCTGTGGGCGAGATTTGCGGCGGACAAGGTTCCGCAACGTACTTTAACTGCGATGTCACCCAAGCCACGCAGGTTGAACGTCTGGTGGGTGACGTTGTCTCGCATTTTGGAGGCGTTGACGTGCTGGTGAACAACGCCGGCATCCAGCGCTACGGCACCGTTATGACCATCTCGGTCGCGGAGTGGGATGAGGTGATCGACGCGAACCTCAAGAGCGCCTTTTTGGTGTCAAAGTACGCGATACCGGCCATGCTCGCCCGCGGGGGTGGCTCCATTGTGATCACGGGCTCGGTCCAGTCCGCAGCCGCGCAGCGCAATTCCGCCCATTACGTGGTCAGCAAACACGGACTGCTGGGGCTTGCCCGCAGCATCGCTCTGGATTTTGGGAAACAGAACATTCGCGCGAATTGCGTTCTGCCCGGAGCCATTGACACGCCCATGTTGCGCTGGGCTGCCAACCTCGACAGCAACCCGGAGCGCGTACTGCAAGCTTGCGACTCCTTACACATCCGGGGCAAGATGGGAACCGCCGAAGAGGTCGCTCGGGTCATCGCGTTTCTCGCCAGCGACCTCGCTTCCTTTGTAACCGGGGCTGCGATCAATGTTGACGGCGGACTTCTGGTGCCCGTGGGCGGCATGAGTTTTCAGGAGTCCGGCACCGGCGCCACCAAAGCGTGAGAGGCTGTGCGATGGGTGGAGGAAAGCTAACCTTGCTCTGTTGCCGGACGTCCTGGCGCCAGCGCGAAGCTTACGTGCTGGAAAATGACCTGATTCGCCTGGTCTCGCTCACCGGCGGCGGCCACCTCGCAGAGTTTTGTCTGAGAGAACCGTCAGGAGTTGGCTTGAACCCACTTTGGAATCCGCCTTGGAAGACCATCGAGCCGTACCGCTATCAAAAGAAATCGCATGCCCGCCGGTACGGGCCAGCGGTCACCGGCCGCACGATCTCCGGGATTGCCGGGCACAACCTCTGCCTCGACTTCTTCGGTGCGCCATCTGCAGATGAAGTGACGCAAGGGCTCTCCATTCACGGTGAAGCGCCGACCCTTCGTTGGCAAAAAGCGCGGTCTCGCGTCACGGCAAACCAGGCGCTTTGTGAACTCACTGTTCGCCTGCCCATCGCTGGCCTTCGCTTTTCGCGCGAAATTACAGTTCGCCGGGAAGAACCGGTAGCTTATTTCCGCGAGACCGTTGGCAACGAGCGCCGTGCCGATCATTTCTTCCACTGGGTGCAACACGTGACCCTGGGCCCGCCGTTCTTGAGTCATAACGACAGTCGCATCTTTGTTTCGGGCAAACACGGTCGAACATTTCCTCACGGCTATGAAGGTAAAGCGCTACTTGAATCCTCACGTGACTTTCGCTGGCCTAACGCACCCGCCACAGGCGGTGGGACAGTGGACCTGTCCCGGCCTTTCGTCCACTCCGGACTCGGCTTCGTCGCGACTCTGTTGCTCGACCCGCGTCGCGACGTCGAGTTCGTGGTTGCGTTGAACACGCGCCATCACTTGCTTTTCGGATACTGCTTTCGACGCCGCGATTTCCCTTGGATTGCCATCTGGGAGGAGAACCAGGCGCGGACAGAAGCGCCGTGGAATGGCTGCTGTCAGGCGCGCGGGCTCGAGTTCGGCTCGACGCCCTTTCCTGTGGGAAGACACGAATCGTTTGCGAACGGCCCTCTATTCGGCGCTCCGAGTTTTTCGACGATTCGAGCGCGAGGGCGAATGACCGCATCATACGTGGCCTTTCTGATTCGTGTGCCCGAGGCCTTCAACGCGGTGGGAAACGTCCGACTGTCGAGGGATGAAATTCAAGTGACGGGCTCCGCAGGTGGCAAGCGCCAGAGCCTGCGAATTCCCGCCGCGGGATTGGCGCAGGCGGGCTTGGTCTGACTCGGACGTCGGGCGACCTCTCAGATCGGTCAACAGCCCTTTCGGTGGCCCTCAACAGCGCCCGCAACGCGCAGCGTGTCTGGATCAGACCTGCCTTGGTCAAGCATCTTCAAAGCGGCGAGCATGAAACCGATGGTATGAGCCATACCTGCATGCCAAGGCGCGGAACAGCTCATTTGCGGCGTATGATCGGGGATGATGACGCCGTCGAAGTGGTTTCGCTTGAGGATCGAGAGGATACGAATCATGTCCACGTCGCCCTCGTCGATGAACGTTTCCTGGTAATGAGGCACCTTGCCTCTGACGTTGCGGAGATGAAGGTAGGCGATCTTTTGCTGCTTGCTGTAACGGTCCACCGCGTCGTAGACGTCGCCTTCTGTCATCTCCGCCAGCGTTCCAACGCAGAGTTCCAGAGCGTTATTTGCGCTCGGAACCAGATCGAGTAGACGTTGATAGAGGTAGGACTGATAGACCAGGCGTGGCTGCTGCCGCATAGTTGGCATCGGCGGATCATCGGGATGGGCTGCGAGCAGCACCCCAGCTTGCTCGGCAACGGGTATCACTTCTTCCAGGAATCGCTGCAGCCGGAGCCAAAGCTCGTCACGGGAAATGGGACTTACGGTGCCCGCCGGTGCGTTGCGGTCGTAAATCATGTTCCAGACCGTTCCGCTTGGCAAGGGCGTGTCCACCGCGCCGTCCATACCTACCGTCAGTGCGCCGCCGCGCCCGGAGGGACTGGTCACCCGGCCGCAGACGCCGGCCAGGCTGAAGTTGTAGCCGAACACAGGAATCCCGGCTTCTCCCGCGCGGCGGATGATGGTCTTGACATTTTCGATGTGCTGCGGGCGCTTGGGGCCGTCGAGAAGAATGTCGTACCAGTGCGCAGGATCAAAATTCTCGATTGCTGCCAGCGCCAGACCGGCATCCTCGATCGCGCTGCGGATTTGCGTCAGCTCCTGAGTGGTCCACAGCTTTTCAGGATCACCGGCTACTCCCCAAAGCTGGCTTTTTCCTCCGGTCGGCTGATTGTGGCGAGGGTTGGAAGAACCCTGGTTGAAATAATCGACCAGATGCACCACCACATGAGTGCAACCCGCCTGCCGCGCGAAATCGTAGTACTCGCGTGTCAGCATGTGCCGATACAGTCCCAATCCAACCTTCATCCGGCCGGTGTCTCCAACGTCTGGCCTCACATGATGCCGTATTTCTCGAAGGCGGCGACGGCGCTGCCACCTTCCAGAAGTGATTTCTTCACAAGTTGCTCCCCGCGAGCTTTCTCGAGCGCTTTCGCGAACACGTCATCAACGGCTTCCGTAGGTATCACACAGACTCCATCAATGTCGCCAAAGATGATGTCACCGGGGCGCACCCGAACGTTGTCAACCTCGAGTGGGATGCGGAAGTCTATAACCTTATGGCGCGGGCCCGCGTCTTGCCCGAATGAGCCCCAGGCAAAGGTGGGAAAACCCATGCCTAAGATCGCCTTCGTGTCACGAACGTATCCGTTCAACACCGCCCCGGAACTACCGAGCTTGCGCGCCCTCGTACTCATCAGTTCGCCCCAAAGAGCGTTGCGAGGCGACGAACCAGAGCTGAGATACACTTCGTTCGGGCGCAGGTCATCCAAGGCTTCCAGCATCAACCCGAAGGGTTTTTCCATGAGCCTGTTCGCGATTCCAGTAACTTTATCCGCGAAAACGTCGACAGCGAGCACAGGCATGGCCCGACCAATCACTACCATGTCCTGCCGCAAGGGCTGAATCCGAGGTGGCAGAAACTGATGCAGCAAATCGAGCTTGTCCATGACGTCGCCGACCACGCAGGTGAACAGCTCCCGCTGGGCCAGGGCGAAAAGCTCATCGTCACCGTTCCACAGCTTCATGCGGCACCTCGGAATTCTGAACGGAGGCTTGGTTGCGCCGGCAAAGAGGCATCGCCCACCAGACGCCGCAACCTCCGCGTCGATGGCGCCGCTTAATGCGCCGCCCTGGACATGGTGGCAATGATTCGCAAGGTCGCGATCTCGTGCGGCTTCAGGTCGACCGCCAGCGAGTGTCCGGAGGGATTCAGAGCTTGTTGATTTTCTTCGGCCGCATTGCATCGCCAGGCGCGCTCAAGATTGAACATTGGAAATGTCAGATGCGCGGTCGCTGTGGCGCCTCCCGCTTCCAGAAGACGGACGATCGTACCCTTGCCGTCATCGGCGGCTTTCCAGTTCACTACCACCACATCGGGCGCGTCGATCTCCAAAAAGCTGCTGGGATCAGGCGGCAGGGGACGCTCCGGGTCATCGAACTTGTCGTTTGGCACCAATTCGCCCATTTCAAGCGGAGTCATGGCCGCGCGGCCAAAACGCGCCAGCTCGGCCGGTGGCAAGTCCGGGCCGCTGGTCACCGCGTACCGGAAGGTGAAATCGCCGCTCTGCACGCGGCGGAAATTCGTATGCCAGTAGTTGTTCATGGCGTATGAGAAGATCGTTCCGGCCTTGGGTTCAAACTCTTCCGGCCACGTCCCGCGCACGATGTCACCCAGGGTTATAAGCGGCGAGTCAATTGGAACCATGGCGACGCTCAGGTTCCCGGACGCTACCTTCACCCAGTGCTGCACCGTGAACCAGGCCACGTTGGCGCCCTTCAGCATATCCCGAGCCGGATCGACCCAGCCGTTCTGAATCTCGTAGCTGAACCTGGGGTTTTCGGCCGCCACTGGAAACGCGAAGTAAACAGCTTCCTTGACGTTCACCGGCTCCTTATGCACCCGGTTCACCAGGTCGATTCGCTTTTGGTCATCGTAGAGAATAATGTCGGTTGCGATCGAAGGTGCGTGAGGACCGCTCGTCTCGTAGCTCAGAACCTGGCCATAAGGTGTGCGACGCACGCCGGTAATGCGGCCGCCGCTCGAACCCGTCACGGTAAGTTTCGCCAGGGGCAGAGATTTGCGGAGATAGACAAGTTGGGTTTCGCCGTTCCCGCCCGAAACGTAAAGATATTGGTTGAACCGGTAGGGGCTTGAAGCGTCCACGATATCGCGGTTGAGCTGCTTGTCAAAAATGCTCTTGATCGCACCAGCTTCGGGATCGACTTCAATCCGATAGTAGGCGTTCTCGATCGCGTTGCTTGCGGGCAATGCAGCTTGTTCCGAATGCGTCACCCCGTGCTGGTGCGGCTGCACAACCTGGTAGCAGCGATAGCCTAGGGAAGGTACTTCGCGAGCCAAAAAGCGAACGTGATCGTAACCGGAGTGTTTGGCAAGCACCTCAAACGGCACGGGCGCTTTGCCGGGATATTCCACGATCGTATCGCCGGCGTCGAGGTCGGTTTCGACAAGATCAGTGCGAGTCCAGTTCAAGGGGTTGAACACCACGAAGGCCGTCGCGGGCACATGGATTTTGTCTGCGAGTTGGCTGAGCGACTGATCGAGAATGGCGTTCACGCGCAGCCGCCCGTCCACCGCGAAGTTATCCTTCACCTCAAACTGCCGCACCGTCTCCTGGCTTTGGGGCCGGGAGTAGCCGCCCCAGGAGGTAAAGGTGTGTTCGGCGTAAAGCACGAGGTCATTCCACATGGCGCGAACTTCGCCCGCTGGACCGGAGACGTTGTTTTCAAAGTAGGTGGCAATGGTCGAGAGCTTCTCGGCAGACGGCGCGCGCTGCTGGCTCTCGCGGTCGATCGTCAGGTAATGCACGTCGGTGCCGTAGCCGTCCTCCCAATAGGGGCCGCCGTCGCCCTTCACCGTCTCCAGCTCAGAGCCGTAGTGCTGGTCAACGTAGCGCATGAAATCGGGAAAGGTAGCAAGCTGAATTCTCGGGTACGCGTACTGCGCGTCCCATTTCTCCACAAATTCGCGTTCGCCCGGCACCAGGTAGGTGTTCTCGAACTGGCTGCCGAACATCAGGACCGTGTCCGGCTTGTAAGCGGGCGAGTCGTACTGCTGGAAGAAAGTGGGCAAGGCCTGGCGGCAGTTCGCCTCCTGCGGAGGTATGCCGCAAACAAACCAAAGCTGCGAGTACTGGCGCGAATATGACATGAGCACCTTCTGGCCGTCAGGACCCTCCCACCAGAATGGCGCCTTGGTGTTCCAGCGTCCGTACAGCAGGATCGGTCCCCGGTCGCTGTTAGCCGCCGCCGAAAAGTACTTCACCCCGAGCGCTGCCAGCACCGAGGGATACGACCACGTGTAACTGGGAACATCGGTGATGTTGGCGTAGTCAAACGGGAAGCCGTCGTGCTCGTGTAGATCGTGAGTGTAGTCGGTGGACCGGATCAGCTCCTCCAGCGTCGGATAGCCGGTCATCAAGTTGGCCAACTGAACCGGCACCGCGATTTTGCCCTCGTGAACGAGTTTTAGCAGACGCTCCTGTGTCGCTTGGTTTCGTGATGCCAGATACTGCTGCACAATCCACGAGCCATCGAGATTGAACCGCATCTCCGGGTGAGCCTCGATCTCATCCAGCAGCCGATCAAGGTTGCGATTGTGGATCTCAGCAATCTTGGCCTGGTAGTCGGTGAACCCGATGTCGAGGTGCGCGTGAGGCGCCAGGTCAATGTTCCACTTGCGCCGAGGCGTGAAAGTGAGCCGCGATTTGAGGGTGTGGCCATCCAAGTGAACAGTCGCTTCAGCCTCAGTCGTGCTGCTCACCTCAGGCACGGCAAACTCGACCCGCTCTTCGCCGAAGTCGTGTCCTTGCGGGATGTCCGCCTTCAGAGTCTTTCCGGCAACCGTCAAGGTCACTTCGCCTCGCTGGACGGGATCGGAGTGTGTGACCGTGACATGGGTCAGCTCTGAAAGCTCGCCGTCAGCCTTCGCATAAAAAATCGTCGGGTCAATGCTGATCTCAGTCGAGCGCTGTGCCTTTGCATCGGCGTCCCCCACAAGCCGCAAGGCGTCATAGAGCAGCCAGGAATCTCCCGGCCCGTCCTTAGGGTCATCCACCGCTGTGAGAACCAGCTTGTTCTCGCCGGCGCGGAAAGCTGCCGTGGGCAGCGCCATCGTGAGATGGTCGCCACCGTAGATTGGCGAGTCAACGCCGCCGTCGCCGGGGTAGTAGCTCACCTTTCGATGGAGGTAAAAGACGCCTGACTTCCCGTTGATGTCCACCTGCAGATTGGGAACGCGAGGCCGGTTCAGAACTACCGAAATCTCGAGGTGATAAGCTCCGCGCGGAGGATTGGTGAGATCAAAGATGATGGTGTATGGATGAGGTCGCGCGCCCGCGTCTGAGTTGGCGGACCCGGGCTGCGCGGCGGGCCAGTCCTTCGACGGATCGCTTTTGCCAACCGTGAAAATCGGGTTGTCATTGGGATTCGAAAAGTCGACGTGATGGTGAAACTCTGCCGACGATTGATCGAACTGCCCGATTTCCCAGACCGTCTGCTCTGCTGCGCTAAGCGCCTTGCCTGCAAGCGCCACCTCTAAAAAAGCAAGCGTAAAGAACACGATTGGCAATCGCCAGGTCATAACCTTCCAATGATACCGATTCTTTACGCCGGGTTGCCATGGCCCTCCGCGTTCGTCGGCTCGGTTGTAATCCGAAACGCTAAGGATTTGAAGCCACCGGTGACCGCCTAGCCTAGCAGGCTGCGAAAAAACAGCTCGGAACCATGTCATTTCGAGCGCAGCGAGAAATCTCGGTCTGAAACTAAAGGCGCTACGAGATTCCTCGTCGCCTACGGCTCCTCGGAATGACAGGCTGGACGAGTTCGTCCGCAGCCTACCAGGCTAGTCTACTTTGCGGTGCAAAAATGACCTTTCGGACGAGCAGTAGATCGGAAGAGGCCTTGTGGGTCTCTCATGGCCTTGATCATTTTGCCGGGACTCTGCCTCGCTCTTCATCTTTGCTACCCTGGTCCTCACTTCT
>DATJYK010000349.1:0-26566 GCA_035578005.1 Terriglobia bacterium
CCAAGACGGGAGGATGACGACGAAAAAAAAGATACTAACCAAAGCCAAGAGGTTCTTTAAAATGAATAGATTAAGGATTTCAGCATCTTTGCCAAAGCCAAGAAGCCACGTGCAATCAATAACTTGGTGGCTTTGTGTAAATTTACACAAAGCCAAGAAGTGCTTTAGAATGAGTACAGGCAAATTCTCTAAAAATTGCCCAAAGCCACTAATTGAAGGCCGCGATGGACCTCCTAACCAAAGGTGCATTGCCCAACAGTGGGACTGCGCCGGCGCCGAAAGCAGCTAGAATGAGAAACGAGTCCGGACGCGCCTATTGCCGCCTGGTTTTCTACGACGCAATAATGAGAGTGGTCGTTCGCACCGCAACCAACACCGATGAAACTCCTAAATTGCCATAGTTCCTCGCGAAGTCCGTTTTCATCCACCGGTTCCGAGCGCTCGACAGCGCCGCGAGCCGTGCCTCTGCTTATCCTTATACTGCTGCTGGCGCCTGGTACCTTGCTGGGGCGCGGCGCGCCGGCCAAGGCGCCGGGCTCGGCTCAAAACCGTCCGGAGCCTAAGGCTGCCTCATCGGCTTCCAGCAACACTCCCGGCCAGCCGGAAACAAAACCGCTTCACGAGCGCCAGATCGTAGGACTGGTGAAGGGTGGAGTTAACAGCGGCCGCATCGCGCTGCTCATCGACAAACGCGGTATTGACTTCACTCCCACGGTGCAATATCTGCGAGGGCTGATGGATGCCGGCGCTGACGATGTGCTGATCCAGGCCGTCATCAAAGCAAAGCAAACTGTGGTGGCGCTGCCCACGCGCCCGGCCAGCCCGCTTCTTTCGCAGACGGCGGCTGCTGTTGTCTTGCCCTCAGCCGCGCCTCAGGCAGGCGCCGGTGGCGCGGCTGCGGGTAGTTCCCCCGTTTCACAGGAGTCACAGCAGACGCTGCTGCAAGCTCTCGCCCACGCTACGGATCTCGAACAGCGCCGCCTGTGGGCTGAAGCGGAAGGGGCGTATCGCCAGGCCGTGAACCTGGATGCGAAGAACGCTGCGGCTCATCTTGGGCTGGCGCGGGTGCTCAGCCAGGAACAACGATGGGATGACGCCGCCGGCGAATTTCGCCAGGCGCTGCAGCTCGATGCCGGCAACGCGCAGGCGCACCGCGGACTTGCGGCTGCTCTCGCCGCCCGGCATGACCTGGCGGGCAGCATCGCCGAATATCGCGAAGCCGTGCGGCTGAACGGCAATGATGCTGAATTGCAGGCGAAGCTCGGCGACGCCCTTTACGCGAACGGGGAGCTTGACGGCGCCATCAGCGCTTATCGGGCAGCGTTGGCACTGAAGACCAATGACGCTCAAGTGACCAACCGTTTGGGCCTGGCGCTCTACGCCGCAGGCGATATGAAGGGCGCCGTCACCGCTTATCGGCAGGCCGTGCAGCTTGATCCCAAGGACGTTGAGGCTCACAACAACCTCGGCGACGCTTTGTTGAACACCGGCGACCGGCGCGGCGCGCTTGAGGAGTATCATCGCGCCTTCGAACTCGCGCCCAACGCATCAACCTTGGGAACAAGCTACGCAGCGCTTGCCAAGCAATTGAGCTCGCAGTGACCTGGCGTCGCCGGAAAAACCAGTGGGCCTGCAGTCAAAGGTTGAAAGTCAAAAGTTGAACGCCTTCGAAATCTCGATCGCAGGTACTTCACATCGTTAAGGGTTGCATGAAACTGAAATTGATGCTCGTCATGCTGATCGCGGCTGTGGCCGCCGCAGCGGATAAATCCGCTTCGCACCTGGCGGTGGCCGACGCCTTGGCAAAGCAGAAGAACTGGAACGCGGCGATTGCCGAATATCGGCAAGCCCTGCGATTCAATCCCAACTCCGCCACCGCGCACTACGACCTGGCACGGGCGCTTGGTGCCGAAGGCAACAGCGCCTGGGCGTTGGACGAATATCGCGCGGCGGTGACACTTGATCCGGCAAATTCGGCCTTCCACGCCGATCTGGCGTTCGCGCTGGCCGCTCGCGGCGATGTGGCCGGCGCGGAATCCCAGTACCGGGAAGCGTTGCGGCTGCAACCCGGCAACGCCACCGCACATTCCGCAATCGCAGGGTTGCTCGCAAGCCGTGGCGATCTCAACGCCGCCCTTTCGGAATACCGTGTGGCGCTGCTGCTCCAACCCGGCGCACCCGAAGTTGTAAAGGGATTCGAGCAAGCGCTCGAGAGCGAGGGTGACTTGGCGGGAGCGGCCCGGGAACTCAAGGCCGAGTGTGATCTGTCGCCGGGTAACACCGAGCTTCATTCCCAGCTAGCCCACCTTTTGGCCGAACAGCAACAATGGGTGGCCGCGGTCGCCGAGTATCGCGTGGCTCTGGTCCTCGCTCCCGGCGTTGCTGAGACGCACGAGGGCCTCGCACGGGCCTGGATGGCGCGGAATGACTGGGGCCGGGCACTGGCTGAAGATCGATTTGCGGTGGCGCTTGATCCCAATAACGCCGCGGCCCACCATCAACTCGCGCTCGGGTTCGAGCGCAACGGCAACCTCAAGTCGGCCTTCACCGAAATTGCGCTGGCATGCCGATTAGATCCCCGCGACCCCGGCATGCGCGCCGACTTTGACCGGCTCGAGGCCCAAGTCAGGCCATGATCCAGGCCATGAGCAGGCCATGAAATGGCCATGAAACGTCCCTACCGCGTTGCCATCGTAGGCCGGCCCAACGTCGGCAAATCCACCCTGTTTAATCGGATCACGGGCCGCCGCCGCGCCCTCGCCGGTAACGAGCCCGGCATGACTCGCGACCGTCTTTATGGGCGCGCCGAGTGGCTGGGGCGCGAGTTTGAAGTGATCGATACCGGCGGGCTCCTCGACGCTGCACTCGAAAGCGCGTCTCGGGCGCAGGCCGCGGGTGAGATTGCCGCGGGCATCCTGCGCCAGGCGCACGCCGCCATCGACGATGCGGCACAGGTGGTGCTGGTGGTGGACGCGAGGCAGGGCCTGCTGCCGCTCGACGAGGAACTCGCGCGCCATCTGCGCGCCACCGGCAAGCCTTTAAGCCTCGCCGTGAACAAGGCCGACTCGGACCGCCAGGAGGCTCTGGGCGCTGAATTCCACCACCTCGGAATTGCGGACACTTTCTTGATCTCAGCCGAGCACGGACGCGGCATTGACGATCTGCTGGACCGTGTGACGGCAGGCCTCACGGCAGCGCCGGGAGACCAAGCGCCCGCCAACGAGGCCCCGGAGGCTACCGGAGCGAGCGGCGTGATTCAAGTGGCCATCATCGGCCGGCCGAATGTGGGCAAGTCGACGCTCCTGAACCGGCTGCTGAATGAGGAGCGATCCATCGTGACGCCCATCGCCGGAACCACGCGAGACGCTATCGATGCCGAGCTCGAATTCAAAGGCCAGCGCCTCTGCCTGATTGATACCGCCGGCATCCGGCGCAAGGGCAAGACGCACCTGCTGGCCGAGAAGCTGAGCGTGATTCAGGCACGCAAGCATTTGGAGCGCTCCGACGTGGCCCTGCTGCTGATCGATGCTGTCGAGGGCGTCACCGCGGCCGATACGCACATCGGCGGCTACGCCTATGAAAGCCATCGCTCCGTCATCGTCGTTGTTAACAAGTGGGATTTGGTACCGAAAGCCGCGACTGCAACCAAAGAGTTCACCGAGATCGTGCGCGACAAAATGAAGTATCTCGATTTCGCGCCGGTGATCTTTCTTTCGGCGCTTAAAGGCCGACGTCTCGACAAACTTCTTGAGACCATCCTGAAAGTCGCGGCCGCGCGCCAGTACCGCATTCCGACGGCGGAGATCAATCGCTTCCTGCAGGAGCTTGATTTCGGGCGCGCGCCGAGCCCCGGCGGAAGGCCGTTGCGCCTGTATTACCTCACGCAAGCGGCGGTGGCCCCGCCTACATTCGTAGCCTTCATTAATAGCTCCAAGCCACCGCACTTTTCCGTGGAGCGTTTTCTTAAGAATCGCATTCGCGAGCGCTTCCCCTTCGTGGGAACGCCCATTGTGCTGGAATGGAGGCGCAGCCGTTAGTCGGGCCGCTCAAGTCGCGTGCTCACTTGGCCGCTGTTGGATCGTCAAAGATTCCGGGCGGGTAAGTTTCGTTGAATTCGGCCGAGCTACGGAAGACTTCGCTCGCCCGGCGGTTATTCACCAAGTGTGAGATTTGCCTGGGAATGGTAATTCCTTGATACGTCCCGTAGTTGCCGTAAATATCGGAATACTCGTCCCAGTCGTTGACCAGCGCATTCCATTTACGATAGGAAATCCGCACGGGTAGTCCGGTTTGCGTGGCGAGGTAGAGCTTGATCTGATTCTGAGTCGCATCCACCATGTCGAGAACATTCACGGCCACATTGTCCACGAAGTCCACGCCCGCTGTCTGCACCAGCGTGCCGGGCTCGTGAATGCGAAGGCGCAACAGATTTTCAAGACCGTATCGATTGTTGAATCGCCAGGCGCGAAGATCCTCCGAATCCAGGCTCACCGTGCCCATGCGGTCGATTTCCCAACCCAGGTCGCCGTTGTTGATGACGACAATCGGCTTGCCCTTCTTGGCGAGACCGTAGGTCAGGCGGCGTTTGTCAGGAAACTGCACCTGGCTGTCAAAGTAGACGATGCCGCCTCCGCCGCTTCCCAGCGTTCCGTGGGTTGTCATCGTCTTCGCGTTCAGGAAGGCCGCTCCGCCGAGAGCCTGAATGGCGCGATCGAGAATCTGCTGAGCCTTCGGTTCGATGCGAACCGGCAGCGTTGAAGAAGCGGAAGGCGCCTGGATGGTATGGGACGCGCTTTGCCCGTGCGCGGCGCACACCGTGGCTAGAGCGGCCGCAAACGCAACCCCGAGCACCGCGTTTAGCTTCAACTTCGGTAAACGAATCATGATGACCAGAGTGTTGGCGGGCCCGTGATCTATCCGCACAGCACGTTCCCGCCGTTGACGTTCAGAATCTCACCCGTAATATACGATGCCATTTCCGAGGCCAGAAAGAGGATCGGCATGGCAACTTCGCGCGCGTCACCGGCCCGGCCGAGCGGAATCCCGGCCTTGATCTTTCGGGCTTCCGCGGGCACGTCGAGCACGGGGCGCGCCATGTCCGTGTCGACCCAACCCGGCGCCACACAATTCACCAGGATGTGATGCGGCGCTAACTCCGGCGCGAGGCTCTTCACCAGGCTGATGAGCGCGCCCTTCGAGGCTGCATAGTCGGCATGGAACGGCTCGCCGCGCTGTCCCGCCGTGGACGAGACAACAATGATCCGCCCGCTTCGCTGTTTCATCAGGTGCGGAACTGCATGGCGAATTACGGTGTAGACGCCTTTGAGATTTATCGCCATCATCTCATCCCACGCCCGCTCGCTCATCGTCTCGATCGGCAGCGACTCAGCCGGCCAGATTCCCGCGTTGGCCACCAGAATGTCGACGCGGCCGAAGCGGCGATGCGCGGCCTCGATGAGTCGCCTGCCGCCGCTCATCTTCGAGATGTCGGAACGGACGGCCACCACGCGCCCGCCAGCGCCGGTGCAGCTCTTCACCACTTCTTCCGCAGCCGCGGCAGCGCTCCGATAGCCGAAGACCACGCTCGACCCGCACTCGGCAAATAGCCTGACCGTAGCTGCGCCGATGCCGCGCGACCCGCCCGTAACGACCGCAACTTTCTGATGAAGGCTGATTTCCATTCGCACCTCGTGGCACGGGCTTCCAGCCCGTGCGGGAGCCATGGCCAGGATGGCCATGCCACGGCGCAGGGCGAGCCCCGCCCTACGTTTCGATGTTACATTGAATAGGTCCTCCAAAGTCTGCCAGCGCGCTTCGCGATGGAGGCGCTTGTCACGGTTCCGATGAAACAAACCAAGCCACAAACAGTCTCTCAGGGAGTGGCGACCACGCCGCGGCGCCGGACCATCGGTCTGGGCGTGATCGGTTTGGGCACAGTGGGAACCGGCACCGTAAAGGTGCTGCTGGAACATCAGCGCGAACTTGACCGGCGCCTGGGCTGCAAGCTCGAACTGAGGGCGGTCTGCGCGCGAAGCATTCACCAGCGCGACCTTTCCTGGTTGCGAGCCTCCGTCAAGCGGGTGCGAGACTGGCGCGAGGTGATTGCCGATCCCGGCGTCGACGTGGTGGTGGAGCTGGTGGGTCACCTGGAAACGGCGCATGCCATCTCCCTCGCCGCCCTCGCGGCCCGCAAGCATCTGGTGACGGCCAACAAGCAGCTCGTGGCCGAGTACGGGCACGAACTGGTGGAGCGCAGCCAGTCCGCCGGCGCGGGGCTCGGCATTGAGGCCTGCGTGGCGGGCGGCACGCCCGTGCTGCACGCCATTCGCGAAGGCTTGGCGGGCGAGCACTTCACCTCCGCGCTCGGCATTCTGAACGGCACCACCAACTTCATCCTGACGGAAATGGAAGAGCGTGGCTGCCCCTTCGCCGAGGCCCTCGCCGAAGCTCAGCAGCGCGGCTACGCCGAGCCCGACCCCACGGCTGACGTGGACGGTCACGACGCGCGCTACAAGATCGCCATTCTGGCCATGCTCTGTTTCGGCGCCGCGGTGCCGGTGGGCGAGATTCCCGCCGAGGGCATCCGTCAGGTTCAGCAGGTTGACTTCGCTTACGCTCACCGCTTCAACCGCACCATCCGCCTCATCGCCGCCGCCCGCCGCGTGAAGAACGGCCGATTGCAGGCGTACGTGTGTCCCATGATGATTCCTCGCTCGGCGCCGCTCGCCGCGGCCCAGGGCTCCATCAACAGCGTGCTGCTGGTGGGCAGCAAAGGCGGCAACACGCTGATCAGCGGCCGGGGCGCGGGCGGTGAACCCACCGCGGTGGCCGTGATCTCCGACGTCGTCGAAATCGCGCGCGACCTGCTCGCGGGCAGCGCCGGCGCCACGCCGCTCGGTTACAAGGACTGGCACCCGGCGCGCCTCGCCCCGCTGGCCGAGATGACGGCGGCCTTTTATCTGAGGCTTGTGGTGCGTGACCGGCCTGGCATTCTGGCGCGCGTGGGCGGCATCCTGAGCCGGTATCGCATCAACATCGATTCGGTGCTGCAGGAACCCGTGCCCTCGAAAGATCATGTTCCGTTCGCCATGTCTCTTGAACCTGCGCGGCAAGGACACGTGGCGCGCGCCGTCGCTGAGATTGCCCGTCTTCGGTTTCTTGCCGAACCGCCCTTGATGATGCCCTTCTTGGACGAGCCGTAGGGCCATTCACATCCCGCGTCACCCAGCCGCGGGGGACGGCAGCGATCGCTGGGCTACGTTACACAGCGCTTTCTCGGGATCTCGGCGTGACCCGGGAAGGGTTCGTAAAGCCGCTCGGGTCAGGCGCCAGCAGCTTCAGAACGGGGTGCCGCTGCCTTTGGGCATGGCGTTTGGGCATAGAGTATTGAGATTTATTACGAACAAGCCCAGCATGTTATTGAAAAACAATGGGTCGTTGTTTTGGGAACCCAGCATGTTACAGAAAACAGGCCTGTTAGTCAGTATAACCCAGCATCTTATGGATGGGTAATGTTTTAGCAGTAGAAGGGGAGTTCCCCAAGGGCGTTCTGGGCGGTATCGATGAGTCCCTGCAAGAGGTGAGCGTTATGACCACTCGTATCCTGGCTTTCCTGCTGCTGTCGGTGGCTCCGGTTCGCCTGTTTGGTGCCGGTGACGAGCCGCCGGTGCTGCCCATCGGATCGGCGGCGCCTGACTTCTGCCTCCCGGGCATAGACGACAAGACGCACTGCCTGAAGGACTACGCATCGGCCAGGGTTTTGGTGGTGATCTTCACCTGCAACCACTGCCCCACGGCGCAGCTTTACGAGACGCGTATCAAAAAGCTGGTATCAGACTATCAGGACCGTGGCGTCGCCTTCGTGGCCATCGAGCCCAACAACGCGAATGCCATTCGCCTGGATGAGTTGGGTTACACCGATGTCAGCGACTCGCTGGCTGAGATGAAGATTCGCGCCCAGTTTCGGCATTTCAATTTTCCCTATTTGTACGACGGCGAGACGCAGAAGGTGTCCCGCGAGTACGGGCCCACGGCCACGCCCCATGTATTCATCTTTGATTCGGAGCGCAAGCTCCGGTACGAGGGCCGGGTGGACAATAGCCCCCGCGAGCAGTACGTGACCAGACAGGACGCTCGCGACGCCATTGATGCGCTGCTGGCGGGCAAACCGGTAGCGGAGGCGTCCACTCCTTCGGTGGGCTGCTCAACGAAATGGATGTACAAGTCCGAGGGACGCGAAGAGGAAATGGCGAAGATCGAAGCGGAGCCGGTGACGGTGAAACTCGCAAGCGCCGATGATCTGAAGGCTCTTCGAAAGAACAACACCGGCAAGCTGCTGCTGGTGGACTTCTGGGCCACCTGGTGCGCACCTTGTGTGGAAGAATTTCCTGAGCTTGAAACGATGTACCGCATGTACCGTCATCGGCCCTTTGAACTGGTGACGGTGAGCACCAACTACCCGGACGAGCAGGCCGGGGTGCTGCGCGCGCTCAACGCGCAGCACGCCAGTAGCCCGAACTTGCTCTTTGGCGGCACCGATATCTACGGTCTCGAAGCCGCCTTCGATCCAACTTGGAAGAGCGCGGTGCCTTACACGATGCTGATCGGCGCCGACGGCAGCGTGCTCTACAAGGAACAGGGACCCATCGACGCGCTGGAACTGCGCCGGCTGATTATCGCCAATCTAGCCGACGACGATTACATCGGTCATCGGGCTTATTGGAGGAGCGGGGTGTACCGAAAGCAGGCGCAAGGCCACTAGTGGTGGGAGAGGGCGACCGCGAAGCGCGGGGCGAGGGTAGGCAATTCGGGAACGGTGCGACAGGGCACCAACCACTAACCGGTAACGACTACTTTTCTTCGGTGCCAGGCCCATACGATCAGGGTGGAGAGGGTCGCCCCGGCGGTGTCAATTCCGCAATCGATGATCGACGGCGTCCGGCCTGGAACAAAGGATTGGTGGTACTCGTCGGTGAGCGAGTAGAGCCCGGCAATGACTACGCAGCGTAGTGCCAGGCGGGGACGCCACTCGAAGTCGTCGGCGTCCAGAAAGGCTGCGTAAATCAGCAGGCAGAAGACGGCGTACTCCGTCATGTGAGCGGCCTTGCGCATCAAGTGGTGGAGCACCTCGAAAGTGTGGGGTGAGACGGTGGCGTGAAGCAGACTCAGAATTTGGAGCAGGAGCCACTCGGTAAAGCCAACTCCGAAACCCGAGGTTGAGAGATAAAAGATAAGCCCGGCCCAGGCCGCTACCATGAACCAGCGAAACTTGGGGTGGCTGAGGCGCAGGCCGGTTGTGCGCATCGGAAGGGGAGCAGCGCCCTCCACCGCAATCATGTTGTTGGGATTATTCAAGACGATAATTAGGCGCTTCTTTCGTAATAATCACATCATGAACATGGCTTTCGCGCAGACCGGCGCTGGTAATACGCACGAACCGGCCTCGCTGTTGCAGCGCCTGAATATTTTCGCAGCCGCAGTAGCCCATGCCGGAGCGCAAGCCGCCCACCAGTTGCGTCACCATATCTGCCAGAGACCCCTTGTAAGGCACACGGCCCTCGATACCCTCGGCCACCATTTTAGAAACCTCGCGCTCCTGCGAGTAGCGGTCAGACCCGGCGGTCATGGCGCCAATGGAACCCATTCCCCGATAGCTCTTGAAGCTGCGGCCTTGATACAGGATCGTCTCGCCGGGGCTCTCCTCGGTGCCGGCAAACAGGCTTCCGATCATTACCGTGCTGGCGCCCGCCGCAATGGCCTTGGTAACGTCCCCGGAAAACTTCACACCCCCGTCGGCCACCAGCGGAATGCCCGCGCTGCGCGCGGCCCTTGCGCACTCGGAAATAGCGGTGATCTGGGGCACGCCGGCGCCGGTCACCACCCGCGTGGTACAGATGGAACCCGGACCGATGCCCACCTTGATTCCATCGAGACCCAGTTGCACCAGGTCACACGCTCCCTCAAAAGTGGCCACGTTTCCGGCCACCAGGTCCACGTCCGGAAACGCCTCGCGCAGCCTGCGCGCGGAATCAAGGACGCGTTCGGAGTGCCCATGGGCGGTGTCGATGACCAGAGCGTCCACCTGCGCTTTCACAAGTTCCTGCGCGCGCTCGAAGTAGTCGCCGGTCACGCCCACGGCGGCGCCCACTCGCAGGCGGCCTTGCTCGTCCTTGGCAGCGCTCGGGTAATTGATCTTCTTCTGGATGTCCTTCACCGTGATCAGGCCCTTCAAGTTGAAGGCGTCATCCACAATGAGGAGCTTCTCCACGCGATGCTGGTGAAGGATGCGCTCCGCCTCCTCCAGCGTGGTGCCCACCGCGACGGTAATGAGGTTTTCCTTGGTCATCACGTCGGAGACGTAAACGTCCGTGCGCGGCACGAAGCGCAGGTCGCGATTGGTGAGAATGCCCACCAGCTTGCCGTCCGCCGAGGTTACGGGCACTCCGGAAATCTTGTAGTGCCGCATGATCTCGAGCGCCTCAGCCACCAGACTGTCAGGCCGGACGGTGACCGGATCCACGATCATGCCGCTCTCCGAGCGCTTCACCTTGTCGATTTCGGAGGCCTGCCGGTCAATCGGCATGGTGCGGTGAATGATCCCGATGCCGCCTTGCTGGGCGAGCGCGATGGCGAGGCGCGACTCCGTCACCGTATCCATGGCGGAGCTCACCACGGGGATATTCAGGGCGATGTTGCGGGTGAATTTTGTGCGGGTGTCGACTTCATTGGGCAGGACGCTCGAGCGCGCAGGGCGCAACAGAACGTCATCGAAGGTCAGGGCTTCAAGAACGGGGCCATCCAGCATAGCACCTCATGGGTTTGACATTTGCGAGCGCTACCTAAGATTCAATTTTAGGGGCGGTACCCCGCAGCGTCAAGCGCCGGCCGCCGCAATAGCTGCGTGAGCATCCTACCCGAGTTCCGTGCGAGCTCCGACCGAAACCAAGCGGTTTGTGCCTATAATCAGAGACTGGAAAGGAGAATGAAAATGGCAGGCAAAAACCTCCTGATGATTGTGGGCGACTACGTTGAGGATTACGAAGCGATGGTGCCGTTTCAGGCTCTGCAAGTGGTGGGTCACACGGTGGACGCCGTGTGTCCCGGCAAGAAAGCCGGCGACACCGTTCGCACCGCCATTCACGACTTCGAAGGTGACCAGACCTACAGCGAGAAACGCGGTCATAACTTCTCTCTGAATGCAACTTTTGACGAAGTGAATCCGGCCTCTTACGATGGGCTGGTGATTCCCGGAGGCCGCGCACCCGAGTATTTGAGGTTGAACGAGAAGGTCCTCGAACTGGTGCGCCATTTCTTCCAGAACAGAAAGCCGGTAGCCGCCCTGTGTCACGGAGCCCAACTGCTGACCGCCGCGGGCGTAGCCAAAGGCAGGTCAATTAGCGCCTATCCCGCCGTCGGTCCCGAAGTGACCGCGGCCGGAGGCACCTACGTTGGCGTCGGCATGACCGAAGCGCACGTGGATGGGAACCTCGTTACGGGCCCAGCCTGGCCTGCGCATCCGGCGTGGCTGGCGAAGTTTCTGCAGGTGCTTGAGCACGGCGAATCGAAAACTGCGAAGGCATAGCTGAAGGGACTGCTGCGAGGAACTTAACACCAAGGCACAAAGACACGAAGGAGTGGAGTGATGTGAATCAGAGCGAGCGCTCGCCTGCCTCTAGCCTCCTTTGTGACTTGGCGCCTTGGTGTTAACTGCCCCCGGTGCTTCTAAATCTAGGTACCGCCCGGGACCCTTTGGGATATGAACGAGAGCCCCAAACCGTCTTCCGGCCTCCAACTCTTGCGCGGGTTGGTGCGCCACTCTCCATTTGTCCTAAAGAACTTCAAACACTATTTTCAGAATCTCTACCGGCGTGAGATTCTGGGAACGGACGTGGTGGCGCCCTACGCCGCCGTCTTTTACACCACGCACAAATGCAATCTCGACTGCACTTACTGCACTCAAAGGGAGCCCGACGTTTTCAGCGACGAGCTTTCCACGCGAGAGACCCTGCAGATCCTGCGCATCATCCGCCGGGAAACGGATTCGATTCTTTTTACGGGCGGGGAGCCGCTGCTTCGCGCAGACGTCGAGGAGTTGGTTGCGGCAGCCCGGCATGACTTGAAGTTCCGTTCCGTCCTCCTGGTGACCAACGGCACGCTGTTGCACAAGCGCCAAGGTCTGTTCCGTTCCCTGAACGGACTGATCGTCAGTCTCGACTCCCTGGTGACCTGGCCCGACGAACCGCTCTCGAAGCCGGGCAACGTGGCTCGGGTGCTCGAAAACCTGCAGCTTGCTCGGTCGCAAATGCCACGGCCCGGCGACATCACCATCAGCTCGGTCATCGAGGAATGGAATATCGGCGAAATCGACCGCATTCTCGACTACTGCGCCGAGCAGGGCTTTGTCTTTTCCACCCAAAGCGCGCTGCAAGAGAAAATGCCGAACTTGCGCTTGCTGCAGAACGCTCGTTATAAAGCTTTGGTAGAGAAAATCATCGAGCGGCGCCGCACCAAGGCGCAGCCGATTAACGGCACGCCGAAGCTCTTACGTACCGTGCTGGAATTTGGCGACTTCCAGTGCTTCCCCACCATGTTTCCGCGCGTGTACCCGAATGGCGACGTGTTCTACCCTTGCGAGCCCTTGAGGAAAATTGGTGGCAATTTGCTGCGTGAGGGTTCGTTCAAGAAGGTGTTTGCGCGAGGCCGCAAGCTCTACGGCGAGATTCCGCAGTGCAAGGCGATTTGCCACCTCTTCGGCAACGTGATCTCTTCCTATTACGTGAAGGATTTCTGGGGGCTCGCCGGGGACACGATCAGGTGAGGCGCAGAAAGATTGGGTGGTGAATGCTGATTGCTGAAGGCTGAGAGCTGAAAGCTGTTCTCTTACGATTTCAACACCGGCAGTTGCTTCTTCCATACGCTGGTGACCGTCTGCTCGGCCACTCGAGCGAGGTGTTCGGCAAAGAAACCGTCGAAGCGAAACGCGGCGCTGCGAGCTCCGTTGGCTGAGGCCCAGTTGATTTCCATCTGCCACGCCTCCGCGGCTGCGTGGCCGTTCGTTCTTGGTGACCGTGATACCGCGTGAATGTGGACCTCGCGGACACCGGCCAGGGGAATCTCAGCGATCTCGAGGAACTTGGCTGTCAGCACGACCAGGCGATCGGACACAACGAATATGCTTGTATCGGGTACTGCCTTTGAGTCGCGTTCGTTGATCCAAGAGCCGCCATTTAGCACCACCAGCGCGTTGAGCGTGCGAGCCACGTCGTCTATCGATTTTCGCTCCGGGCGCGCTTTGACGAGCAGCCCGAAAAGAGCGAGGCCGATTGCACACAACAGAGACGGGACGCCGGTGGTTTCGTGAACGAAGCGCCAAACAAGCCAGGCGGCCGCGACGAATGCAAGGGCACGAACAAGCGTCCACATGAGCACGCTTCTTCGCAAACGGCGAACGCGCGGGATCAGGAGAATCGCAGAAAACAGAAGCGCAAACCCCGTCCGCTTCATCCGCTTACCCAAGGGCTCGCGAACGGCTTCCGATGGCTCGATTGTCTTATCGCTTGGCAAAGTTAGGCCTGAACCTTTGGAGAGACGCCGTTGGAAGCTGCCTTCCCCGAAGGCCATAATAGCTCATGATTGCCTCCAGTTCTGGTGCCGCCTGAACGCACGTCGTCTCGGTCCAGCTCTGCATGTGCTATGATCGCGGACTTCAAGAGGACAAGCCTATGCTTCGCGGTTATCGTTCCGTCGTTCTGATCATCATCGTAGCTTTCGTTAGTTCGATTGAGCTGCAAGCGCAGTTGCCGGTTTCAGTCGCTGACCGTGTCGATTCCATCGCGGCCAAGGCGCTGGCCAATACTGGAACGCCCAGCACCTCCCTTGCGGTTGTGAAGGACGGCAAGATCGCTTACGTGAAGGCTTACGGCAACGCACGCTTGGACCCGGCCACTCCCGCCCGCAGCGACATGCGCTACGCCGTTGGCTCGGTCAGCAAACAATTCATGGCGTGTGCCATTCTGTTGCTGCAGCAAGACGGCAAGCTTTCTTTGGATGATCCCGTCTCGCGCTTCCTGCCCTCGCTTACGCGCGCCCATGACGTCACCATCCGTGAGCTCCTTTCTCACACATCGGGATACCAGGACTACTACCCGCTGGACTACGTGGCTCCTTTCATGCTTCAGCCGGTCACCGCAGACGGAATCCTGGACCGCTGGGCCAAGAAGCCCCTCGATTTCGACCCCGGCACGCGGTGGCAGTATAGCAACACGAATTATGTAGTAGCTGGGCGCATCGTAGAAATCGTGTCCGGGATGCCAGCGTTCTCGTTCGTCGAAAAACGAATCCTGCATCCTCTCGGCATGGAGAGCGCCATCAATCTGGACGCGCAGCCGCTGAGCGATTCGGATGCAGCAGGCTATACTCGGTTTGCCCTCGGACCAGTCCGCCAGGTTCAGCCTGAGGCGAAGGGCTGGCTATTTGCAGCCGGTGAGCTCGCGATGACAGCGCACGATCTCGCCCTGTGGGACGTGTCTTTGCTTGACGGCAAGCTGCTGGCGCCGTCTTCCCTCAACGAAATGATTACGCCGGCGCGCCTGAAAAACGGCACCACTACGAACTACGGCCTCGGCCAGGGTGTGGCGGATTCTGCTGACCATCCGAAACTCGAACACGGCGGCGCGGTTTCCGGTTTCGTGAGCGACAACGTGGTCTGGCTCGGTCAAGGCGCTGCGATAGCTGTGTTCACGAACCTGGATGGTTCGAGCGCCGCTCACTCCATCGCCAGTCAAATCGGGCCGCTGCTGCTATCTGAGAAACAGGACCCGCAAGCGGCCCAGCAACTTGAGCAGGCGCGCCGAGTATTTGGCGAATTGCAGGATGGCAAGATCGACCGCTCAGTTCTGACGTCTGACGCAGACGCATATTTCACCGCCCAAGTGCTGGCGGACGCCGCCGCCAGCCTTAAGCCGCTGGGAGCGCCGCAGAGTTTCGAGCAGACATCATTCGGACTGCGCGGCGGGATGACGTACCGGCGGTTCAGGCTGCAGTTTGCTTCCGGGAAGTCTCTCGCCGTGAGCACGTTTTCGGTCGATGATGGCAAGTTCGCTCAGTATCTGATCGAGTGATCGGTTACGAACCCTGTCGTGTTCCAGTCGTCGATGATGGTTGCCCGAAGCTATCGATGACTGCGCGTGCGAACTGCTCCGTGGTGCTTCTGCCTCCCAGATCGGGCGTGCGGACGCGCCCCTCGCCCGTAACAGCCTTCAGTGCCGTCATGATCTGTCCGGCGGCGGCGGTTTCGTCCAAATGTTCCATCATCATCGCTGCGGCCCAGATGGCCGCGATAGGATTAGCAATGCCGCGGCCGGCGATGTCCGGCGCGCTTCCGTGAACGGGCTCGAATAGAGGTGGGCCAAGCCGAGCAGCAGGATTGGCAACACTTGCGGGATTCAAGTTCGCGCTGGCGGCAAGGCCCAGGCTGCCCTGAAGGGCGCCACCGAGATCGGTGAGAATGTCGGCGAAGAGGTTGGAGGCTACGACTACGTCCAGACCCTCCGGGTGTGTTACCATGCGCGCCGCGAGTGCATCCACGTGGTAGTTGGAGACGGCAACGTCCGGGTATTCCTCCGCTAGCTCGCGCAAGACATCGTCCCAGAGCACCATCGTATACTGCATCGCGTTCGACTTGGTGGCGCTCGCCAGCCTCTTTCGCTCGCGCCGGCGGGCAAGCTCGAAGGCGTAGCGCAACACCCGTTCCACACCTTTCCGGGTAAAGACGGATTGCTGGATCGCAACCTCATCCGTAGTTCCGCGCTTGAAGCGTCCGCCGAGGCCGCAGTATTCACCCTCGGTGTTTTCGCGCACGAAAATCATGTTGATGTCGCGAGACGTCTTGCCACGCAGCGGAGGTTCAAGACCCGGCAGAATCTCAACAGGGCGTAAGTTGATGTAGAGGTCGAAGCCAAACCGCATACGCAATAGAAGATCACGCAGCGACACGTGGTCAGGCACTGTGGCCGGTGGACCTGTTGGTGAAGAAGTGGCGCCAATCCCGATAGCGCCCAGCAAAATGGCGTCAAACGGACGAAGCCGGTCGAGACCGTCGGGGTCCATCATTCGGCCGGTTCGAATGTAGTAGTCGCAGCCCCAGTCGAAGTCCTGGAAAGAAAGCGTAAAGTCGCGCGCGGCCGCCTTCAGGACTTCGACGGCGGCCGGGACAACCTCTTTTCCAATTCCGTCACCTGGGATAAGCGCGATTCGGTAGCTTTTCATCTCAGAGCGGTCCCCTTCCTCATCGCTTCAGCTCAACAATCGTCGCGCCCGTCCCGCCCTCTTGAGCCGCGGCCGGATAGAAGCGCTCCACGTGCGGGTGCGCCCCGAGCATCTCATGCAGCGTGCGGCGCAGAATTCCCTTGCCGTGTCCGTGGATCACGCGCAGCCGAAATCTTCGGCCCACGTACGCCTGATCCAGGTATTCGTCCACGTGCTCCCGCGCCTCTTCTGCGGTCTGCCCGATCACGTTGATCTCCGGCGGCACTTCAGGGCCTGAAGCGGCCGGTCCCGGCGTGCCCATTTCCTGGCGCGCCGCAGGCGTAGCCGCCTTACGAACCATAACCCGCACGCGACCCGGATCGGCGTGCATGCGCATCCTCCCAACCACCACCTCGATCTGCCCTCCGGAGATGGCGGTTACGACGCCCGGCGACGGCATCCCTTCTACTTGGACGGTGTCACCCACCTGCGGAGCGCCATCAACGATTGCTTCACTCCCGGCAGGCGTCTCCACAGGACCCACGAGTTGCTCTGCCTCTGCCTTCCAGTCCTGCCGCGCTTCTTCTACCAGAGCGCCGGGAAGGCGCTCCAGTTTCTGCTCGAGCCGGCGCAGAGCCTTTCCGGACTGGCTTTGCGACAGGTTCCGCGCCATCTGCGTCCGAACTTCGGCGCGAATCTCCTCCAGCGCCGCCTCCCACCGCTTTCCCTCCCGTTTCAGGGACTCATCGAGTCGCCGGCCAAGCTCCTGCAGGCGAGACTTGCGCTCCGCCTGGTACTGCTGCTCGAGCTGCTGCCGCCGAGCCTCAAGCTCCTGCCGGGCGCGTTCCGATTGTTCCAGCTTTCGTTCCACCTCACCGCGTTCGCGATGGAGCGTCTCCACCAGCGCTGACATCTCGCGCTCCTCCGGCGCAACCAGCTCCCGCGCGCGCTGGATGATTGAGAGCGGTAATCCCAGACGCTCGGCCACAGCCAGACCGCTCGACTTTCCGGGCAAGCCCACCAGGAGTCGATAGGTGGACTGGAGCGTATGGTCGTCAAACTCCATGGCCGCGTTGAGAGCGCCGGGCGTCTCGGCAGCATACGCCTTTAGACGCGACTGGTGGGTGGTGACCACCGCCGTGGCGCCGCGGGCGCGAAAGTGTTCGAGCACCGCGATAGCGAGCGCCGCTCCCTCCTCCGGATCAGTGCTGCCGCCGAGTTCGTCCGCCAATACCAAGTCGCCTGGTCCCGCCGCTTCAGCCATGAGGCGGAGATTCGCGACGTGGGCAGAGAACGTGCTCAGGCTCTGCTCGATCGATTGCAGATCCCCAATATCCGCCAGTACGCGGCCGAAAACTGGCAAGCGCGCCACCACAGCAGGCACTGGCAAACCGGCCTGTGCCATTAGCGCTGATATGCCGATGGTTTTCAACACGACGGTCTTGCCACCGGTGTTCGGGCCGCTGATCACCAGCACTTTTTGTGAGGCGTCTAGAGCCAGAGTTAACGGCACCGGCTTGCGGCTCTGGGCACGCAGCGCCTTTTCGAGCAGCGGATGGCGGGCGTCACCGAGTTCCAGGCCGCCGCCCGGCGCCAGCTCCGGCAGGCAGCAGTCGTACTCCCGCGCGAAAGCGGCCTTGGCAAAGATAAGGTCGATCTCAGCCAGGATTGTGGCCGTCGTCTTCAGGTCCGGAAGGCGCGCACGCAAGCGATCCGTCATTTCCCCTAGAACACGACGCACCTCGGCAAGCTCGCGGTCCTCCATTTCCACCAGCTCGTTATTGAGTGGCACGGTTTCAAGCGGCTCCAGATACAGCGTGGCACCTGACGCGCTCGTGCCATGGACCACGCCCTCCACCCGGCGCTTTTCCTCGGCACGAACCGGAATCACGAGACGCTCGTTGCGAACGGTCACCAGCGCGTCCTGTAAGACGCCGGCGCGGGTGAGACGGTCGAGCAGGCGCTGGATGGTCACCTGGATCTCGTGCCGCAGCCGCTCGATCGCCCGGCGCACCCGGGCGAGTTCAGCACTTGCCGATGAGTCCACGGAGCCGTCCGGCGCGATCTTGCCTTCGAGCTCTCGAAGCAGGTCGCGAAAGTCAGGAAGGCCCGAGGCTAGGCGATCAAGCAGCGGATAGGACTCGAACGCATGGCCCAACGTCTGCGAGGCAGCCGCCATTTCCGTCAGGGCCAGAATTTCGAGGCTTTCGCAGGAAAGGCCGGCGATGGAAAGCTTGTCGAAGATGGCATGCGGATCTGTTAGCGCTCCAAGCGCCGGCCGGGAATCCTCGGCAGCGTAGCGCCTCGCCTCGCTCACCCGAGCAAGGTCTTGCCGGATCCGCTCCACATCCGTGGTGGGTGCGAGCTCACTCAAGCGCTCGCGGCTAATCGGTCCGGAGAGAAACGCGGCGACCATCCCCAACACGGAGTCGAACTCAAGCGTGGCTAGCGAGAAGCGCGTGGAAACGTTCATCATGGTTCAGTTTGATGGGGAATGCGCTCATGCGCAAGCGTACTGGTGTCATTTGCTGGACCGAACCTTCCGAGGCGCAGTCATTCCCGCGAAGGCGGGAATCCACTTCCTTGATAGCTTCTCTTTCCGAGGACTTCTGCAATGGATTCCCGCCTTCGCGGGAATGACTGCGTCCGGCGTGTTCAAACGACACCAGTACTCAAGGGTGCCATCGGGCAATTGACACGTCCGGTAGATATGAGTCTATACCGCGAACGCCATTACACTTGTTTACGTCTAGCGCTCCGCTTCGGCCCGAACTAGAATCCAAGGGATTCGTTGCAGGTTGGGTCAAGGGGACGGCCCGTGCTGCCCTTAAGCGTGCGGTCGTCGTTTTTGAAAGCTCTAAGGGTTGCGCCGGAGGAGGTGAACCGCGCGGGTGATGGTCTCACGGCTTCCAATAGAGGCCGGGGTCCGTCGCCCGCCGGTTGGCGCACAACCGGGCAACCCGAGCCGCGCTGCCTACCGTCTGTATTCCTGCTAGCCCCCATCATGGGGTGACACCACAGCCTCCGCCATTTCGCCGCGGTCTGTTATCATCGAACCGATGTACGACGAAATCGCGATGGTAGCAGGAAACCGCGCTCTCACCGGCGGCCATTTTATCCTTAGTGTGCGCTCCTCACGCCAAGCTCAGGCTGCGCGCCCCGGCCAGTTCGCCATGATCCGCCTTCTCGGGCACTCTGACGTGCTGCTCCGCCGCCCCATGAGCATCTACGACGTCAAACCGGACCCGAGTGAGACCGGCGGCAGCGTTCAGCCGGCGGCCTCAACCGCTGGCCTCGGACCCCTGGCCTTGCTTGAGTTTCTCTACAAGGCTGTGGGACGCGGCACCGAGCTGATGGCCACCCTGAGGGAGGGCGACGAGGTGGGACTGCTGGGTCCCCTGGGGCACGGCTTCTTCGCTGAGGACTACCTGGCGGAGGCTCACCAATCGGACGAAGTGCTGCATGTGGCCGGCGGCATTGGGATCGCGGCGCTATTGTTGCCTGCGCGAGAGCTTGCGCAGGCCGGCGTCCGGCAACGGCTCTTCTTTGGAGGACGCGCCCGCGCTGACCTGGTGGGCGTGGATGAGTTTGCGCCCTACGTTACCGAGACGGCGCTCGCCACGGAGGACGGGTCGTCCGGTCATCGTGGCTACGTGACCGCCGCGTTCGAGGAGTATCTGAGCGGCCGCGCCGGAAAGCGCTTGCTGATTCTTGCCTGCGGCCCTTGGGCTATGCTGGAAGCCACGGTGAAGCTTGCCGAGCGCTACGGCCAGCGCTGCCTGGTATCAATGGAGAACCGTATGGGCTGCGCGCTTGGCGTGTGCCTGGGCTGCTGCATCCGCGTTCACGGGGAGGGCCACGGCGCTTACGAGCGTGTCTGCACCGAAGGCCCGGTGTTCTGGGCTGACCACGTCGTGTGGGGTGCGGACTCGCTGCCCAAAACCTAGACCCGGTTATCGGTAGTCGGTTTGCGGTGGTCGGTTACCGGTCGCCGGTTGTCCGTTGCGAATGATGCGCAATTTCTGGCTAGCTCTCACACGTCTATGTCTTCACAGAATCGGAATTCCGAACTCCTAGTCTCTAGACCCGAACCCCGAACCCCGAACGCCGAATCCCGAGCGCCGGCCTTCGCGCCCAAAATGCAAGTCAACATTGCCGGCGTTGAGTTCCAGAATCCCGTGCTTACTGCCAGCGGCACCTTTGGGTATGGCCAGGAGTTCGCCCAGCTCATTGACCTCAATCGGTTGGGTGGAATCTGCGTCAAGGGTATTTCGGCGGACCCCATGCCCGGGAATCCTCCGCCGCGCATCTACGAAACTGAATCCGGCATGCTTAATGCGATCGGGTTGCAGAACGTGGGCGCCAAGCGGTTTTTGGAGGAGAAGCTGCCTTTTCTGCGAACGCTGCGAGCGCGCTGCGTGGTGAACGTTTTCGGGTACTCAACCGAGGATTACGTCCGCTGCCTTGACATCTTGAATGCCGGCGAGGGTATCGACGCCTACGAGCTGAATATTTCCTGTCCCAACACTCGCTGCGGCGGCATGGTCTACGGCAGCGACCCGAAGCTGACCGAAGAGGTGGTAGCGGCTTCAAAGCGGGTGGCGCGCTTTCCCTTGTTTGTGAAGCTCTCTCCGAACGTCACGGATATCGCAGTCTTCGCGCGTGCCGCCGAGGCCGCGGGCGCTGACGCTCTCACGCTCGTCAACACCTTCGTGGGCATGTGCATTGACGTGGAGACGCGAGCGCCGCGCATTTCCAACGTCACCGCCGGCCTTTCCGGGCCTGCCATCAAGCCGTTGGCGCTGCGCCTGGTGCATCAAGCCGCACGCGCTGTGCGCATTCCCATCATCGGGATCGGCGGCATCGCCAGCGCCGAGGACGCGATTGAATTTCTCATCGTCGGCGCGCAGGCGGTTCAGGTGGGCACGGCCAATTTCTACGCGCCTGACACCGCGCTCCGCGTGGCCGACGGGATTGCAGCTTATTGCCGCCGCAAGGAGATCGACCTGCACCAGCTTGTGGGCAGCCTGAAGCTGCCGCAGGATTCCACCGCCTCGTAGAGTTCCGTGTCGGAGTGGCATGGCTCGGAAACCTGCTCGGGCGGCCTGCCAACAAGCAAGTCGTCCACGCTTGCAGCTCCACCTTGTCAAACTCAGTGAGCGGTCTCAAAGCGGCGAAAAGTTCTTGACACGCTGCTTGATCCGGCATAAAAACATAGCGTTTCACGTAGCGACCAACTCACTCGTTCCAGTGAGCTTAGGACGATCTGCACCCGTCTCTACGTCTTGGCTGGTGAAAGCGGCGACGGAATCATTTTTTGCGGCACTCTTCGGCCCTGAGTTTCGCGCTTAGCAGTGAACGGCATGTTGCCGGCGGCGCGCCGGAGGCGGGAGCTTAAGGGAATGAAAAGGGGAACAGCCATCGAATCTTCAGAGGGAGTGTGAAAACCAGTTCAGGGTCTCCAAATTACGGTTGGCTTACGGCTGTGGCGCTGGCTGCGATGATTCTTCTTCCTTGCCGCGCCCGCTGTCAAACCGCGTGCAGCGCGCCACCGTGCATCAACCCTGCTTACGACGGTGCGAAAACCATCACCGGTCTTGTTGCGGGTGGAGGCACAATCACCGCGACCATAACCACCAACGGAAAAGCGAGGAATGCAAGTGCTGCCGCCGACGCCACCGGGAAATTCACGATTCCCGTCGATCCGCCGCTCGCTGCCGGCGACACCCTGACCTTTGCGGGTACTGACCCAAAGGGCGGCACGCTTGCCGCCGAAGCCGTGCCCGCGGCGGCTATGGTAGTGGCCCAACCGCCGGAACAGGCCGCGACCGTCCAGGTTGTGAGTCTGCAGGTGCTGGACGCGCCGAACCATGTCGCCACCCCGGCCGGACAGTTCGCGCTTGGGGAGACGCTCGTGGTCACGCTGAATGATTCCCGGCCCCTCAAAAAGGGAAGCGGAGTCTTCGGGCTTTTCCTCAACGGGTTATTCATGGACGGCATTAATGCTGCACCGGTGCCTAATGCGCCCAACTCTTTTCAGTTTCAGCTCCAGTACACCACGGCAAACCGAGACGCCTGGAGCCAGTTGTTCAGGTGCAAGATGGTGAATTTCGGAAGAAATTGTGGCGTTGTCGTTACCGTGGGATTCAAAGACGGAAGCTTGGTGGCGAAAGAGTCCGCAGAGATGCTTACGCTGAAGTTCTTTCCGAGTCTGTGGGCAAAGTTCGTGTTTGGGCTCGCCCTTGCACTGGCGGTTGTGATTGTGCTGCTGGCCCGCCGCAGTTCCTTGTTGCGCGATTCCGGGGCTCCTTGCACCGATGGGAAGCTAGGCACTTACAGCCTGGGCCGCACCCAGATGGCTCTTTGGTTTGTGGCCATTGTCTTCGCGTTTCTATTCATTTACGCGTTGACCGGAGCCATAACACCCATCACCCAGGGCGCGCTGGCCTTGCTGGGGATCGGGTCCGGGACGGCACTCGGCGCGTCCGCGATCGATCAAAATAACCAGACCGCTTCCAGCACTGCCCGCGTCCAACTGGCCGCCGAACAGGCCACCCTGCAATCTCAGACCCAGGCCTTGGCACAACAGGTGGCGGCGGTGCAGCCGGGTGACCCCAATCTGGCGGTTCTCCAGGTGCAGCAGCAGGCAACCACGCAGCGCCTTCAACTCGTCAACGCTCAATTGGCGCAGACGGGATCACCGCAGGTCGCCGCTTCCGAAGGCCTCATCAAGGATATTTTGACGGATATCAACGGCCTCAGTTACCATCGCCTGCAAATCGCGGCCTGGACTCTGGTTCTGGCGGCTTTGTTCCTGTCGTCGCTTTTCGCGAAGCTCACCATGATGGACTTTGACGGAACTCAACTCACATTGCTGGGAATCAGCGGCGGTACCTATCTGGGATTCAAGCTGAACGAGAAGCAGTCATGATCTTGCGGGTCCTGCCGCCCGCCCGACCCTGTAATTCCCCCGCCAGGTCCCGTCATTACCACGTGCTCCGGAGCGTCGTCATTCCCGCGAAGGCGGGAATCCACTTGTTGGCACCCCCCTTATCAAAGTAATTAAACCCGTCTGTCAGCCTCAAAAAATGCTTGACATCCTATTTAATCCCGCGTAAAACCATACCCTTTAACTTACTGGCCAACTGATTAGTCCCGGGCGGCCGGTACGGTGGTCATAGTCTGGCAAGACATCCTTAGAGCAGAGAGCCCGAGGGGGGGCAACTGTATGGCTCGTGTCCCTCGCTTATTCATAAAGTCACCTTTTCTAATACGTCAGCGTTGGCGTCCTTGAAACGCCAGGCAGATTAAACAACGCGGATGCCCGTGTATCTGCGTCCGGGGTGAAGTGTCCCTGGCGAGGCGCGATTGTCGAAAAATGCCTGGATAACTCGATGGCAGGTTTCGGCTCGAAATTTCGCCTTTAACAGTAGGAGGGAAGATGACCATTTCCAAAGGCAAGGGTTTATGGTTCGTGGTAACCATCGCGGTTTGGGGAACTCTGTTCGCCGTGCCACGCGCGACGAAAGCACAGGGTGTCACCTTCGAGGCTAGTCCAGACAGATTATGAGTTGCCAAAAGCGGAGGATCAATAAGACTTGTTGTGCAGCCAAAAGGTCCGCAGCCAAAGGAAAAGTGTGGCTTGACACTTCAGAAGAACGACGGGCAAGAAATCGATTCCACCTCGCCCTCCCAGGGACCGAAACTGAAAGTAAGTAGCTCGTCGCTCGACAACAACAATTGTACCCTTACCGAGAACATCGATGTTCCGGAGGCTGCTGCCGACACATATTGGTATGTAATTGAGATCAAAGATAAGAACCAGACCTCTTACAAAGTTGGCTTCGATCTCGACGTCGCGCCTCCTAAGACCCGGTACTGGCTTGGCATGGCCGGCTTGGACGTGACCTCAACCGGAACCAGCCCTCAACAGCAGTGGTTCGCAGCGGCCAATCTCATGCAGTCGCTTTGGAGTGGTAAGCAATGGTGGAGCTGGCTCAATGTCAATATCGGAAGTATTCCTACTCAAAAGACGTCTGCCCTGAGTTCGTTGACCTCCACGTCCACCGCAGTGACGAGCTCAGGAATTCAGACCATAGGGGACATCTCCCAATCTTTCGGGTTTCGAGGTGGCATCACAATTGGGCTTCCCAAAAAATCGCCGTCCGGGCTGCCGAAGTTGTCTGTGCTGCTGGAGGTTGGCGCCACGTCACCCCTAAACGGAATAACGGGGGCGCAGGAGTACAACCTTGGTTCTCAGCTCCTCACGCAGTTCCAACAGAACCCGATTGTCTCCGATAACAAGACGGTGCAGCAGGCGTATCCTCAGCTCTGGTCGGCCCTGCAAAAATGTACCGTCACCGCGACGTCCCCAGCGTCACCAAACTGTCCATCAGGTTCCGCGCAATACGTGGCGTTTATTCTTCCCAGCCGAACGCGCTTCTACCGTTCGTGGGGTGGGGGGCTTCGTTTGAAGACCCCCAACCCCTTCGATTCCAGCTCCTTCCCCGGAATTACCGACCTAACATTCGGGCAGGACGAGACAGTGACGGCCGGAATGCTTCGAGGCGTGGTAATGGCACTGAACTCGGAGTACCCGGTTTCGAGCTCCATCCGGGTCTTTGGGTCGGTTCATCTGCGCCTCTCTGGCAACAAGAATAACGTGACCCTCAACATGACCCCTGTAACAAGTCCGGTGAGTGTGACTGACTCTTCGGTCGTTTTGCAGTCGACCTTGCCAGCGGACCAAGATTACTTTCGCATTGGCGTCGGTGTTGACATAGTGCAAGTAGTGAATGCCATAAAAGCGAAGAAATAACGGGCGTAGCGCAGGGCCTGTTTGTCAGGCCATGCGTCGTCGGTCGCCCTGCGGCTCTGGCGGCGATGGAAGCAAGTGTAGCGGCCTCTGCGCCGTCAAGCGAAACTTCTCCGCCGCCCATGGGTGGCGGCAGGCCGGGCTGGCGCAGATCGAAGATCTGCGATTCGCGTGGCTCGGTCGCCCCAAAATCGCACGGATTTCGAGGCGGCGTGCGCATCGATAAGTGCGAACCATGAATCGCAGAGCTAGGTGCTCTGCGCCAACCGGTCCAGAATCAGCGAAGGAGCGCAATGCTTCAACACCGCAAAGCTGAAGGCGAGCCTTGCACTACGATTTTTGTTTACTTCAGATGACGGAGCTGGGTTTGAGAGTCAACGGCGACATTCCCATCCCTAACGTCGCGATCTCCAGGAGGAAGGATGAAGGCGTTCGATAGGAACAACAACGGCCCTGCAGCCAAGGCTACAAGAATTTCTGAAAGGCTCGAACAAAGGCTAGCAGCGTACGCGCTAGCAGCAGGAGCTGCAGGAGTCGGGCTTCTCGCAGCGGCACCGGCGCGGGCCGATGTTATCTATACGCCCGCCAATCAGACTCTGACCAACGGGACGCTAATCATTGATCTTAACCATGACGCCGTCAGCGACTTCCAGTTCACCAATTTCGGCGGCAGCCTGCCGTGTTGCGTGAAGCGCCTCGATGGCGGCCAGTCGGTCTTCTTTCGGACGCTCAACGTGAATGGCCTAGGCAATCCCGGTAATCAGGTCATGTTACAGGGTAGCAGCGCCGCGGCGCTGGAGCGTGGAGCTCTGATTGGGCCCGGCGCCAATTTCGGGAGTCCCCGTGCGATGGCAGGGGAGGTGTACGTCATCGCATACTCTACGGGCACGGGGCAGGGGCGCAAGAGCGCCTATCCCTTTGGCCCATGGGCGAACAACGGAGAGCGCTTTCTGGGTCTCATGTTCGACGTCAGCGGGCAGGAACACTTTGGCTGGGCGGAGCTGACGGTGACGACGGGTGTGACGCCCGGGTTTCCAGGGTCGCCGTTCGTCACCGCCACCCTTACCGGCTACGCCTACGATACCGTCGCGGGCCAATCGCTCACGGCCGGCCAGGGCCAGACCTCCGAGCCCGGCACACTGGGTCTTCTGGCACTGGGGTCGCTGGGCCTGGGACTCTGGCGGCGACGGAAGCGAGCGTAGAGCAGGCCTCGCCTCGGCCCTGAGCGTCGTCGAAGGGCTTTTGGCCCTGCGGCCTTTCCTTATCCGGCCTTCTTACAGATTCGCCCAAGAAGTGACGGCAAGTGAGCGCGGGCCCGCGGGGCATTAGCCTGCATTTCTCACGAGGATTCGAAAAGGGCGGGGCTTCAGAGTTTGTGTGAGAACTCGCGCCGCCCGAGATTCTCTTTCGCAGTGTAAGCGCGGAGACGTGGCAATGATCCCCTTCAACGTTTCGCAAACTCGATCCTCGCTCGACCCAGCCCGACGGCGGAGGTTACCGCCCCAG
>DATJYK010000350.1:0-1404 GCA_035578005.1 Terriglobia bacterium
TACACACCGTTTGCCACCTGGGCGGCGGTGGATGTCTGGAAACGCCGTCCGTCACGCGGGAGTGTGAAGCGGGTGATGCGTGCAGTGAGTACGCTGGCAACGGGAGCAAAATTGCGCGTTGCCGATTGGAGTGCAGGACCCGTTGGGGGCCCGCAGGCGAGAACAAGAATTGGCGGTGTTAGCCCGCTTTCTTTTGCCTACTTGTATATTGTTCCCGTGTCGCAGGGCTGATCACCCGGCGGCACATGGACAGGTAGTTCGTTTCTAGCCTAACGGGTTCATAGCCCGAAGAAAAGCCCGGAGCACCTGTCCTTCAACCCTTTAACCCGAACAGTTGACTGAGCCTCTGAGCTCGAATCTCTCGCAAGTATGGGTACCGTGGTGAACAATAAATCGTCTTCCCAGGTTGTCGGCATTGATGTCAGCGGTGCCTTCCTCGACATCGCCTTTTATCCCGACGGCGAAACCTTTCGTGTCGGCAACGACGTCGAAGGCATCAATCAGCTCGTCGCGCGCCTGAGTCCGCTCAAGCCCAGGCTCATCGTCATGGAAGCCACCGGAAAGCTCGAGCTGGCCGTGCTCAAGGCGCTCTGTCAGGCGCAGTTGCCTGCCATCGCCGTCAATCCCCGACAGGTGCGCGATTTCGCCCGCGCCACCGGCCAGCGCGCCAAGACCGACCGCATCGATGCGCTCGTCATTGCCCACTTCGGCCATGCCGTCGAGCCCGTCGTGCGTCCGCTCAACGACGAGCAGACTGAGCAACTGCAGGCCCTGCTGCTTCGCCGCCTGCAACTCATCGACATGCTCACCGCCGAAAAAAACCGGCTCAAGCGCGCACATCGCGCCGCGCGCAACAGTCTGCGCGACCATATCGCGTGGCTCGAAAAGCAGCTTGATGCTGCCGATCACGACATTGATGCCTTCCTGCGCGATTCGCCCGCCTGGCGCCAGAAGGAGGACTTGCTGCGCTCCGTGCCCGGCATCGGCCCCGGCACGGCATCCACCCTGATCGGCTTCCTGCCCGAACTCGGCTCCCTGACACGGCGCGAAATCGCCGCGCTGGCTGGCGTCGCGCCGTTCAACGCCGATAGTGGCAATCACGTCGGCAAGCGTCACATCCAGGGTGGGCGAGCCATCGTCAGACGCGCCCTTTATATGGCGTGCGTACCCGCGCTGCGCTTCAATTCCGTCATACGGGCCTTCTACGATAACCTCAAGCAGAAAGGCAAACCGTCTAAAGTTGCGCTCACCGCCTGCATGCGCAAACTGCTCATCATGCTTAACGCCATGGTTCGCAATTCATCACCCTGGAAAGCATCCGATGCTTGACTTCCAATACGGTTGCTTTTCTTTGCGGCGGCAAAGAAAAGTAGGTGCCGCCCCGCACAGGGGCGACGCTTGAAG
>DATJYK010000351.1:0-24580 GCA_035578005.1 Terriglobia bacterium
CCAAGACGGGAGGATGACGACGAAAAAAAAGATACTAACCAAAGCCAAGAGGTTCTTTAAAATGAATAGATTAAGGATTTCAGCATCTTTGCCAAAGCCAAGAAGCCACGTGCAATCAATAACTTGGTGGCTTTGTGTAAAATTTACACAAAGCCAAGAAGTGCTTTAGAACGAGTATAGGCAAATTCTCTAAAAATTGCCCAAAGCCACAGTTTGAATCGTGAGGAGCCCTGGTTGGGATCTCTGTTGACAGGCCTTGTGGCCAGACTTCGAATCGAAACCAGTGCCGAACTATCCGAACGGCTTGATGGTGTGTCGTTCGGCTCATCGTGCGCAGCTCGTCCATTAAAGGCTGTTCGCAGATCTCTATGGGGAGTCGAGGTTTAGCGAGTATCGGTAGAGTGGCTAGTGACATGCGCTGCTGGTTCACGCGAATGGATGCGGATGAGGTTCCGTGTATGCGGTCTGTTATAGACAGTTGTAATACATTATTACGTAACTTGACGAGAGCGTTACATTGTGAAAAACTACGGACATCCGGGGTTTGTAGGTTTCGCGCGCAGAAATTTGGTTTGGCGACGGGCCGTCTGCCTGCAGACGAGCCTTCTATTTTTGAGGCCTGGGCGGCTGGGCGCTGGGGTAGTTCCAGTCAAAGGTCGCGTGGCCCGGCACCATCATTTCAGAATGACGGCCGTCACGGGAAGTGCCATGGGGGGACTTCTTGAGCGGGTTTAGTTCAGTTCTCTTTTCGCGTCTGTCCTCTCTTCGTGTTCCCCTACTCTCGGGGCGGCACCGGGAGATTGACTGCCATTTGGCGTTCGGCCGTGTTCTTCTGGCGGCTGGCTGTCTGGTTGCCCTCTCGTTCGATCCTATCCTCGTACCCCCTTATCGTGCCGTGGTCTTGATTCTCGCGTTCTGCTATTTTACGGCCAGCGTCGCTTTCCTGGCGTGGGCGGTGGCCTCAGCCTCGCCTGCCGCTGGTTCCCTGGTGTCGATGCACATCGTCGACGTGATTCTGCCTCCAAGCATTTTTCTGCTCGCGGGCGGCCTCGTTACTCCAGCGGTGGTGATTTTGCTTTTTGCCGTGCTGGCCGCCGCCTACCAATGGGGTTTCGCGGAGACGTTCGCCACGGCGGCCGCGGCGATCCTGCTGACCGCACTGGGGAGAGCCGTGGCGGCGACCACGGGTTACGGCGGCCACCACCTGTTCCCTGCGCCAAGGTCGGCGACGCCAGCCTTCATAGCCGGAGCCGTCTGCGTGCTGATGTTGGGGATCGTGCTGGGATACCTTGCCGAGCGAGAGAAATCATTCCGGGCGCGGATTCTGGCCGTGGGCCAACTGGTGACTCGGACTAACCCCGAAGCCGGCATGCGGGAGACTCTGCAACGCGCTCTTCGCACCGTCGGCGACTTCATGGCCGCGCGCCAGGTTGTGCTTGCGGTGCAAGATGATTGTGGCGGAAAGGCATTCGCCTGGGTTCTGCATGACGCGGGAGCAGGCGGTGTGGACCTTCAGTTCACTAAGCTTTCCGCGGCTGAACGTCTGCGGTACTTTTTTGACGCGCCCGTCGACAGTTGGCATTGGAGCCAAAAAGGTTCTGCCGACGGAGGCAACCTGTTTCGCTGCCTCGTGCTCGATGCGGAGGGCCGGCGCCTTCCCGACGAGCATTTCTCTCTTGCGGGCGCGTTCTTTCTGGAGGAATCGTGCCGTTCGCTGTTTGCGATCAACTTTGCGATCCCCGACGAATGGTCAGGCCGGTTGTTCGTCTTTGACTCCAAGTCCAAGATTCACGCTGCCGCCGAGCTGGAATTTCTGCAATCCCTGGTTTGGGAAGCTCTGCCCACCGTCTACCACGTTTACGTGCTTCAACGCTTGCGCTCACGCGTACGGGCTCAGGAGCGGTTGCGCATCGCCCACGAGATGCACGATGGGATTCTGCAATCTCTGATCAGCGTCGAGATGCAAATGGACCTTTTGCGCCGCCAAGCGACGGATTCCCAGGGGGTGGCGCAGGAGCTTCGCCGGCTGCAGCAGCTTCTGCATCGGGAAATCCTGGGTGCACGCTCTCTGATGGAGCAGCTCAAGGTGGCTGAGATGAGTCCGCGGCAAATGCTCAACGCCATGTCGGAGATGGTGGCACGCTTCCGCCGAGAAACGGGCATTGCCGCCAGCCTGGTGTGCGAATCCGAGCCCGTCCACCTGCCGCCGCGCGTCTGCCGTGAGATTGCCTGCATGTTGCAGGAAGCTTTGACCAACGTGCGCAAACATAGCGACGCCCGCAACGTGCGGGTGCGGTTCGCCCTGGAGGAGGGCTGCTGGAAGCTGGTGATTGCTGACGACGGGCGCGGTTTTGAGTTTTCCGGACGGCTGTCCGGTACCGAGCCGCGCGCGGTGCCTTCCGCCCCCGCGGTGCTGCGAGAGCGTGCCTTGTCAATCGGCGCCGACCTCGAGATTGAGTCGACGCCGGGCCAGGGCTCACGGGTGGAGATTCTCCTACGGCCCCAGGAATCGTACGGATAGAAGTCCGGTTTGTCTTGCGCTTACCGGCCGGAAACGGCCGGCCCTCTGAGACGCGCGAGGCCGGCGGTAGCCTCCAACCGTCCCTCTCAAATCCCACCGCCACTCCCGTCATCCAGGTTTTGTGGTACAGTGAAGGGCCAGCCTCGCAGACCCTTGGGCCGAGGCCTAATCTAGGCTAGATTGATAATAGGCCTGACCTAGTCTCCACCCCGATGAGGCCTTCATGTTGCTGAACAATTCCTTTCTTCGAGGGACGACGGTCGCGGGAGCCCTATTCGCAAGCGCCGTGGCCTTGCTGGCCCAGAGTGATGGCGAACGGCCGCTCTACCTCAATCCACAAGCTCCCGTGGAAGCCCGCGTGGATGATTTGTTGAAGCGGATGACGCTGAAGGAGAAAGTGGGGCAGCTTAACCTGCCCTGCGTTTACGTCGACGAACTGGGGAAGGACATTCCTTCCAAGATGGAAGCGTGCAGAAGATTCGCGGCCGGAACTTACACCGGCGAGATCGGTCCGGGTTGTGGCTTCTTCACGCTTGCCAACGAGATCCTGCACGACGGCGCGCGCCAGCAAGCCGAGTACTTTAACGAACTGCAGAAGATCGCCCTTACCCAGACACGCCTGAAGATCCCCCTGTTGGAGGACGAAGAAGGCACGCATGGCGTTATGCTTCCCGGGGCGACGGTGTTTCCCGAAGGCCTCGCCATCGGCAGCAGCTTTGATCTGGGCCTGGTTCACTCGATTTACGCGTCTGCGGCTTCGGAAGCGCGATCCCTCGGGATTCACATGCTCTCGACGCTGGTGATGGAATTGGACCGCGATCCGCGCATGGGTCGCAACGAGGAAGGCTACACGGAAGACCCGTATCTCGGCTTGCGCATCGGCGAAGCCATCGTGCGCGCCACGCAAGGCCACGACATCTCCGCGCCCGACAAAGTGGTGGCGGTGCTCACGGACTTTCCCACGCAGAGCGAGCCCGCGAGTGGCCTCGAGCGCGGCGCTATCGAGTCTTCCGAGCGCTCGCTGCGGGAGAACGATCTGCTGCCCTGGATTGGCGCCATCACCCAGGCCGGCGGACTGGGCGTAATGGCGGGTTATCCCGAAATTGAGGACGTGCCGGCGCACGCTTCCGAGAAGTGGATGACCGACATCCTGCGCGGAGAACTCGGCTTCAAGGGCGTGGTGGAAAGCGAAGGCGGCGGCTTCGGGACCTTGATCTATGAGCACATTGTTCCCACCCAAAAGGAAGCGGGAGCGCAGGCGCTGAGAGCAGGCGTCGATTTGGACATCACCTATGAGCCGGCGTACATGGGACCGCTGATCGAGAACGTGGAGGAAGGCCGCGTTCCGGAGGCGCTCGTCGACCGCGCGGTTCGCCGCGTGTTGCGGCTGAAGTTTCAGCTCGGACTCTTCGAGCATCCGTATGTGGATGTTGACCACGCCACACGCATTGTGCACTCTCCGGAACATCAGGAGTTGGCGCTGCGTGCTGCTCGGGAAGGCATCGTGCTGCTGAAGAACGAGAAGAACACGTTGCCTCTCAAGAAGGATCTCAAATCGATCGCGGTGATCGGGCCGAACGCCGATAGCGCCTTCAACCTGTTCGGGGACTATGCGCCCTCGGTGGTGCCGCAGCACGTGGGCACCATCCTCGACGGAATCAAGGCCAAGGTCTCTCCTTCGACGCACGTCACCTACGTCAAAGGGAGCGGAATTCTGAGCACAGACAAGAGCGGCTTTTCCGCGGCCGTTCAGGCGGCCAAGGGCGCGGATGTTGCGATCGTCGTGGTGGGCGAGCAGGCCCGAAGGGAGCATGGCCACGCGCGCGAGAATGAGGAGCCGCCAACGGACGGCGAAGGCTATGACGTGGCCAGCCTCGATCTGACGGGCGTGCAGGACGACCTGGTGCGCGCGGTGGCAGAAACAGGCACGCCAACCGTTCTGGTGCTGGTCAACGGCAGACCTCTTTCGATTCGGTGGGAAGCAGCGAATCTGCCGGCGATCGTCGAGGCCTGGGCTCCGGGCGAGCGCGGCGGAGAAGCGGTGGCGGACGTGCTTTTTGGCGACTACAATCCCAGCGGCCGCTTGGCCATCACGGTGCCTCGCCACTCGGGACAGTTGCCGGCCTATTACAACTACAAGCCGTCGAAGGCCTATTGGATCGAGCGCGGATGGCCCCACGAGCGAGCTTACGTGGATATGCCCGCCTCACCGCTTTACGCGTTCGGCCATGGTTTGAGCTACACGAGCTTCACTTACAGCAACCTTCGGATTCAGCCCGCCGAGATTCGGCCTGCCGGGAATGCACAGGTGAGCGTCGACATCCAGAATACCGGCAGCCGCGCCGGCGTTGAGACCGCCCAGCTTTATCTTCACGAAACCTTCGCGCCAGTGTCTACGCCGGTGAAACAATTACGCGGGTTCGAACGGGTGGCTCTCGCTTCGGGTGAGATCAAGACGGTGACGTTCACCCTCACACCCGAAGACCTGCAACTGCTGAATCGCGACATGCACTGGGTGGTGGTTCCAGGTGACTTCGAGATCATGGTCGGCAAGTCGTCGGATGACATTCAGCTTCGTGGAACTCTCAGCGTAAGGGAGTGAATTCGTCGCTCGGCTAACTTTGTCTTGGCGCCCGTCGAGACCGGCCGCAAAGTGGACTGTGCCTCCACGCCTGTAACCTCTTCCACCCGAAAGAACTGCTGACTCACACCGAGTCTGTTTCTTCCCTCTGTCTTGCCTGACAGCACTCTCCTAACCTAACAGGCTGCGGAAAAGCAGCTCGGAACCATGTCATTTCGAGCGCGAGAAATCTCGCTCTGAAACTAGGCACATCCGTACACCTCAACCCTCCGTGAGGGAATCGGGCTCGATACGTCGCTCTACTAGTTGGAGGGGTTGTAGCAAATCGAGATCGGCCGAAGCGGAAACGGCCGAAACTCACCCTTTGACGATGAGTGCGTATCCGATTCGATAAGCGCTTCATAGACCTCTTCTTTCGGCCGCTTCCAGCGTATTGGCTCTGCCACAAGAGTGCCCTTTGTTTTCAGCGGATTGGTTAATCGCAACGCCGATAGAGATTCAGTATCGAACGGTAACCCAGTTGCTTTGCTCAGCCCCTAATGATCTCACGAGCCGCTGAGCTCGGCGCAGCTCACCGCAAGCGTACAGCAGACCGCAACAGGAGGAGGAGAGCCGATGAAGTGCCCCATGCACTACCTCTCTGCAGCGTGCGCGCCCTTTGCCACCATCCGCAAGGCTTTACCCTTGCCGCCGACAGCAAAGGGTCACCGCCACATCGGGCTGCTTCCCGGCACCCGCGATTGGGCGCCGTTTCTCACCAGCATGGCCCGCGAGAACGGTGACATTGTTCTCTTCAAATATCTCTGCCAGCAAGCGTGCCTCGTCAGCCATCCGGAATTGATCGCCGAGGTCCTCATCACCCGCCAGGGCTCTTTCAGCAAGTCGAACGTCCTCGAAAACATCGTTGGCCAGGGCTTGGCGACCAGCGAAGGCGAGTTGTGGCGAAGCGAGCGCCGCCTGATCCTGCAGGCGTTTCACCGCGCCTGCTTGCCGGAATATTCGCGTGTGGCCGTTCGGCGTACCGGGCGGATGCTGGCGCGTTGGAGAGAAGGCGAAACCCGCGACATTTATCGCGAAATGACGGCATTAACTCTCGGCGTAGCAGCAGAAGCCTTCTTCGGCGCCGAACTCGGCGATGACACAGCGGCCCTCCTCGACGCCTTGCAGACGGCGTTTGACGCATTCATCGTGGTCGCCGCGCAGGGCTTTCTGGTGCCAACCTGGGTTCCCACACCCAACAATCTGCGCTTTCGCCGCGCCGTGCGCACCCTACATCGCATCGTAGGCAAGATCATCAGCCATCGCAAGGCGCAAGTTGCAGCCGGTGAGACCGCACAGCATGACCTGCTCAGTATCCTTCTCGAAGGGCAACAGGAGCACCCGCACCTCACCGACAGCATTCTGCACGACGAGGTGATAACCTTCCTCCTCGGCGGCCACGAGACCACCGCTAACGCGCTGGCATGGACGGCCTACTCGCTGGGACAGCATCCCGACGCGCAGACTCAAATGGCCGCGGAAGCTCGCCAAGTGAGCGCGTGCGCGATTCCGTCGTTCCAGCAGCTCTCGAGCCTGCGTTACGCTGAGCAAGTCACGCGCGAGTCTCTGCGGCTCTATCCCCCAGCTTGGTATCTCACGCGCCGGGCCGAAGAGGACGTCGAAGTGGGCGGCTACGGCATTCGCAAGGGAACCACCGTGGTGATGAATCTGTGGGGCCTTCATCGCGATGCGCGATTCTACGCAAATGCGGACACTTTCGACCCTGACCGTTGGACGCCGGAGTTCACGAGAAACCTGCCCCAGCTCGCCTACCTACCCTTCGGCATCGGGCCGCGGCGCTGCATCGGCGCCTCCTTCGCACAAATGGAGATGCTCACCGTGCTCGCGGCAATCGTCCAACAGTTCCACCTGGAGCTGGCGCCAAACCAAGTGGTGACTCCGCTCGCGGCCACCACGCTGCGCCCGCTCGAAGGCGTCAAGGTGGTCCTGCATGACCGCGACAGGTTCCAGGCGGCCCATGACCCGCGCGCTTGTGGGAATCCGACCGCACCTGAGCCACTCGCCAAGGCTTGCCCGCTTTCGAAGCCGCACGATACTCTATCCGATAGGATTGGCGCAGCGCTTCTAGGGGCGCCAACATGGGCAACCACATCGTAGGTGCGCGCGGGCGTGCATGTAGTCACTTCCGTGCTGTTCCCGGATAAGGAGAACTGTGACCTCGTCGACCGCTGCCATTCAGGAACTGCGCCGCGAATTCGAGAAGCGCGGGTGGTGCCGAAAAGCGACAGGCCGCGTGCTGTTAGAACTATTGTTAAATCTCGGTGTGGCAGCCGCGGGCGCAGCCGTCTTCTTCACAACGCCGCACGACCTGATTCGAGCGTGTGCCTTGGTGCTGGTGGTGGCGGGGTCGATGGGCGTGGCCACAAACACGCACAACTCCTCGCATTATGCCACTAGCCGCACGGTGTGGCTGAACGAGCTGCTCACCTATTTCGGCTATCCTTTCTTTCTCGGCCTTTCGGCCACTTTCTGGTGGCACCAGCACGTGGCGGTTCACCATACCTCGCCCAACGTCATCGGAGTGGATCAGGACGCCGACCTCGCCCCCTGGGTCGCCCGTACCGGCGACGAAGTGTCGCGTAGCCATGGCCTGCGTCGGTTCTATTATCAGCACTTGCAGTCGTTCACCTTGCCGCTCATCATCGCTTTCAATTCTTTCAACATGACGAAGACCGGCTGGCTGCACCTCGCGCGCTCCCTTGCGAACCCGCGCCGCCGGACTCGCAAACACGGCATCGACCTCGCCGCGCTCATCCTTCATTACGCCTGCCTTCTGGTGCTGCCCGCCCTGTTACTCGGCTGGCGCGCGGTGCTCACGCTTTACCTGCTGCGAATGCTCCTGATGAGCTACCTGATGTTTGCCATTCTTGCGCCGGGCCACTTCCCCGCCGAAGCGGCTTGCCTTTCGCAAGCGCCCCATCCCTCCGACTACCTGCGGCTGCAGACCTCAGCCACAGTCAACTTCCGTGTGGGGTGGGTGGGTCGGCTGCTCTGCTCCGGCTTGCAGCACCAGATTGAGCACCACCTCTTCCCGGGGATCTCGTATGTCTATTACCCTAAGGTAAGCGCGGTACTACGGGAGTTTTGCCGCAAGCACGGATTGCCTTACCGCAGCTACCAATGGGACCACGTGCTGTGTAAGTGCTTCGCCACTTTCCGCCGGCCGCCGGCCGCGCTCACTACTCTTGACGCCTTCCTCCACCAGGCCGAACCCCACCAGTTATAGCGGAAGTGCCTTCGCTCCAGGAGCGACGAGCGCGCGGTGCCGAACTGTCAACACAAAATGTGATGCTCAGAGCAAAAGCCGCCAAGCCGCCACAATATGCTTTAGAATGAGTAAACAGCTATTTGTTCTGGGTCGGTCGGCTCCCAGGCGAATGCCCGGTCCTGGAGCGGGTGGGCGTCGCGCCTTCGCGTCCTCGCCGAAGCCAAGTTTTTACCGGGGGTTCTGCTGTTAAACGTTCGTGATGCTGGCTGTGTCGGTTGTAGGGTACACCTGTGAGCTCCGCTGCCAAGTGGCGACACGCATGGTCCCGCGTTTCCCGAATGACTTGGGACGAACTGAACACCCGTGTGGCACAGGAGGTGAGCAAGCACCTTGATCTGGCCAGCTATCGCGTCGGGTTGCAGCGGCGGACGAACGGTCTCCGTCATCCTGAGCCCCAAGCAGCAACCATCGGGAAATTCTTTTTCTCGCCAGACGATTTGCCCCAGTTAACCGCCTTGCTGCGTCAGCGGCTGAGCGCCGAGGCGCAAGCGACCATTCGTGAGGCGGACGAGCTGTGCCGCCATCGTTTCCGTCTGCTGGGGTACGCCGACCTCGACTATGGGAGCGAAATTGACTGGCACTTTGACGCAGTCCACGGCAAGCGCGCGCCGCTGGAACCGTGGTTCAAGATTCAGTTCCTCAACTTCGCCGAGGTGGGTGACCATAAGGTGACTTGGGAGCTGAACCGTCATCAGCACCTGGTAACGCTGGCGAAGGCTTGGCGTCTAACTGGCGAGGTTCGCTACGTTGATGAGCTGCTGGCGCAATGGCATTCCTGGCAACGCGCTAATCCTTATCCGCTGGGCATCAACTGGGCGAGCACACTCGAAGTGGCATTTCGTAGTCTCTCCTGGCTCTGGGTGGGCCAACTGCTGGCGGACTGCGAAGCTGTCACTCAGGCCTTCCGGATGGAGCTGCTGCGAGCACTCGGGTCGAACGGCCGCTACATTGAGCGTTATCTTTCCACTTACTTCTCACCCAACACGCACCTGCTGGGGGAAGCCGTGGGGCTGTTCTTCATCGGCACGCTCTGCCCCGAAATCCCCGCCGCCCGCCGGTGGCAGCAACGCGGATGGCGCATCGTGGTGCAAGAGGCGGGTCGACAGGTGCGCCCGGACGGCGTCTATTTTGAGCAGGCCCTCTATTACCATGTGTACGCGCTGGACTTTTTCTTACACGCACGCCAGCTAGCCCTCAGCAACCAGATCGCGGTCCCGGTGGCGTTCGATCAGACGCTAGTCCGAATGCTGGAGGTACTATCGGCGCTTTCACAGGCTGGCCCGCCCGAGGGATTTGGCGATGACGACGGTGGCCGCGTATTCAATCCTCGCCGCAATCGCGCTGGACACCTCACGGACCCGCTGGCGCTCGGCGCCGGCATTTACGGACGCGCCGATTTCAAGTGCGCATCACCTCTGACAGAAGAAGCAATCTGGTTGCTGGGCGTCGAGGGAGTGAGCCGTTTTGATGCCTTGTCCAGGGACCAAGCCCCCATCGAGTCGAAAAGCTTTGAAGCCGGGGGCCTTTACGTCATTGCAGGTTCAAGATGTGAATCCGGACAGCTCGTGATTGACGCGGGTCCTCAAGGCATCGGGCGCAGCGGCCACGGCCATGCTGACGCACTGAGCGTGAGCGTTTCGGTTGGAGGCCGGCGCTGCCTAGTTGAACCAGGCACTTATTGCTATATCGACGGTGCCGGCGAACGTGATCTGTTTCGGGGCACCGGAGCTCACAACACGCTGCGCGTGGACGGCAAAGACCAGGCAGTACCGGACGGGCCGTTCGCCTGGAGCTCCATTCCCAGCGTCCGGGCCGAGCGCTGGCTGCGGGGAAACACGTTTACGCTATTCGCCGGCAGCCACACAGGTTATGAGCGCCTGCCGGATCCAGTACTTCACCGCCGCTTCGTGTTACGCGTGTCCCGTGGTCCTCGGGATCACGGACCCGATGGTGGACTGTGGCTGGTGCGTGACGTCGCCGGGGGTCGTGAGGCTCACGAATTGGAAATCTTCTGGCATTTTGCGCCGGACCTGACTATAAGCCGGGAAGCAGGCGTCTTCAAAGCCGGGGCATCCAACCCTAGTGCTGCCGCTCGGAGCCGGGAGCCGATACGCTTGGCTCTAATGCCGGCGCGCGATTCCGGCTGGGACTCCGAAGTGATTTCGGGGTGGGTCGCGCCGGCCTACGGCGTCAAGGAACCGGCGCCAGTGCTGCGCTCCGGTACCCGGATTCGATTGCCGGCTGAATGCGCCACGCTGCTGCTACCCTTTGAGTGCGGAACCGGCTTACGCGGGGAATCGACAACCTTTGCGAAGGTTGAGATGGAGTTTGGAAGCGCCAGCGCATACCGCTTTGATGACGGTAGCAAGACTGAGTATTTCGTCTTCGCCCAGGGCAATGCGAGTGATGCCCGATGGGGGCTCGCCGGCTGGACCAGCGACGCACAGATCTTCTACGCCCGAGTGGAACAGGCTCGGCCCGTACACCTGATTCTGTGCGAAGGCAGCTTCGTGGAATTCCGGGGCGAAGCGATTGTGCGTCGTGAAGAATGCTTGGAGCGGTTCGAGTGGGTGAAGCAAGACGGACAGACGCAGACCTTTTCGTCGGACGAAGCCGCCAGCGGCCGGGTCGAAACGGGTGAGTCCATCTGACGGAATGCGGCTTGGCATTGAGCCATTTGAGTAACCCGATGTGTGGAATTGCTGGGATTGTTCAACTCGCAGATGATGCGCCGGTCGATGCGGACGCGCTTCGTCGGATGTGCGCCATCATGTTTCATCGCGGGCCGGACGAAGAGGGCTTTGATGTCCAGGGCCGCGTGGGACTCGGGATGCGCCGCCTGAGCATCATTGACCTGAAGACAGGCCAGCAGCCGATGACCAACGAAGACGGCACCGTGCGGCTGGTGTACAACGGCGAGATTTACAATCATTTGAGTCTGCGGGAAAAGTTGCTGGCGCAGGGCCATGTTTTCCGCACCCACTGCGACACCGAAACCATTGTCCACCTCTATGAAGAGTATGGGCGCGATTGCGTCCAGCATCTGCGCGGCATGTTTGCCTTTGCGCTCTGGGACGCCAGGGGCCGCAAGCTGTTTGCGGCGCGCGACCGCCTCGGGATCAAGCCATTTTACTACCGCAAGACTGCGAACAACTTCCTGTTCGGTTCGGAAATTAAGGTGATCCTGGCCCACCCCGGCGTGACGCCTGAGTTCAATCGCGCCATTCTGCCCGAATACCTTGCTTTTGGCTACCTCTCCGCCTCGGACACGTTTTTCGAGGGGATCCACAAGCTGATGCCGGGTCACACGCTGGAACTCGACGAAAGCGGCGACTTGCGCATCGAGCCCTATTGGGACCTGAGGCCTGCGGGCGACGGCGCAGAGCATCCCGAGAGCTATTACGTGGAAACCTATCGCGATTTGTTGGAGCAGGCGGTGAGCAGCCACCTGATGAGCGACGTGCCTCTTGGCGTTTTTTTGAGCGGCGGGGTGGATTCGAGCGCTGTCGCCGCCTTAATGACAAAAGCCAGGCAGGCGCCCGTGGAGACTTTTTCAGTGGGCTACGCCGAGGAGTCATACAGCGAGTTGCCTTATGCGCGCACCGTGGCCCAGCACCTGAATTCTCTCCATCACGAGGTAAGGGTGAGCCGGCAGGACTTTTTCGATACGCTGCCCAAGCTGATCTGGCATGAGGATGAGCCCATCGTGTGGCCCTCTAGCGTAGCGCTGTACTTCGTGGCCCGTCTTGCGCGCGAACGCGTAACTGTGGTGCTAACGGGCGAAGGGGCAGACGAGACGCTGGCAGGCTACACTCGATACGCATTCAGCCTGAAAAACGCTGCATTCGACCGCGCCTACCGGCAGATGGTTCCACCGGCGTTACGTCGTGGGCTCCGGGGCTTCATTGCTGATTCGCCGCTGCTTCATGCGACTTTGCGGCGCAAGCTGGAGCATACGTTTCTGGCGAAGGACGGCGAGTCCTGGGCGTCTTTTTACTTTGACAATTTCTTCTCCGCCTTCAGCGCAACAGACCAAGCGGAACTCCTCGCCGACGGTGTTTCCGCCGACCCCGTGTCACTGGCGGCCTATCGCAACGTGATGCAAACTTGGGAAAGCGCGCCGGGCGGGCTGCTCCAGCGGCTGCTTTACACGGACATCAAAACCTATCTGGTGGAGCTGCTCATGAAGCAGGACAACATGAGCATGGCGGCGTCGATCGAGAGCCGCGTGCCATTTCTGGACCACGTGCTGGTGGAGTTCGCCATCAACATTCCGCAACGCTTTCAGGTGGGCGGCCTGGCCGGGAAGCGTATTCTTAAGAAGGCGGTGGAGGATCTTCTCCCCCATTCGATACTTTATCGCCCCAAGCTCGGCTTTCCTACGCCCTGGAGCGGCTGGCTGGCGGGCCCCTTCTTAGACCGGATCGAGAGCCTACTCACAGAGCCTCGCGCCACTCGTCGCGGCTTGTTCAAACCGGCCGCCGTAAGGCGCCTCTTCGAAGAGCATCGGACGAAGCACCGAGACCACTACGACCGCATCTGGCGGCTGCTGAATCTGGAGGTATGGTTTCGCGTGTTCCTTGAAAGCGAGCCTCACGAACCAGGAATGATGCGGTTTGAGGAGGCAAAGTCTCCGGTCTCGCTCGCTGCGGCGTGAACGGTGAGAGAGCATAAAAGCGCATTGATAAGCGCAATCCGCCAGTTTCCTACCACAGCTTCGGGCTGAGTCCCGGAGCGTGATTCAAAGCAGCCGTTCGGACAACAGTTTGGTGAATTCGTAGAACCACGTCTTGGCATAGAGCCGATGGCGCCACCAGCCTTGCGGCTGGAATTCGGGGTCTGGAACGCCGTCGATAGCAACGTTAACCGGTGGTTGGGTACCGCGCAGCATCTTGCGCCAGATCCAGCCGGCGCGGCGCGTATGATAATTCGAAGTCACAACCACGATCGACGTCCAACTCCGTTGGTGAATGCAGGCAATGAGGGCTTCGGCTTCCTGCTGGGTGGAGTTGACGTCGGGGCCGGTCTCGCAGAATACGAAGCGGCTGGCGATTTCGCTTCCGTAGTTCCTTTCGAGGTAGCCGCGCGCCGCGTCGGGCACCGACTCGCCCCAGTAAGACTCTCGAGGTACGCTCAACAAGACTTGGCTGACGGTGCCTTGGCGCAACAGCCGGACCGCTCCCGCCACACGTGCGATCTCGCCGAGAATGGAGCCCTGGAGAACTACGCCGCCCTGCGCATGGGCAGGCAGAGAGTTGTTGGCGACGAGAAGATATCCGCCCCAACGCAGAAGGGATAGCAGAACGGCGAGCAACCCAATCAAAAGCCGGAGTAGCCAGCGGTACGAAAGTCGAGGGCGGTTGAGCGCACTGTGGGAGTCACGAGGCTGAGCCATCGAAACGCGTCACGATACTAGCAGTGGACGATCTTGTCGCGGTATTCCCGCAGTCCTTGAGTGGCATTGCGCGTATCGATGAGCAGCTTCGAATGTCGCGCGATCAACTCGTAATCGTAGCTCGAATGATCCGTCACGATCACCACCGCCTCATATTGCGCGAGCGTTTCGGCGCTCAAGGGAACTGAAGAGAGCCCGAAGTCATAGCGGCGCATCTTGTGAAGCTTCGGGAAATAAGGGTCGTTATAATCGACGAGCGCACCGCGCTCCTGCAGAAGCTCGAGGATGCGCAGCGATGGCGACTCGCGAAGATCGTCGATATCCTTCTTGTACGCCACACCCAGCACGAGAATTCTCGAATTCTTGTAGCACTGCCCGCGCTGGTTGAGCGCCTCTCCGATGGCGTCGACAATATGTCCGGGCATCGAAGAGTTAATCTCGCCGGCCAGCTCGATGAATCGGGTGGCAAGCTCGTACTCGCGGGCCTTCCACGTGAGGTAGAAAGGATCGATGGGAATACAGTGCCCTCCGAGGCCCGGGCCCGGAAAGAAGGGCGTGAATCCGAAAGGTTTGGTCTTGGCGGCTTCGATGACTTCCCAGATGTTGATCCCCATACGAAGACAGAGCAGCTTCAGCTCATTAATGAGCGCGATGTTCACGCATCGATAGGTGTTTTCGAGAATCTTCGCCATCTCAGCAACGCGGGCAGAACCCACTAAGACCGTCCGCTCGAAAGCCTGAGCGTAGAGAGCCCGCGCGGCCAGGGCGCTGGCCGCATTGACTCCGCCGACGACTTTCGGAATCTGGTGCGTTTCAAATTGCTTATTGCCGGGATCCTCGCGCTCCGGCGAAAAGGCCAGCAGGAAACCGCTCTCGGTGCCTTCGCACGACTCAGCGGAAACCGTAGCCGCATCATAGGGCTCGACCGCGCAGCGCAAGCCTGACCGCTCCAGAATGGGAAGCACCAGCTCCTCGGTAGTCCCGGGATAAGTCGTGCTCTCCAGCACTACGAGTTGACTCGGGCGAAGGTGCGCGCTGACGGCCTCAGCCGTCTGTTCAACGTATGAGAGGTCCGGTTCGCGATACTCGTTGAGCGGCGTGGGCACGCAGATGATGCAGGCGTCGAGAGATGCGATCTCCGAAAAGTCTGTCGTGGCCGAGAGGCGTTTGGACTTGAACTGCTCCTGGATGACGGCCGCCGGAATATGCTTGATGTAGCTTTCGCCCCGGCCTAGGTGATCGACCTTGATAGGATCGATATCCAAACCCACGGTCGCAAAGCCTCGGCGCGAGAACAGCAGGGCTAGAGGAAGCCCGACGTAACCCAAGCCAATCACGCCAACCCGGGCGGTCCTGTCGTCGAGACGGCGTTGAAAGAGTGCCAGGCCGTCCGCGCTGGCAATAGCTTCAGTGTTAGTCGACATCGGTACCCCTGCCTTTGTTTACGCGCAGCTTGTTCTGATTTGTCGATTTCGAGTTGCGGGCTCACGGTGTCAGCCGCCCGTCTCCAACAAGGTTATCACACTCGTGAGCTGGCAATATCTTCCTGCGTCTTCGGCGCGCTCGCTCCGGTTCTGCCGCCCGCAGGCTCCTCAGGTAACTCCGTCAGGCGGACAGCATGCGCGGGTAGCTGCACCCGCCGTAAAGACTCGTAGACGTCCAACCATTGCTCCCGAACCAGCTCCCAGCGATACCGCTTCGACTCTTCGTAGGCGTTGGTTGCGATGCGCGAGGCCAGGTCTCCATCGCCGAGAAGGCGAATCACGTTGGCCGCCAAGGCTCTCCAATCTCCGGGCTCTGAGAGGAGGCCTGTGCGCTCATGCTCGACGAGATACTTGATCCCTTCTGGGCCGGTGGTGGCTACAGGCGTCCCGCAAGCAAAGGCTTCCAGAATGGAAATCGGCATGTTATCGAGCCATGACGCATTAACGAAGACGTCCGCCTGATCGTATAGCCGCCCGATCTCCTGCCGGGAGGCGACACCGGTGAAATTGACATCCTCCTCAAGCCTTAGTTCGCGCACGAGATCGCGGATGCTTTTTTCCTCATCGCCTCCACCGACCAGACAAAGTGTAGCATCAGGATGGATCCGCTTGACCCCCGCGAAGGCACGCACCACAACATCCACGCTGTAGTAACGATGAAATCCTCGAGTACAAATCAAGCGCGGACGAAGCGGCTTCCGAACGCGGAATGAAAATTGTTCCAAGTCCACGATGTTCGGCACCGCCTTTGCCTCCAGACCGAACTCGCCAAAGACATCTACCAAGTATTGTGAGGGGACGATCAACCGGTCCGTGCGGCGCAGGATCGCTTTCGCGACGCGAGAGCGGCGCAAGTGGTCTCGAGCCTCCCCGCTGTGGTAATTGATGAGCGCCTTCACACCTCGAATGCGGGCGATGAGCCACGCCGGCGCCGGCGCGACCAGAAACGACCAATAGGATGCGGAGAAGATGTGGGCGATGTCGGCCTGTTTAAACGCCCGCCAGAGACTGGCCATATAAACAGGCTGCCGCACGACCGTCCGCAGAAAGGGGATGCCCTCGATCCAGGCCAGCATTCGTGGAAACGCCGGGTCCACCGGAATCAAGCACGTTTCCACGGCCGGGTCTCGCTGCCACGATCTTACCAGCAGGTCAGCCTGAACCGAATGTCCGCCCACGTAGCGCATGGATGCAGCCACAATCGCCACCCGTAGAGGTTTCTGTTCCGAAGCAGTCGTTCGTTGCCGGGCCGGCTGCTTGCGGTTTCTCTGTTTAAACCAGCCCTTCTCATCCAGTAGCTGGGTGTAGAGGCAGTCGTGGCTTTTGCGCATGCGCTCAAGGGTGAAGTTCTCGAGCGCAAAGCGCCTGCCGTTATCACCCCACTTCGCGCGGAGCGCGGAATTCTGGAGCAGATGATCCATCGAGGCAGCCAAAGCCTCTTCGTCTCCCGGCGGCACGAGCGCACCGCGGCCCTCAGCGATCAGTTCAACGTTTCCACCCACGCGAGTGGCAATCACGGGCACACCCGCAGCCATCGATTCCAAGACGACATTCGAGAGGCTTTCCGACGCCGAAGGTAAAACAGAGACATCCATGGAGGCAAGCACTGCCGGGATGTCGCGCCGGTCACCGAGAAAGCTGACTCTTTCGCCAAGCCCCAGTCGCGCCGCTTCTAGCTCAAACTCCGGGCGCAAGGGGCCGTCGCCCACCAGCAAAACCTCAAGGGCTGGATACCGCTTCTGCAGCCGAGCGGCGACGCGCAGAAAAGTCAGATGATTCTTGGCGCGCAGGTTCATCCTCGCGATCATCCCGACTCGCAAAACGCCGGGTGATCGGGGCAGCGCAGGCGGGCACTCTGCAAACGCTTCCGGCGGAAGGCCGTTACCAATCACGACTACCTTGTCCCGCCGCAAGCCCTGGCTGACCAGTCTCTCTCCTGCAGCGCGCGAGTTGCACACCACGCGATCGCACCAGCGGAAAGCTGCCATTTGGGCGCGTGCCTGTGCGTGTGTAAGAAGGTCGCCAATCTGACGCTGGCTGCCGATCACGACGGGCACGCGTGACAGTCGCGCCGAGGGTACCAAGGTGAGATTCGTGTAGAAGTCGAAAGCGTGGGCAATTGCCACGTCACAGCGCCTAAGGTGGCGTGCCAGCCGAAGGCGGCTTTTGAGGGATTGCCATCCATATAAGCTGCCCCTTAGCGGAAAATGCGCCATCTCGCCGAGGCCGTCGCGAAATCCGCCACGCTGCTGGATGCAGCCCAGGTGCACATGGAAAGCGCTGCGGTCCAGAGAACGGGCCAGTGAGGCAAACTGCCGCTCGCTGCCACCCGTCTGCAGGCTGTCAATCATCATGAAGACGCCAGGAATGGCGTCCTGACCTGTGGCTGGCGCCTCCGGGGTTGCAAGCGTGTCTGAGCTTTGGAGCGGGCTCATCCGGTCCTTTTCGGTGGGAGTATAGGGCTGCTCGCTGATCATGTTCATCATTCCGAAGAGTCGCACGACCGAGGATGCATTCGATTCCCGCGGGGTAGTAACTCAGTTTGACGTAGAGGCGGCTTCATGCGGCGCTACGTTCAAATTAGGACAGCACCCAAAAAGTGAAGTCATTTGTCACGCCGAACCATCGGGCGAAGCTCGGGTTCGTTTTTTGGTTTCGTTGGGTTCGTTTCCCGATTTTTCACGTTATATCCCCCAAAAGTCAGGTTCGTTTAGGTTCGTTTTCGAACGCCAGTTTTACCCCTTTTTGACTCTTATCCGTATTTGAATCTGCGGGTTACCTTTTTGGGTTCGTTTTTTCAACTCGTTTGGCAAATAGGCCGCCTAATCGGCATTAACATAAGCTATATCAACATGATACAAGTTTGGGTTCGTTTGCGCGTATAGGGTGGCCCCCCGGGGGGGTGCCCTGTCAGGAACCTGGTTTTCCCCCGTCAGACTTATCGAACCAAAACAGTTTCAATAACTTAGGTTGATGGCCCCCGCCGCAGTTGATGGTAGAGCCGTCGGCTTCACCGTGTCCAAGCTACTCTCCGGCCAGTCACAAAATACGCGAAAGCCACCACGGCTGCCGCATTGAGTACCAGAAATGCAGCACAGGCATTGCCGGGCCGGGATAGAAACCCGAGCGGTAAGCGAATAGCTCCCAGGACAGCGCAAAGGCACAAAGCGAGTTCGCCAGCCAGAGCCAGTTTGTAGAATGGCGCCCTGAGGAGAGCCGAGGAAATCGACACGCCCAGAAGAGCAAACGGCACCAGGAGCCGCGCCAGCTTGTGGCTGACAAAACGGAAGCGAATAGGATTGTTCGTCGTCACCAGCCAGGGCGCCAGTTGAAGCAATTGATAGTTGCCGGCCAGGGTTCGCACCTTCCGCCAGAATTCGTGTCTGCCGTCGGCCAGCCGGTCGTAAGAGAGAGCGCAGCTTTCAAACAACACTCGCTTGCCTCGGCCCGCCGCCTCAACGGGAATGTACACGTCGTCCAGGATTGTTCCCGGCGGAACAGAGGGTACGAATTGCTTCCGCGCGGCGTAGAGCGCACCGGTAACGCCCACCACTGATCCCGTTGCGCTCTCCCACTGCCGCAGCTTCTTTTCGAACTCCCAATAAAGTCCCAGTCCGGAGGAGGATGCGCCCACCCCACTTTCACTTAGCACCAGCTCGCCGCTCACGCAGGCTACGCTGGGATCCGCGAAGTTCTCCACAAGGTGCCGGATGGCGCCGCGGTCGATGAACTGGCGGGCGTCCGTAAAAATCAGCATTTCGTTCGCGGCCGCCTCGACCGCACGATTCAGGGCCACGGCCTTACCTACGTTCTTCGGCAGGATGATCGCCCGCCGCCGCTCCCCTTGCCATTCTCGAAGGATCTCGTTTGTCTCATCCGACGAACCATCTGAAACCACAACCACCTCGACGAGTTCCGCGGGATAGTCCAGCTTGCTAAGATTGTCCAATTTTGCTCTCAGCACGCTTCCCCCATTATGGACAGCCATCACGATGGAGACGGGTGGAAGTGTTGAGGTCCGCCGCACTGCCCAAGGCTTCCAGCGGCTTCGCAAATAGAGCAGTGCCGGATAGCCTAAGTAGGCGTACAAAATCAGGAGCGCCGAGCTCCAGAACACCCACTTCATTTGGCACCCTTGCCGAGCAATACGATCTTCAGCGTGGAGAACAGAATCATGAGGTCGAGCGAAAGGGACATGTTCTTGATGTAAAACAGGTCGTACTCGAGCTTTTCACGGCTCTCTTCAACGGTTGAACCGTAAGGGTAAGAGACCTGCGCCCAACCGGTAAGACCGGGCGGTACTGCGTGGCGCAAGCCATAATAGGGGATCTGTTCGGACAGCATCTCGACAAAATGGGGCCGCTCCGGGCGCGGGCCGACAACACTCATGTCGCCGCGAAGGATATTGATAAGTTGAGGCAGCTCGTCGAGACGCAGCTTTCGCAGGATTCGCCCCACGCGCGTAATGCGGGGGTCCTCGTGTTGGGCCCAGACGGGACCGGTACTCGACTCCGCACCGACCCGCATCGACCGAAACTTGAGGATCTGAAAAACCCGCCCCCCCAAACCCACGCGCTTCTGCCGGAACAAAACACCTCCCGGGGACTCGATGGCGACGGCGAGCGCCACCAGGGCCATCACCGGACTCAAAATCGCCAAGGCAACGCTCGAGATCATGAGGCTGTACAATCGCTTCTTGAGCAGGAGGCTTTGCGAAACGTGGAAGCCCTGGGAGAACAGCATCGCGCCCGGGCGTACCGCGTCCACCGGCATCCTTCCCGAGATCGTTTCGTAGAAGTGTACGCCATCCTCCACCAGCGTCCCCTGGGTCTTGAGCTGAAGGAGGTCGTGGACGGGCAGAGCGCCGCGCCGGTCCGACATGGTGACGATCACGCGGTCCACAGGTTTTTCGCGGATGATCTCTCCGAAACTGGATGCCTCACCTAAGAAGGGCACATTGGCAGCCGCCTCGTAACCATTTGGGAGGGGGAGTCCCACGTAACCCACTAACCGTATTCCCAGCTCCGGCCTCGAGGCCACCTCATCAGCCAGCCGCTTGAGAAGGGGTCCGGCTCCGAGCAGGATCGCGCGCTCGGCCAGGCGCGCTGAACGGTTAAGTCTCGAGAAGGCGCGGCGGGAACCGACGAAAGCCAGGCTGGTCAGAACGATACCGGGAAGTATCACGTTCTGGGGGAGTCTGGTGGCGGGGATCAACGCATAGACGGCTGCCAGCACGATGCAGGAAGCGCCCAGCGACATCATGGCCCGTGTCCAGACCTCCCGAGGATTCGTAAGTGTTGTCGGGCTATAGAGATCGAGATAGTAGGCGCTGAGGATAACGACGGCTGCAGCGAGTAAGAGCTTAAGGAACCGCTCGCCGAAACTCGGCATCTCGGCAAGGTCGCCCACGAACTGCACGGTCATGGGAACCAGCAACGCCAGCAGCACCAGCATCGCTTCAGACGCCGCCAGGACGAGGGTTCGCTTCGGGTAGTAGACGTTGAATAGTCGAACCATGTGAAGGTAGGCCTGGGAGCGGCGTCAGACGTCGTTTCAGGCGACGCCCTCTGAACTCAGCTTAGGTGTACTGCAGCCAGCCTCCCCAGAGGGGGTGCCCATGAAGCACTACCGCGGTTGAGTGGGCGCGCGCTCAAGCCGGTTGCGCAAAACCAAGCATCGTCAAGTGTTGCGGCTACCTTCCGGCTTGGTCCTCCCCTTTCCTGACGAGACGGTCAACCGCGTCCGCCCTCGAGGCTCCGCAACCCCGCTGGGAGCACGAGGATTCGCCTCTAAGCGACAACCGGAGAAAGCCATTATATCAGAAGTAAGAATCGATCCAATTAGCGAACCGTGCAATATTGATTTCAGACGTTTCAAATAGACCAGGACCCCACCGTGCATTGTTCACGAAGTTGGCGGCGTGCCGGGCAGGAGCGGGGTCTTAACCGGTTTTAACGCGAAGGGGACTTCTCAGGCCCAATCCCACAAGTTGCTAACCGTCGCTTGGCGCTTGTTCGTGGGTAAGGCCGCGCAAGGTGGTTGTGTCGGTGGCACTTCGCTGTTATTGAGGGCCTATCCGTGAAGGACTCGGCGCGGCATACGCGGTCATCACGGGGCAGTCCAGTTCATGGAGACAATCTCCTCGGTGCCGGCGTCTTTGGTCACCAGCGGAGAGTCGTCTGGCGTGAGGCCGAACCAGTCCCCATACACGCCTGTCATTTGGAGACCCTTCAGGCTTACCACCTGCTCGACTTTTCCTCCCGGAATGCCCACACGCTCCACACTACGGTTTCCGCCAAAACGATCGAAATAAACAAACCGCCCGTCACGCGACCACGAAATGTAGCCGACGAGACCCTTGACCAGCACCGACCACTTCTGTGTTTTCAAATCGAAAAGCATGAGCCCGCTGGAATCCGAAGGTAAGGCCACGATAAATCGCCCGTCGGGCGACCAGCGGGGAGAAAATAGGCCATCAGAATCCGGCAGGGTCGTGACCTGATGGGTCTTCATGTCCAGGATGTGAATCGCCGTCGCGCCGCCACTCCCGAGTCCGCCAAACGCCAGCCTGCCGCCATCCGGCGACCATGACGGATCGGCTTGGTTCCCGCTTTGATCGGGCATCAACTGTTGCGGCGCGCCGCCCGCGGCCGAGACTACATAAATACGCGAAGGCTTGCCTTTCTCGACGTCGTAAAACACGATTTCGCTTCCGTCCGGCGACCAGCGGGGCAGCATGGCGTAGATCGGAGGCGAACTGAGTTGGAGCTTGTCGCTGCCGTCCAGGGTGCTGCGCCATAGAATGCCGTCAGGATAGGTTACGTAGGCGACCCATTGGCCGTCTTTCGAAAAGGAAACGTCTTGTGCGGAAAGGCCGCCGAGAAAAGGAACGAAGGCTCCGGCTTTGTCGTCATACCGCTCCAGTTCACCGCGCACGAAACCGGCGACGGCAAAAAGCGCTTTGCCGTTCTTGGCGGGCACAGGATAGCTGTAAGAAACCGTACCGGCGGTGAGCTGCACGGGCTCGCGATTGACCTTTTGGAAAATGCTGCCCGCCATGCGCGCGGCCCAGATCTGGCCTTCTGACTCGAAGACGAAATATTTGCCATCCGGCGTCCACGAGCCGCAGCATTCGCCCACCTGCTGGTGCCAGCCGGGGAACATTTCATGAACGTCTTCGCCGTTAGAGGAAAGCTCCCAAAGATGGCTGATCGTCTTGGAATCAAAAAGGTTCAGGGCAATTTGTTGCCCGTCAGGTGACCACACCGGCGAGGTGCCGTCAACAGCGCCGACCGCGAGAGACCCCGGCAAATCGGCCAGTTTGCGGGACGCGGCGCCGTCGGCGTTCGAAATGTAAAGCGCGTTGCCACTTGAGTAAATTAGCTTTTGGCCGTCCGGCGACCATGCGCCGCCATTGCCCTCGATATCCCCGAGGCGAACGGGCGAGCCGCCCAGCGTCGGAACGGCCCAAAGCGGCTCGGAATCGCCGCTTAGGCCTTTCGCAGCTTCAGCGAGGAGCTTGGAGCCGTCCGGAGATACGCCTTCAATGAATGTCACCGTGCTCTGCAAAGTCGTCTCGACCGGCGCTACGCTTCCCCCGTTCACGGACATCTGCGCAGCTAAAGCGTTGCCGTCGGAAAGATATAGCCGCGAGCCATCGGTGCCGATCAAAACCTTGGGTAGGGCGTCATTGGTGAGCTGCGTGTAGCTGGAAACCGTGGGCGGAGGCAACGTAGGACGAAACACATAGGCGAGCGCGGCAATGGCGATGACCGCCGCGCCCACGCCCGCAAACAATCCCTTCTTGTGCCGCTTCACCAGCGTCGCGGCAAGATCGCGATCGGTTGAGCCGCTGTCTTGTAGGGGCGCACGGCCCTGCGCCCCTACGGTCTGAATCTCTAGCGGCGGCGCGGGCGCGGGCCCAACGGCGGCCGAGTGGCCGGAGGCCGTGTCGCGCCTGAGGCGCTTCAGGTCAGTGCGAATGTCGGAGGCGTGCTGGTAGCGCAGGTCGCGGTCCTTCTCCAGCGCCTTGCCGATGATCTCTTCCAGTTTGGGTGGAAGCTCAGGATTCAAGCTCACAGCGGGATCTGGCGACTGGCTCAGAATCGCATGGAAGACCACCGCTGACGTGTTTCCGGAGAAGGCCATCCTCCCGGTAGCCAGCTCGTAAAGCACAGCCCCGAAGCTGAAGAGGTCTGTGCGGGCGTCCAGCGGTTCGCCGCGCGCCTGCTCGGGCGACATGTAAGCTACAGTGCCCATGACGGTCCCCGGGCTAGTCAGTTGGCTGGAGTCGATGGAAACCGTCGGGGTATCAGGGGCCGGGGATTGCGAATCGGGGATGCCGGCCTCCTGTCTTACCCCCTGGCCGCTGATCCCTGATGCCTGCAATTTTGCCAGACCGAAATCCAGGATCTTCGCCTGGTTCCGGTTGGTGACAAAGATGTTCGCGGGCTTGATGTCGCGGTGAATAATCCCCCTGGTGTGTGCCGCGTCGAGGGCGTCAGACATCTGGATTGCGAGGTCGAGTACCTCATCCAGCCTGAGGGGCTTGGTGCTGATGCGATGCTTGAGAGTTTGCCCCTCCAGCAACTCCATGGCGATGAAGGGCCGGCCCTCGAACTCGTCGACATCATAAATGGTGCAGATGTTGGGGTGATTGAGGGAGGAGGAGGCGCGCGCTTCTCGTTGAAAGCGCTCCAGGGCCTGAGCGTCTGGCGTAGCCCCTTCCGGCAGGAACTTGAGGGCCACCAGGCGGCTGAGCTTGGTGTCTTCGGCCTTGTAGACCACGCCCATCCCGCCACCGCCGAGCTTCTCCACGATGCGGTAGTGCGAAACCGGCTTTCCGATCATGTTTGGAATGGGGCTTCCGAACAAGAAGCATAGGGTATGTCCAACATCGTGTCAACGACGGGCGCGCCCTAGAATTCCACTCCGGGTGAGTCGGCTACGGGAGTTGTAAGCGCGCCTTGCCAGCGTGGTTGTGAAGCACAGGTTGAGCAATCCTCGACGGGAAACGAATGCCTCTTCAGCGCCGGCGAACCCGGCAAGCCACTCCGCGCGTGGGTCCAGAATGTGTCCGCGGAGCGCCCCAGCCAGTCAGGGAACTCGGCTCGGCCCCCCTAGTCTACTATGCGGTGCAAAAATGACCTTTCGGACGAGCAGTAGATCGGAAGAGGCCTTGTGGGTCTCTCATGGCCTTGATCATTTTGCCGGGACTCTGCCTCGCTCTTCATCTTTGCTACCCTGGTCCTCACTTCTTCTCCCGTCTCGG
>DATJYK010000352.1:0-3421 GCA_035578005.1 Terriglobia bacterium
TTCAGAGTCTGTCCCTTGGGGCCCTTGGCCCGCGAAAGGTCATGAAAATCGCCGTCCTTGTCGGGCGGGTTCGTAGGGCCGGGGCAAGCCCGGGCCCTACGAGGCGACGACGGCCGCATTTTCGACCCTGTGTGAAAACCGCGTGCTGTAGCGGCGGTCTCTGACCGCCGACTTTTGAAATCATCATTTCGGCGATCAGAGATCGCCGCTACAGCACGTTGCCTCAGGTCCAATCACATTATCTTGGATTTCAGAGGCAGCCTCTTCTTTCTCGTTCTCGCTCCGCCCCGTTACCCACTACTGCGAGCCCCTGACCCAGCGATTGTCCTACTCGCGAATAGCCGCCCCGTCCACGAGTCAATCGGGCAATCGTAAATCGGCAATCCTTTCGTTTCCCTTGCTCACAACAGGCGCGCCGGGCCATCATCAGTAGTGAATGGCGTGTGAACCCAATCTGCGCACCTCCGGAGGCGACTGATGAACGCAGGATTCATCGGCTTAGGCAACATGGGGCAACCGATCGCCCGCAATATGCTAAAGGCCGGGCACGACCTGGTAGTGTTTAACCGCACCAGGAGCCGGGCCCAGGACTTGACCTCCTGGAACGCCCGCGTGGCCCAGAGCCTGGCTGAAGCTTGCGCGCCCGGCGTGGTGGTCACCATGCTTTCGGATGACCACGCCGTAGCCGAATGTGTGTTCGGCGAAAACGGCATTTTGAGCAGCCTGCCCGATGGCGGCCTGCACCTCTCGCTCAGCACCATCAGCGTGAAGCTCTCGCAGCACCTCGCGGAAAAGCACCGGCAGCGCAGGCACAGTTATGTAGCCTCCCCTGTGTTTGGCAGGCCGCCCGCGGCCGAGAGCGCTCAACTGGTGGTGGTGGCCGCCGGCCCCCAGGAAGCCGTGGAGCGCGTCCGTCCCCTACTCGAGGCCATCGGGCGCAAGCTGTTCGTGCTCGGTGAGGATGCGTCTCGCGCCAACGCCCTGAAACTTTCGGGCAACTTTCTTATCGCCTCCGTGCTGGAAGCCCTCAGCGAGGCCTTCGCGCTGGCCCGCAAGTACGGCATTGAATCCGCGCAGGCCCTAGAGATCCTGAATACCCTCTTTCAGTCCCCCGTGTACGAAGGTTACGGCCGCCTCATGGTGGAGCGGCGATTTGAACCCGCCGGTTTCAAGATGACCCTCGGCCTCAAAGACGTGCGGCTGGTGCTGGCCGCCGCCGATGCCGCATCCGTCCCCATGCCGCTCGCCAGCCTTGTTCATGACCAGCTCCTGTCTGGCGTTGGGCGCGGCTTGGGCGATGCCGATTGGTCCGCCATCTCCCGCCTCGTGGCCGAAAACGCCGGGCTGTGAAGGAGGAGTCAGAGGCCAGAAGCAAGAAGCAAGAAGAGAGCGTGGGAGAAGTGCACACGAGTAGCAAACCCGTCGGTTCCCAGCCATTCTGAACTTCTTACTTCAGGCTTCTGACTTCTTACTTCTTACTTCTTACTTCTGGCTTCTTGGCTTCTGACTTCTGACTCCTTCGAAGAGCTAACAGTCTTATTTATCAACAACCTGACGGCTTAACGAAAATAAACCACTTGTTTTCAGCAACCTGACGGCTTCCAAAAATGCGGTCCTTTGTTTTCAATAACCTGACGGTTTCGTTTCGTAATATTTGAGTTTTGCCAGACTCCTCGCTTCTCGGGTTCGTTTTTGGGTTCGTTTTGAATTTGTCTTTCACGCCTCAAAACGTTTTGTTGATTATCAAAGACTTGTTGTATTCGCAGCCGCTCGACCGTGGGTTCGCTTGGGTTCGTTTTTGCTCCCCGTTTTCGCCGTTTTTTGCCACTTATCTATATTGTAATCATAATCTTACGTGTTTTGGGTTCGTTTTCAAAACTCGTGTCACGAATAACCCTCAAATAATACACTAAGCTTATCATTGTCAATGCGTTACAGCTTTGGGTTCGTTTTTGCGTATACCCCACCCCCCGGGGGGTGCCGGATCTCCGACTGTCGACGAAAAGAGAATCCCCAGACTTGGCAGACACTTTCGACTTTTGATTTTCGACTCTTCGACTGCTTTTGGGGGTGTGAGAGCGACGCTGTTGATCGGAGGCATGGAGAATCTCCTTGCGCTTCACAGGCACCTACCCCGCCTCCAAGGGCAGTGCCAAGACATTCAGTCTCAGATCACCTTTATTCTAGCGTTGAGTATCAAATTGTCAATAAAATTGGTTGTCCGAGCAGAGCAGAGCAGCGTGCCCCGTTGACATAAGTGCCCGCAGCACCTAGCTTGAAACATGTGGCTCGTTACCCCGACGCTCCGACCCCACCTCGACCAACGAGTAGCTGGTACTGCGTCCCCCGGCGGCGCCCTTCGCCAAGACCCCTTTTCGCGCGAGGTCCTCGATGTCGCGCAGCGCCGTGTCATGCGAGCACTTGCCGAGCTTGGCCCATTTGGAAGAGGTCAGCTTGCCTTCGAAGCCGTTCAGCAGTTGGTTGACGATCTTCCTCTGGCGGTCATTGAATGCCATGCCTGCGCGTGCTTCCCAAAAGCATGCCTTCCGCAGGACCGCGGCCAGGGTGGTTTCAGTCCGGTCGAACGCGCCGTTCAGACAACCCAAAAACCATTCAAGCCAGGGCGTAATCTCAAGATCCCCCTTCTGCGTGGCTTCCAGAATGTCGTAATAGGCTTTGCGCTCCTCCCGGATCTGCGCTGACATGCTGTAGAAGCGCTGGGCGCTTTGTTCCGAACGCGCCAGAATCATATCGGCGATGGCGCGCGCGATGCGCCCGTTGCCGTCGTCAAACGGATGAATGGTGACGAACCACAGATGCGCCACGCCAGCTTTGAGGACGGGATCGGTCCCGTCGTCCTTGTTGAACGCGTCCAGAAATTTCTTCATCTCCCGCTTAAGCCGCGCCGCCGCCGGCGCTTCAAAATGAACGCGCTCGCGTCCCATCGGCCCCGAAACCACTTGCATGGGACCGGATTTGTCCGTGCGCCAGGCGCCCACCGTGATTTTCGTCATGCCGCTGCGGGCGGAGGGAAACAGCGCCGCCTGCCAGGCGAAGAGCCTCTCCTCCGTCAGGGGGTCGGCATAGCGCTGGGTCGCGTCCAGCATCATCTCAACGACGCCTTCCACACGGCGGTCCGCCGCGGTGAGGCCGCCGATGTCTATGCCCAGGCGGCGCGCGATTGAGGAGCGCACCTGCTCCCGGTTGAGCACCTCGCCTTCGATCTCGCTCGACTTGAGCACGTCTTCCGTCAGCGTCTGCAGGACGGCTTCGGCCCGGAATTGAAAGCCGAGCGCCTCCATGTGCCCGATCAGGCGTCCCTGGCGATGCCGGACTTCGGCCAAACGCACCGCGAGCGTCTCTGGCTTCCACCGGAAGCGCGGCCAGTCCTTCAATTCGTGGATGTATTTAATTCTACGCA
>DATJYK010000353.1:0-1370 GCA_035578005.1 Terriglobia bacterium
GGTGGTGTCGGGAAGTTGGTGGAAAAGTGAAAAAGCGTCAAGATCCGGCGAGTTGAGCCACAACTCACACCCGCTTGCAGGCGGGTGCCGGAGGATGACGCCATGGAGAGGGATAGCAGGAGCGGAGAGCAGGGAAAAGGCTCGCTGGAAGAGCTGATGCGGGAACGGGTTCAGCGCACCATCGAGCTCATCGTCGAGCAAGAACTCGAAGACGCGTTGGGCGCGGCGAGCTCGGCGCGAGTCGGTGAGCAGCGCAGCGGATATCGGCACGGGCATCGGGAACGAACGCTGAGTACCAGTCTGGGGGCGACGACCATCGCGCTGCCGCGGGCCCGCATTGAGGGGAAGGATGGCCGGCGGCACGAATGGCGCAGCGAGGTAATTCCACGGTACCAAAGGCGTACCGAGCGAGTGGACGAGGCGATCTTGGGAGTATATCTGAGCGGCACCAACACCCGCCGCTTGCGCGGAGCGCTGGCTCCGCTGCTGCGCGGAACCCCGCTGTCGAAAGACGCAGTCTCGCGTCTGGTGGGACGGCTCAAAGAAGACTTCACCGCCTGGGGGAAGCGGGATCTCGGCGAACTCAAGGTTCGCTACCTGTTTTTGGATGGCTGGTATCCGCGGATGCGAATCGGGAGGAAGCGAGTGCGGGTACCGGTGCTGGTGACGCTGGCAGTGTGCGCTGATGGACGGCGGGAGATTGTTGACCTGCGGCTGGCGGGAGTGGAAAGCGAGTGCGCGTGGCTCGAGGTGGTACACTCCTTGGTCGAGCGCAAGCTGGGCGCTCCAACGCTGGCGATAATCGACGGCAATCCAGGGCTGGCTGCGGCGCTTAAGCGGCAGTGGCCGGGCCTCGCGATTCAGCGCTGTACCAATCACAAACTCTGGAACCTGCTGGCCAAGGCACCCGCCCATCTGCGCGAGGAACTGGCGGAGGATTATCGGCGGATGATTTACGCCGAGAGCCGGGAGGCGGTCGAGCAGGCGCGGCGCGGGTTTGCGCGCAAATGGAAGCTGCGTTGCCAGGCGGTGCAGCAGAGCTTAGAGGAAGCCGGCGACCAGCTGTTTACCTTTACGGCCTTTCCGGCCGCGCAATGGAAAGCGCTGCGCACCACCAACGCGCTGGAGCGCATCAACGAAGAGTTTCGTCGCCGCACCAAGACCCAGGCCTCATTGCCAAACGAGGAAGCGGTCTTGCTGTTGCTGTTCGGACTGTTGCGCAGCGGCCAGATCAAACTGCGTCGGCTGGTCGGTTGGCAGGAACTCAGTTCCAGTAGTAAATCAGCGGAGGCTGCATAATCGGTTGATCGTAAAATCGCTCAACCACCGGCGATGCCTTATAGCTTTTCCACCAATTGAGAGACACCACC
>DATJYK010000354.1:0-1408 GCA_035578005.1 Terriglobia bacterium
TTGAGTGACCTCGATGCGATCTTGTATCGCCAAGAGGTGATGAAGGATCTCGAAGAGAAGCCGGTGATGGAGGCGGTGAGGCTGTTCTCAAAGCGAATGCATTCGATGCGTGAGCGTCTCGATGAGGCGAGGGAGCTCGGCGACTACAAGCACTCCGGGGAGCGGCGATTTATGATCGCTGTCGAAACCTATTGCCAGGCTGTTGATGGCCTCTTGGAGAGCCTGAGCGAATTCAAGCTGAATTCGCGAGGCCTTCGTGCGTTCCGCGATTACCTCAGCGAATACCTCATGTCGGATGACTTTGCCGACATGGTGGCGGAACTGGAGAAGCTCAAGTCGGATATCTCCGCCGTCCGGTACTGCCTGCTCCTCAGGAACGGCTCGGTGACGGTTCGCCCGTACAACTCCGAACCCGACTATAGCGCCGCCGTTGAAGAAACATTTGCAAAGTTCCGTCACGGTACGGCTCGGAGCCATTCCTTGGAGAGCCGCAGGTGGATGGGTATGAACCACATCGAAGCGCAGGTGCTGGACCGGGTAGCGCTGCTCTATCCGGACACGTTTCGGGCGCTTGACGCGTTCTACGAGGGGCACCGCGGCTACCTCAACAGGAAAATCGCACGGTTCGATCGCGAGATCCAGTTCTACGTCGCTTACCTCGCTTATATCGACAAGTGCCGCGGCGGCGGACTCACTTTCTGCATTCCTCGAGTCTCGAAAACGTCGAAGGAGATTAGCGGCCGTGAAGTCTTCGATCTTGCGCTGGCGGGAAAGCTCGCTGGTGGAACGGCCGCCGTTGTCCCTAACGATTTTTTCCTGACTGGACCAGAACGCGTCTTCGTGGTTTCGGGCCCGAACCACGGCGGCAAGACCACATTCGCCCGCACCATCGGCCAACTGCATTATCTGGCCGCCCTCGGCTGTCCGGTTCCGGGCACGGAAGTGAGGCTCTTTCTTTTCGACCACCTCTTTACCCACTTCGAGCAGGAGGAGGACATCACAAGCCTGCGCGGCAAACTGCAGAGCGATCTTGTACGAATCCGCCAGATCCTTGAGCAGGCAACGCCGCAAAGCGTCATCGTGATGAACGAGATGTTTTCCTCGACGACTCTCAAGGACGCTGTCTATCTGAGTAAGAAGGTGATGGACGAGATTTCCAGGTTAGATTTGCTGGGCGTGTGGGTCACTTTCCTCGACGAGTTGTCGTCATTGAATGAGAAGACGGTGAGCATGGTGAGCGCCGTCGACCCGCAAAATCCCGCGATTCGAACCTACAAATTGGGGAGAAGACCGGCCGACGGGCTGGCTTATGCGCTCGCCATCGCTCAGAAATATCACGTCACCTATGACCGGCTGAAGGAGCGCATCAAAGCATGAGAGCACTGCTGATGTATCGGAACCAGGACTT
>DATJYK010000355.1:0-7761 GCA_035578005.1 Terriglobia bacterium
ATCACTCGCTATGAGGACCACGACGACAACACCGAATACCTTTACACCCTGTTCGTCCCCATGGACGCCAGTATGGCGTTTCCGTGCTTCGATCAGCCGGATTTGAAGGGACGCTTCAGGCTGGAACTGATTGCACCTGAAAGTTGGACCGTTATTTCGAATACCGCGTCTGCATCAGAGTCCGCTGCGGGCCCCGCGCTGCGCCGAACGGTGTTCCGCGAAACCCTTCCCATCAGCACTTACCTGTTTGCCTTCGCGGCGGGGCCATTTCGACACCTGAACGAAACTGCGGGGCTGCCCGGACTCTACGTGCGGCAGTCGAGGTTAAGGCAGGCGGAAGACGAGGGCCCCGAAGTCCGACAGATCGCTGCCCAGGGCATCGCCTACCTCTCCGATTATTTTGCGCGGCCGTTTCCATTCCCGAAGTACGACATGGTGTTGATCCCTGAGCTCGCTTACGGCGGCATGGAGCACGCGGGAGCCACCTTTCTTCGCGAACAATCCGTGCTCTTTCGCACCGCGCCCACACACACAGATCGGCTGAACCGCGACATCCTGGTGCTGCACTAATGTGAAGCTGCCAGAAATGTGGAGTCGGCGTGGCATGCTCTGCAAATCGCAGTTTTCTGCGCTTCCCGCTCGGCTGCCAACTCCACATTTCTTAGGCCCTATAGCGACTCCAGCCAATGGAGGATCGCAGGATCCTTGCTCCACGGTGTGCGCGACTGGTGTGGAACAGGTTTGACTTGGCCGATGGCCCGCCGTTTCATTTCCAGATCCACTTTCGCATATCGATTCGTCGTGGTCGGGCTGGCGTGCCCCAGGTAATGACTGATCGTCGACAGATCGACCCCCGATTTCAGAAGCGCAACGGCTGTGCTGTGGCGAACGCTGTGAGGGTGCAATCGTTTCTTGCGGAGATTGGGAACCTCCTGGGAAGCATGAATGAAGCATCGAGCGAGGATGAAGCGGATTCCGAACCGGGTCAGTGGCTGGTCTCGGTGATTCAGAAACACGTGTGTTTCTGAGCGCAAGTCCAAACTCCGTTCCTTCGAGAAAGCTCGCAACACCGCGGCGGTCTGAGGCCACAACGGACAGTAACGTTCCTTCCGCCCTTTCCCGAACAATCTCACCTGAAACGGTTTGGTCAGTTGGAGGTCGCAGGCCCGCAGGTCAGCGATCTCCTGCACACGGGCTCCCGTATTGAACATAGTGGCCAGAAGAGCATAGTTACGCCTTCCTCGCGAGGTCGTCTGGTGGATTGCTTTCAGAATTGCGTCGATCTCTTCATATTCCAAGTAGTCGACGACACGTTGCGGTGTGCGTTTGAACGGGATGCCGAGAACCCGCTGAGTCAATTCCAGGTGCTCTGGATTTCGCGAGGCCACAAAACGAAACAGGGCATGAATAGCAGAAAGCCGGACGTTTCGTGTCGCCGCGCCGTTCTTGCGTTCCTTCTCGAGATGAGAGAGAAAGGCGAGGATTCCTGGTGGATCCACGTCTGTCAAATCGAGTTCTGCCACTGGGCGGCTCCGGCGCGTGGCCAAGAAGCGCAGAAGTAGCGCTATACAGTCGCGGTAACTGTGGATGGTATGCGGGCTCATTCCGCGAAGACGCGGCAAGTGGTCAGTGAAATAATCGCGCAGTACGGCGCCAAGCAGGTTGGGGAGCTGCATCTTCATCGCTGCCCTCCTTTCCGGCCCGCCACCGGCTCCACTAGGTTGCCGTAGTGGCCGGCGAACTTCTCGCTGGCCGCTGTACGAAGCGGTTCAATCCAGTGCAAGTAGTAGTGGGTGGACGCCACGGAAGCGTGCCCCATATAGGTAGCCAACAAGGGGAGTTTGGACTCAACCTCGGCGCCCTCATGGTACCAACGCAGCAGAGCATTGACGGCAAAGCTGTGACGAGCATCATGAATTCGTGGTGTTCGCCCCTTAGCGGTGAAGATGGAGCATTGTTGGAGCAAGGGCCTCAGGCAACTTCTGAGGTTCACGCCGGTGTAAGCCCGTCCAGCGTTCCTGGCGTTCCAGATGAGAGGCGTGTCTGAAAAGACGGGAAGTTTCCTCCGGGTCCGGGCTTGCAAGTAGCGATCTATCTCGTCGGCAATATCAGCGCTGACAGGGAGGAGGCGTGTTTTGTGGAACTTCGACTCGCGAATCAGCAAGGTCGCATGCCGCGGGTCGTAGTCACCTACCGTCAGGCGCAGTAACTCCCCACGCCGAATTCCGGTCGTGAACAAAAGCACGACTGCGAGCCGAATCACCTCAGGCCGAAGTGGTGAGCACGGTACTCGCCTCAAACCTGAGCAGGCGCGTAACAGCCTCGCCACTTCGTCTTCGGAGAAGATGTACGGATGGAGTCTCTGATTACGTTGCGGGAAGAAGGCAGGATTGGGAACAAAACAGCCAGGCTCGGTCCGGCGGCGGTAAAGACAGAAGTTGTAAACCGCCATCATTCGCACACGCCGCACACCAAAAGAGACATTTTCATAGGTCTGGCACCAAGCCTGGAACGCGGCAGTGCCCAGGTCTGAATACGTGTTGGCTTGATCCCGGAGGAATTGGTCCAGCGATTGGAGAGTGCGAGTCGGGTTGTTGAACTGTCGGCCGAGGGCACGCTTCAAACCAACGTACCGGGCAAAGACGGGAGCCAACCGAGATGAGAATACAGCGGCTATTTCACACATCGTTGCTCCTCCTTTCCCGGACGCCCGCTCTCCGGAACTGCAAGAGGAACTTCGCGTAAATCCTCAGTCGCAAGTCGTAGATACGTCGACGTGCTCACCGCCGCCCGATGCCCGAGTATGTCGCCGATGGTCTTGAGGGGGGTTCCGTTCTTTAGAAGGTGAACCGCAAATGAGTGGCGCAGACAGTGTGGACTTTGGAACGGAAGGCTGAGACCGCTTTTCTGAATCAGTGAGCGAAATGCGTTCGCGATCGCCATAGGGTTGAAACCGCAGATGGGGGCACGCATTCTCAGAAAAATCCTGCGATGCGGTGAGGGTGGTGGAGACCGCCGCAGATGCTTCACCAGTGCGGACGACACTTCGTTGGTTAGTGGCAGCTCCAAGGAGGAAGAGTTCTTGGGTTGGTGGATTCGTAGACGGCCCTCCCTCCACCGGACGTCGTCGAGGGTAATGGCTGCCACCTCGCTAGCCCGCAGTCCGTATGTTGCAATCAACAGGAGCATCGCGTAGTCGCGCAGTCCCTTGGCTGAGGTTTTGTCGATGGAGCGCAGAAGGGCGCGGACCGTCTCCCATGGGAGGGCGCGTGGTAACTGCTCAAGACCATAGACGCGGGGTGTATCGATCTCACGACCCAGGCCGGCGGGAACCCTGCCATCGATGGCAAGGAACCGAAGGAATCCTCGCAACGCACTGATGTCATGCTGGAGGGACGGTCGGCTTAAGCGTTGACCAGTTTTGGTAATGTAGGATTCGAGATGACAGGCCCGGGTTTGCTTTAGTGCGATGCCCATTTCATCCAGGTGCTGGAGAAAGCATTGCGCCGTATAGCGGTGATGCGAAACGGTACTTAAACTCAATCCACGCACTTCACGTATGTGGTTCACGTATTGTTCAATCAGGATCGACGCTGGGGACGTTGCCGTTGTTTGTCTGCGTTCAGCAAGCAGACCATTCGTGGCCAAATATCGTTCCAGTGTGCGAACTATTCCGGCCCAAGTGGGGTAGGGCTTGCGGAGAGTTCGCCAGCAATCGTGGAGAACCGCGTGGGTCAGATGGCCGACATCTTTAACCTGACGGTGCCGAAGATCGGCATCCACATACCGCAGCATGCGGATCGTACCTTGACGCGAAAGCAGGGCATAGCCATTGGCGACAAGCCAATCGTCAAAGCCATCGGCGATCGACCCGAGCACCGGTAGTGACAAAAACTTGTGGCAAGCCCGGGGAAGTAGTGAACGTAGCATCGGAACCTCCCAAAAGTGGATTAGGCCACCGGATGGTGGTCCGTTCCGATCCTACATACAAATGTGAAGTCCAAACCTTGGGAAATCACGATCTACGAGACCTGGGCGTGCCGACTCCACATTTCTGGCAGCTTCACATTAGGCAGAGGATTTTTAGCTCAGCGGGCGCACGACTCAGACGTTGAGAGGATTCAGTGAGGTTGGAGCGCCCGGTGAGCTAAAAATCGCATGTGCTAAACCGCGGGCCTAACGGGGGCGCTATGGGGATTGAACCGGTGCTGAGACGCGGGAGAGCTTCGGACAGGAACGGGGATGGGAGCGGGAGAACGGCTCACGGCAAGTCTGGCTCAACGGTGGCGTCGTCCTCGGCAGGAAGAAGTGGTGTAAACACCGCAATTTTGCTTGGTGTCTAAAAGGTTGCCGTTGTTTTTTTCCAAGAGACGTGGCCTCCCCGTTGGCTTGGGGAGAGCAAGCTGAGGGAGGTCGGAGCGGATTGGAAGCCAGCCATTTCATCAAGTGGCGAAGGGCGGCGCTCGATCCGAAGCCGAGAGGACAGCGATCGTGACCATCTGCCCACGATGGCAGACTAGACATTCACGCAGAGATTTCCCGGTCAGTTGTTCGTAGAGCTTGCGGTAGTCGAGTTTGTCTGACCGGGGGACAGGATCAGTTGAAGTTAAGGCTACGCCCAGCAACTGGCGACAGAGGGCAAGCTTGGCCTGGCGGTAGCGGTGGCCGAGAAAACCGTAGTGGCGGATGCGCTGGAACCGGTCCGGCAGGACATGGAGCAGGAAGCGGCGAATGAATTCGTCGGCTTCCAGCGTCATCATTTTTTGCTGGTTGTGGTCGCGGTAATCTTTCCAGCGGAAGCAGACCTTGCCGTTGTCGGTGTCGAGAAGGCGGTTGTTGGAAATGGCCACGCGATGGGTGTAGCGGCCCAAGTAGTTGAGGACCTGTTCGGGACCGCCAAAGGGCGGCTTAGCGTAAACCACCCACTCGGTCTGGCGAAGTGGAGCGAGGTAGGCGGCGAAAGCTTTTGGGTCGCGGAGCGGCTGCAGCGAAGAGAAGAACTGTAGCTTGCCGGCGTCAAAGGCGGCCTGCAGGTGTTCGAGAAACAAGCGCCGGAACATCCGCGAGAGCACACGCACGGGAAGGAAAAAGCCCGGACGGCAGGCGATCCAACGCTTATCATCCACACTGATGCCGCCGCCCGGCACCACGCAATGCAGATGGGGATGAAAGAGCAGGTTTTGCCCCCAAGTGTGAAGGATGGCCAGGAAGCCGATCTCGGCTCCCAGGTGTTGGGGGTCAGCGGCAATGGTACGTAGGGTCTCAGCCGCAGCATGGAAGAGAATGCCGTAAACCACCTCCTTGTTCTGATAGGCGATGGCGGCAATCTCTTGCGGCACCGTGAAGACAACGTGGAAGTACTCGACCGGCAGCAGCTCGGCTTGGCGGTCTTCGAGCCACCGGGCACGAGCCAGGGACTGGCATTTTGGGCAGTGACGATCGCGGCAGCTGTTATAGACAGGGCGCTGGTGGCCGCAGGAGTCACACTGCTCCAAGTGGCCTCCCAGAGCGGCAGTACGGCAGAGTTCGATGGCGCTCATCACGCGCCGCTGTCCGCGTGAGAGGGAGCCCGCGTGTTGCTGCCGGTAGGCCGCGCCATAGCGGCGGAAGATATCCCCCACTTCGAGTTTCGGGCGCTCCACGAGCCCACCGGCTCAGAAGTACTGAGGCGGAGCGGGCTCGGGTTCAGCGGCCACCGGCTGCGGGAGCAAGTCAAAGGGACTGGTTGTGGAACAGACTTGGCTGGTAGCGATCTTCAGGTAGCGGGCCGTCGTGGCCAAGCTGCGGTGGCCGAGGAGCAACTGGATGCGACGTACATCGATTCCATGCTCTAACAGATGGACGGCGAACGCGTGCCTCATCGAGTGCGGGCTGACGGGTTTGGAGATACCGGAGACCCGCCGTGCTTCCTGGCACGCATCCTCCACCGCGAAGCGGGTGATGTGCCGGCCCGGGATGTTACTCGGGAATAGCCAAGGCTTGGGCTTTTCCAGTCGCCACCAGTTGCGCAGGATTTCCAGCAGCCTGGGGGAGAGCATGACATAGCGATCCTTTTGCCCCTTGCCCTGCTCGACGCGGATGACCATGCGCTGGCTGTCAATCTCGGTAGGCTTTAGGCGGACGGCCTCGGAGATGCGCAAGCCGGCGGCGTAACAAGTCGTCAGGATCGTCCGGTGCTTAGGGCTGGCCACACAGCTGAGAAAGTGACGGACCTCTTCGGGGCTGAGCACGACAGGCAGCTTCTGGGGCTTCTTGGGCGTGGGGATAACGTCTTCCAAGGTCCAGTCTCTGTGCAAGGTGACCTTATAAAGGAACCGCAAGGCGGCCACCGCGATGAGAATGGATCCGGGGGCTAGCCTTTTCTCATTGGTCAAATAGACCTGGTAGGAACGAATCTCCTCCGGGCCCAGCGTTTCGGGTGATTTCTTGAAGTGGCGTGCGAACCGCGAGACCTGCTGCACGTAGCACTTTTGGGTATGTGGAGACAGGTTGCGCACCTGCATGTCTTCGACCATGCGTTGACGAAGAGGGGTCATCGAAAGCTCCTTTGCGAAATGGAATGCGCTGCAAGCAGCGTTTCCATGTTTTCGCAAATGCGCTTTCGGGGGAACCACGATGAGGTGAGGCCGCGGGTTAAGGCAGTCCGGTTCGCTTCACGTAGGACGTGAGGTTGCAGCTACCGCGCAGCGGTTTAGTACAAATGCAGAAATGTGGAGCTTCACATTTCTGCACGAGTTAACCCACCAGTGGTTCGGCGACCTGGTCACTATGCGCTGGTTCGACGACCTGTGGCTGAAGGAAGGGTTTGCGCAGTACATGGCGTACCAGACGCTCGCATCCCTGAAGCCCGATGAAAACGTGTGGAAGCGATTTTATGAGTCGATCAAGCCGGCGGCCTACGAGATCGATTCCACCCAGGGCACCACGCCCATTTATCAAGACATCCCCAATCTAAAGGACGCGAAGTCCGCTTACGGCGCCATCGTTTACTCCAAGGCGCCGGCGGTTCTTAAGCAGCTTGCCTTCGTGCTGGGCCCGGAGAAGTTCCGCGACGGCCTGCGGCTCTATCTCAAAGACCACGCCTATTCGAACGCCGAATGGAGCGACTTAGTGCATGCTCTTGAGCGGGTCTCAGGCCGAAATCTCACCCGTTGGGCGGAAATGTGGATCCGGCATCGAGGCATGCCACAAGTGGACGTGGCGTGGTCTTGCGACGGCAACCGTTTGAGGCGATTATCACTGTCTCAGCACGACGTGCTGGGCACCGGCGCCGTCTGGCCCATCGCCACCCAGGTCCTGCTCGATGAGCCGATCGGCCGCTCCGTCCAAATGCGCGTGGAGCTGGATCAACCAACGATGCCGGTGCCCGAAGCCACGGGCAAATCCTGCCCGAGTTTCGTTTTCGCCAATGATCAGGACTTTGCCTATGGCCGTTTCCTGCTTGATCCCGCCAGCCGCTCGAGCGTCATGGACGGGCTCGGCGGCGTGCACGACCTTTTCCTGCGCACTCTGTTGTGGGGATCGTTTTGGGATTCCGTGCGCCAGGCCGATCTTGCGCCGCGCGCGTATATTACGCTCGCCCAGCGTCAGCTGCCCGCCGAAAGCGATCAATCGCTCACCCAGAGCATTCTGGCGCACACCACCACCGCACTGCACCGGTACGTCAGCGCGAGCACGCGAAGCCAATTCGTTCCGGCCCTGGAGTTGATGGCGGCGGACCGAATGATTCACGACCCCGACCAGAACCTGCGAATTACGTGG
>DATJYK010000356.1:0-3245 GCA_035578005.1 Terriglobia bacterium
TTAGTATTACTACGTTAAGTATTGAATTATTGAAAGATTAGCGCTAAGATTGGGGCATGACTGAGGCCCAACTGGATCGATGTCGAAAGCGCCTGGAGCAGTTTTTGCGCGATCTTTTGGAACCCGTGGGACGAAGCGAACGACGGCACTGGGGGTCGGTCTACGTGCGCGGCCTGTTGTTGGATGGCGAGCGGAAGTCGATCGAGCCAATGGCCCAGCGTTTGCCCGACGGCAATGAGCAGGCAATGCAGCAGTTTGTCGGCCAGAGTCCTTGGCAATGGCAGCCCGTCTGGGAGCGCCTGGCGCGGCGCATGGTGCGGGAACTGGAACCGGATGCGGTCTGGGTGATCGATGACACGGGCTTTCCCAAGCAAGGAGAGCATTCGGTGGGAGTCGAACGCCAGTACTCCGGAACCCTGGGCAAGACCGCGAACTGTCAGGTAGCGGTGAGCTTGCATGAGGTGTGTCGGGAGGCGGCCGCGGTTTTAAGCTGGCGGCTGTATTTGCCGGAGAGTTGGACGGCCGATGCGGAGCGACGCGCCGCCGCTGGCATCCCAGCGGCGGTGAAGTTTCGCAAGAAGTGGGAACTGGCATTAGAGATGATTGACCAAGCCCGGGACTGGGGCTTGGCCGAACGGATTGTTGCGGCCGACGCCGGCTATGGGGAGATCACGGCATTTCGCGAAGAGTTGGAAAAGCGCCAACTGGGTTATGCGCTGGGGGTACCGTCCAACACCGGGATTTGGTTGGAACCTCCCCGGCCGCGCAAGCTGAAACCGCAGCGCATGGGGCGTCCTCCGACGGCACTGCACGATGCCAAGCAGCGGCCAGTCTCGGTGAAAGAAGGAGCCCGGCAAGCGCGAGGCTGGAAGAAAATTCGCTGGCGAGAGGGCAGCAAGGGCTGGCTAGAATCGCGCTTCTGGGCGGGTCGCGTGCAGCCCTCGCACGGATTTCATGAAGGGCGTGCGCCCGGCAAAGAGGTCTGGCTGTTGGTGGAGTGGCCGGAGCAGTTGCGGGAGCCGAGCAAGTATTTTTTCTGCGATCTGCCAGGGGACTACTCGCTTCGCCGTTTGGTGCAGGTCGCCAAGTCGCGCTGGAAAATCGAGCAGGACTATCAGCAACTGAAGGAAGAACTCGGACTGGATCACTATGAGGGACGAAGTTGGACCGGCTGGCATCACCATGTCACTCTGGTCATGCTCGCCCACAGCTTTCTCACCCTGGAAACCTTGCGCAACAAAAAAAACTTCTGGCTGGACCCTGCCGAGGACGCGTCATGAGATCCAACGGCTGCTCTGTACTTGGACTGGCTTGTGCTGCTACTGCGGCGCGCCAGCACGAGCACCCTAATTCACTACTTAACGACGTAATACTAGTGAAGTGCGTCGTAAGTAGTAACGAGTATCTTCGATGCGCGTCCAATACTATGGAGGACGAGAGGGTATGCGCATCGCCGCCGCAGTTACGCTGAGCCCGGAACAGACCGAAGCCCTGGAGCGGATGGCACGAGCACGTTCTTTGCCTGCGCGGGTGCATCGACCATCACAACGACAACCCTAGCCTGCATTATTCGTGAAGGCAGAGCGAGGGGTTATTGGCGTGGGGAGAATGCGGTGAAGACTCTTGTAGCTGCGTGAAGTTGTCTGCGTCGAGGGGCCGAAGGGCTGGATACGCATGCGGGATGGGCGCGGTGGAGCGCTTTGGAGCGGGGTTCTCCCTGCTGCACGGTTGGTGCGAGTTTCGGGAACAATGTTCGGAACAGAATGCGGCAGCGTCATCCGGGAGCAGCGCCGAGCGCCAGCGCCACCTGCCGGAAGGCTGGTAGAAACGGGAACGATGCGGGCAGGTGCACAACCACGCGGCGGACTGAGACCAGCACGCGAGCACCGAGCTTCAGCAACCGTTCACGGAGCATCCAGACCTGGGCCCGGGCACAACTGGTGTGTGCGGCACACAGACGCAACTCCTGCATCAGGACATAAGCGGCGGCGGTCAGCAGCACGCGAAACTGGTTAGCCCAGAAGTCGCTGCAACTGGTGCGGCCGATCTGCAACTCGTGCAGTTCTTTTATGCGATTCTCGATGTCACCGCGCTGGCAGTACACCTGTTGGTAAAGCCATTGCGGACTCTGCTGCATGTTGGTGATGACGAAGCGCGGATTGTCTTTCGGCTTCTTACCCTCGGCCCGCACGACCTCAGCCTTGATGATGATGCGGCGCTGGTGCGGCCAGGTTTGGGCTGCGTAGTTGGCTTGGCCGTAAACGTGTTCGGTCTTTTCGCTCTGGCGCGAGAGCTTGCGGGCCTGCCGCATGGCCGGCTTGGCCTTGCGCTTCAACACCGCGTTTTTGGCCATCGCCACCACGTATTCCAGGTTGGGCTCGGCGTCCAGAAAGTCCAGCAGCGCGGGATGAGCGAAGCCGCCGTCGAGGCGAACCCGGATGCGCGCACCGGGAAACGAGTAGCGGACCATCGTCAGCAAGCGGCGCAGAATCCCCACGGCACCCACCGCTGCCGTCGCGTTGCCCGGACGTAACACGGCGGCGCACAGATACTGTTCCGCCTCGTCGTTGAAGCTGACGAAACCCATCACCGGCAAATAACACCAGGTGTCGTAGTGACCGTTGAAGAACGACAACTGCTGCGCCCCGTGGGTGGGGTCGTCGGTCGGGTCCAGATCGAGGGTGACGCGGTTGGCACGTCCGCGCAACCGCCGGGCATGGCGCTCGATTACGCTGTCGGCCAGGGTTTCGCTCAGGCGATAGAGTTGCTTGCGTCCGATGGCGTTCTCAAAGCGCGACAGCGTGGGCTGCGAAGCCAGAGTGCCGCCCGCGACCGGGTCGCGGTCGAGCAACATCTTGTGTATGGGATCAGCCGCCAGGCGCGCCGAGTCGTTGGCGTCGGGATAGCCGCAGGCGATCGAAAACACGCGCTGCGCCAGCAACTCGCGCAGGGAATGATCGACCTTGCCGGCCTGCCGCTGGTCACGTAGACATCCCGCCAGGGCTTCGAGCAACCCATAGCGGCGGTCTGCCGCCTTGAGCAGGATGGCTCCACCATCGGAACTGCCCTGCTGCTGATCGAACTGCAACACGGTGGGCTTGGCAAAACTCTCGGGAAACAACAAACGCTGTGTTGTGCTATCGTCGGACACGCGGAAGCCTTTCTTCGCTGCTCAAACACTGACTAGACAACATGTTTGTAGCAGAAGAGCACTTCCGCGTCGTTATCTTCATGAATTTTGCGGG
>DATJYK010000357.1:0-23702 GCA_035578005.1 Terriglobia bacterium
GAACAGCCCTTGTGTGAAACAACGCGCCGATACCGCGTCCAATGAGGTGCGAGTTGCCAGGGGCTATGAAGGGTAATTAAATAAGTGGGTGGTCCTCTCGGCTGAAGCAACCGAGTAAATAATCCACTTGTTCCCCGCCACACGCGGCGGTTTGTTATTGACTTAATTATTCATGTTGTGTACCGTACAGTTATCCGGCAGTAGCGCTCATCACATCTCGTGTTCGTGCGCCAGGGGTGTTTGCCGGGGTCGGGTTAGCGGACGCATGCCACTGCGAAAGTCACCAACCATGACCGAAGCGCGCCTCGAAGCCAACCGGCGCAACGCGAAGAAGTCCACGGGGCCGCGCACTGCCACGGGGAAGGATCGGTCGAGGATGAACGGCCTACGATACGGCAACCGGTCACCCGAGTTTAGGGGCGTCGCTGAGGCCTTGGCGTATGCATCGCCGGGCGCAATTCTTCGCATGGGAGAATCCTGCTTGACTCGCGCCCAAAAGAGCCACCCGGCTTACGTTGAGCTGGTGGAGTTGTTCAGGGAAGCGGAAATCCAGACAGTAGAAGCTTGGCGTGAGTCGGACCGGCGGTCTAAAAAATTTTTGAAACGCACGACCAAAGCCAGAATGTCCTTTAGAATCAGTAAATCGTTTAGCTAACCCACGATGTTATTGATAACATGCAACTTATTTTTGTATAGCCACGATATTTAAGATAACACATGACTTAACATGAAATCAGTTTGGTTCGGCTGACGTGTGTGCCAAGCGGCGCAGCCAGCCGCCACCCGCGCAGGGGCGCATGGCGATGCGCCCCCACATCCCTTCGAGCGCGATCATCGAGATCAAGAGATTTGATTGGTGTCTCCAAGACCTACCTGATAAAAAGACGTACACGCAGCAGGCTTTCCGGATTGCTTATCGGGGAACGGGCATGGAAGTGATTCAGTTTGGAATTTGTGACCGACACCCCGGCCTTCGGCCACCCCTCCTCATCGAGCTCATCGAGGGGGGAGCGTCCGACAGGTCAGGACCAGCAGCGAATACCGGCTTAAGGAATCGAGGCTGACAACTCCCCTCCTCGGTGAGGAGGGGTGGCCGAAGGCCGGGGTGGTCGGACATTGCAAACTGTACCACTATCACAGGCACATCAGGCACGTAAGGCAACGTAAGGCACGTAAGGCATCGTGTCCTTGACGAGGACCTTAACCGCACGGTATCGTAGAAATCCGTAAGGCCAACGACGGTCAGCAGAGCTGCTCACACCTGAAAATCATATCCTGGAGGTCCGATGGACGCTAAAGCCGTACTGGAGTTTGCAACTGCGAACAACGCCAAGATGATCGATGTTCGGTTTACTGATTTGCCGGGACTGTGGCACCACGTCTCCTTTCCCATTCACCAGCTTGATATGAGTTCGTTCGAGGATGGCTTTGGCATGGACGGTTCCAGCATCCGCGGTTGGGCGGCCATTCACGAAAGCGACATGTTGCTGGTGCCGGACCCGAACTGGTGCATGATGGATCCCTTCACCGACACCCCCACGCTGGTGTTGATCGGCGACATCATTGATCCGCTCACCAAGCAGCACTATCTGAAGGATCCGCGCAATGTCGCCAAGAAGGCGGTGCAGTATCTCCTCTACACCGGCGTCGCGGATACTGCTTATTTCGGTGCTGAATCCGAGTTCTTCATCTTTGACAACATTCGTTTTGATCAAGCACAGCAGCACGGATTTTACTTTATCGACGCCGAGGAAGGCCGCTGGAACTCCGGGCGTGAGAAAGACAACCTGGGCTACCGCCCGCGTTACAAGGAAGGCTACTTCCCGGTGCCTCCCACGGATCAGTACCAGGACCTGCGCTCTGAGATGGTGCTGACGATGGAACGCGCCGGTATGGAGATCGAGTGCCATCACCACGAGGTGGCTACCGGCGGCCAATGCGAGATTGACCAGAAGTTTAATCCGCTGGTGACTTCGGCGGACTGGATGATGATCTACAAATACATCATCCGCAATGTGGCAAAACAGTACGGAAAGACGGTCACCTTTATGCCCAAGCCCATTTATCAGGACAATGGCAACGGCATGCACACACACCAGAGTCTCTGGAAAGACGGAAAGCCCCTGTTCGCGGGTGACCAGTACGCCGGGTTGAGTCACTTGGCGCTATGGTACGTTGGCGGTCTGCTGAAGCACGCGCCTGCACTCGCAGCGCTCATCGCGCCAACCACCAATTCATACAAGCGGCTGGTGCCGGGATTCGAGGCGCCCGTGAACCTGGCGTACTCGCGCCGCAATCGGAGCGCGGCCGTGCGCATCCCGATGTACTCGGCCAGCCCCAAGGCGAAGCGTCTCGAGTTCCGCCCGCCTGATCCGTCGTGCAATCCTTACTTGGCGTTCGCGGCCATGCTCATGGCGGGACTCGACGGCGTGGAGAACAAGTTCGATCCCGGTGAGCCGCTCGACCGCGACATTTACGATCTCGGACCCGAGGAGATCAAGAAGGTGCCGTCGCTGCCAGGTTCGCTTGAGGAGTCGCTCCGGGCGCTCGAAAAGGACCACGAGTTTCTGCTCAAAGGGGACGTGTTCAGCGAAGAGCTCATTGAAACCTGGATTGACTACAAGATGAAGAACGAGGTCCAGGCCATCAACGCCCGGCCACACCCGTACGAGTTCGCGCTGTACTACGATATTTAAGCGCAGCTCGCACGCGACAGCACGGATTGGAAATCCGCGCCTGCACAGGCTGGAAGCCCGTGCCGAGTGGCATGGCCATCTTGGCCATGCAGTGAACCAGAAACACTAGCCGGCGGTCGGAGACCGCTGCTACACGGGCTGAAGTCTGCGCCACGTGGCATGGCCATATTGGCCATGCGGTGAAGCAGAAACACCAGCCGGCGGCCGGAGAGCGCTGCTACAGCACGCGGTTTTCACACAGGCTGAAGTCTGCGCCACGTGGCAGGGCCATCTTGGCCATGCGGTGAAGCAGAAACACCAGCCGGCGGTCGGAGACCGCCGCTACAGCACGCGGTTTTCACACGGGCTCCCAAGCCCGCTCCTCCTTCGGAACGTCAGACTGCGACAGGTGCGCCCGGATGCGCCCGGCCTTTACCCAGGCACCGTTTCGCGATTCGCGCAAGGCTCAACAAAACTGGCTCAAGCTTGAACAGCAATTGCCAGCGGCCCTCACGAAGTCTCTTTTCTCTCTGCTCGCGCAGTCCCCTGATCCTGACGGTGCTCTGAATCTGCTGGAGCGCTACGCTCAAGCCGCCTCACCGGCAGTGCTGCGCGATCTGGGTCGCGGGCCGGCCGCGCTCACTTACCTCGTAGCAGCGTTCGGGTTTGGTGGCCTGCTGGCTGAGGCCTTTCTCGCTGAGCCGGGCCTTGCCACTCAATTCGCCCGCGATCGAAACTTCACGCGCCTGAGATCACGCGAATCCTTGCTTGAAGACTACGCGCGCTTCGCCACTACGCAATCCGGCCTCGAGCCCGCGGAACTACTGGCGCGCTTCAAGCGGCGAAACTATGTGCGCATCGGCCTGAAGGACGTGCTGGGCCTTGCCACTTTGGCCGAGACCACGTTGGAGCTTTCCTGGCTCGCGGACGTGATCCTCACTGAGGCGCTTCTTGACGCCGATCAAGAGCTCGCCAAGCGCTACGGCCAGCCGCAATACCGCGACGCGCAAGGACGCGTGGTGCACAGTGGATTCAGCATTGTTTCACTTGGAAAACTCGGCGGCGGAGAGCTGAATTACAGCTCCGACATCGATTTGCTATTCCTATATTCTAAAGACGGCGAAACATCCGGCACCGGTGCTCCGGAGTCGGTCGTTTTCAACCGAGAGTACTTCATTCGCCTGGCGCAGGCCATCACAGGGCGGCTGACGCAGGCGACGTCCGAGGGCCAGGTATTTCGGGTTGACCTGCGGTTGCGGCCCGAGGGGGATCAAGGCGACTTGACGCTGTCCATCGGTTCGGCGGTTGACTACTACGCGCGGCGGGCGCGTGACTGGGAGTTGCAAATGCTCATCAAGGCGCGCCATTCCGCCGGCGACGCCCGGCTGACGCGCACCTTCCTGCGCGGCGTGGAATCGCATATTTACAGCTCGCCCGGGCATGGGGCGGCCATCACCAGCATCCTCAACAGCCGCGAGCGCATCACGCGCCGTCTGCGTGAAGGCCGCGGCGAGACGCTCGACGTGAAGCGCCAGCCGGGCGGCATTCGCGACATCGAGTTTCTCGCCCAATGTTTGCAGCGACTGTTTGGCGCCCGCGAGTCTTGGGTGCGATCGGGTGGTACTCTTCTGGCGCTGCGCAAACTGAATGAGAAGGCGCTGCTCTCGGATCGTGACTTTGCCCGCCTGACTTCAGCATACGAGTTCTTGCGCACGGTCGAGCATCGCATTCAGCTCGATCGCGGCCAGCAGAGCCATCGCCTGCCGTCAAACCCTGCTGCGCTCGATCGGTTGGCGCGCCGGGTGGGGATAGACGCAGAGGCCGGACAGACACCGGGAGCGGCACTCGTGGCCCGCTTGCACCAGACCCTTAGCCGGGTGGACGAAATCTATCACCGGCTGATCCAGCCCGGCGATGGCACCAGATCCGCGGGCTCGTTCGAGCTCAAGCCGTCGAATGCTGGCAGCGATCCCGGACGGCACTCTTACCCCTCAATGCTTCGCCTGCTAGACTCCCAGGCTCCTGACCTTGCCCGTCGGCTGCGCGAGGCCAACTTCCCCGCAAGGATCCGGCCGCGAGCAGCGCGGTTTCTGGCGGCCGTGCTAGCGGCGTTTGAGACGCTCGAATGGGCCAGCAAGCATCCGGCGGCATGGGAGCGGGCTCTCGAAGTCTTGCGAGCCAGCGAGTGTCTATCGGACTTTCTCGTCCGCCACCCCCAAGACTTGGCGGCGCTCGACCCCACGACGCCCTCCCAGGTTTCTACGAGCCAAATGGACCTGAGCCTCGACATTTCGGGGGAAACCGCCGGCGAAGCGGCTGGTGGCGTTGCGGAATCCTCAAGGCGCCTGCAGCCGGACTTGCGGCCTCCTACCCCCTGGGCGTGGGTGAACGACCACGACCTCCACATTCGAGAGAAGACAGAGCGGCTGCGGCAACACTTTCGCTCTTCGACGCTCAGCCTTGGCGCCCGCGATTGCGTGCAGATGCCTGACGTTTTTGATTCGCTTGGCCGCTGGTCTGATCTGGCCGCATGCTGCGCCGCCACCGCATACTCAATTGCTTGCGAAATGGTTTGGGGTTCAGCGAGCAGCGCCATCCATGCCGGGGAGGGAGCCGGCGCGTCTCACCCACCAACCGACGGGGACGAGTCTGTTCCACTGACTGCTGTGCACTCCGGTATGGACCAGCGCGATCCTCCCTTTGCCGTCCTTGCCCTCGGCCGGCTTGGCCTTGGCGAGTTTGATCTCGGCTCAGACGCAGACTTGATTTTTGTCGCGGCCTCGCGGACTTCGCCAGAAGACTTGCTCCGAGGGACCCACTTGGCCGAGAAGATGATCGATACCCTCGCCACCTACACTCGGGAGGGCGCCGTATTTGCCGTGGATACACGCTTGCGGCCTCGCGGCTCGGAAGGCGAACTGATCGTTACCGAGGACGCCGTTCTCGACTACGCCGGCACTGCCACCCAGCCTTGGGAGGCCCTCACCTATCTGAAACTTTGTCCTGTTGCGGGAAACGCTGAGCTTGGCGAGCGCGTGACGGCACGGGCGGTGCAACGGCTTTTCGATCGGTTCACTCAAGACCCTTGCCTGGCTCAATCCCTGCAGGAGATGCGACGCCGGCTTGAAAAGGAGTCCCGTTCTCGCGCCTCGCTCACCAAGACCGCGCCCGGTGGCTACTATGATGTGGACTTCGCGGTGTCGTACCTTCGCATTCGGCACCGCCTGAGCCTCGCGGCCGGCGCCAACATGCCCCGTCAGGTTGCGGCCTTGGTCGCGGCTGGGGCGCTCCCGGCGGCCGAGGCAGAAACGCTCACGTCGGGTGCGGCCTTTCTGCGCGCCACGGACCACGCCGTGCGGCTTGTCACGGGGAGGCCATCGCGCAGCTTCCCGGAGCGTCCCGGCCAGGCCGACAGTGTGGAGTATCTGCTTCGTCTCTGGAATCTCGTGAGAATCGACGAACCCGGCGACTCTGTGCAGGCGCAGCTCAATCAAGTACAACAGGAACTCCGAGGCGTTTACAACCGCGTGCTCGCGGCTGGATGAAACTGGACGGTGCTCGCATGTCATCATTCCATAATCCTTACAGTCCCGGCGGTGGCGGACCCTTCGCAAATGTCGAGACCCAGGTGCGCGGCTTTTGGCGGCGCGTGAGCGACGGGCTGGAAGTCCACCAGCTTTGGGAGCAATTCAAGGCTGATGCCTGGGCCGGGTACGGCTGGTATTCCAAGGAGGTTGAGTGGAAGCCCGTTCCTGGCGAGCCCCACTGGAAGCGGTATTGGCGAATCACCAGGGCAGTGTTCTGGGCTATGGTGATGAAGCTGTCGCCTGCGCGCCGGGTCTTGTTGATCATCGCGCTCGCGCTGGTGGTGCTCGGTATTTTCGGTACCGAGGTTCAAGTGTCGGACAGGACGGTCATCAACCTGGGAGGAGGCCAGGCCATCCTGGGAGCGCTCGCCCTGCTGCTGTTGTTGGCGCTGGAACTTGCCGACCGGGTCACCATGAAGCGCGATCTTGAGATTGCCAAGGAAATTCAGCGTTGGCTGGTGCCCGAAACGCCGCCTCAAATTCCCGGCATCGAAATCGCCTTTGCCTCGCGCGCCGCGAACACGGTGGCCGGCGATTACTACGACGCCTTCCTGCGCCCCGGTCCGTCTGCAGCCGGCGAAGGATCGGAAAGCTCAGCCGCCGATTCACGCCGGTTGTTACTGGTGGTCGCCGACGTTGCCGGCAAGAGCGTGCCGGCCGCGCTGCTCATGGCCACTCTTCAAGCGAGCCTGCGCACGCTCGCCTTGGCTCCTTCACCGCTGCCTGAGCTTGCCGCGAATCTCAACGCCTATGTGTGCGAGATCAGCCAGGCCGGCCGGCGCTTTATAACCGCCTTTCTCGCTGAGCTTGACCTCGCCACTCACAAGCTCACTTACGTTAATGCGGGACATAATCAACCGATGCTGGTTCGCTCACCAGGTGTTTCGGGTATGCTCGGCAGTGTGGAGCGCCTGAGCGAAGGCGGTCTTCCGCTCGGAATCACGCGACACATCCGTTATCAATCGGGCGAGGCTAGCCTTGCGGCCGGCGACCGCCTGGTGATCTTTACGGACGGCGCCGTTGAGGCGGAAAACGAGGCGGCTGACGAATTCGGCGAGGGGCGTTTGCTCGTGGAATTGCAAGCGGGACGCGGCGCTCGCGCGGCCGATGCGCTCAAGCGCCTTATGGTCTCGATCGATGCCTTCGTCGGCCGCGCGCCTCAACACGATGACATCACTTGCCTGATTCTCGATCGTCTGAGATGAGTTGACCATTCGATCACAAGTCGGCGCGCCGCGAGTATCAGTGCGCTGCCGCCAAGCTTCGTAGCACCGTTTGCAGGATGCCTCCATTGCGGTAGTACTCGACGTCGACCACCGAATCAAGCCGCGCCATCGCACCGAATTGCTTGCGAGAGCCGTCCGGCGCACTTGCGATGACCTTCAACTCCTGCCGAGGCCGAAGGTCGCCGCCGATGCCCTCGATGTCAAAAGTCTCGCGACCGGTGAGGCCCAGGCTGCCTGCGCTTTCGCCCAGCTTGAACTCGAGAGGCAGCACGCCCATGCCCACCAGATTGCTGCGATGAATGCGCTCGAAAGTTTCGGCGATCACCGCTCTCACGCCCAGCAGTAGCGTGCCTTTGGCCGCCCAGTCGCGCGATGAGCCCGCCCCGTATTCCTTGCCCGCGATCACGATCAGCGGCACGCCCTCAGACTTATAGCGTTCGGCGGCGTCGTAAATGGTCATCGGCTCGCCTTCGGGAAGGTGCACTGTGACACCGCCTTCGGTGCCCGACGCCAGAAGGTTTTTCAGGCGGATGTTGGCAAACGTGCCTCGCACCATCACGCGGTCATTGCCGCGGCGCGATCCGTACGAGTTGAAGTCTCGCTTCTCCACACCATGCTCCCGCAGGTACTCTCCGGCCGGACTATTCAGCGCAATGTCTCCGGCGGGCGATATGTGATCCGTGGTCACCGAATCACCCAGCAGCGCGAGCACGCGCGCTCCACGAATGCAGGCTATCTTTGTAGGCTCTGATGTCAGGCTCTCGAAGAAGGGTGGCTCCTGAATGTAAGTCGAGTCAGGCTTGAAGTCATAAAGATCGCCGCCGCTCACCGGAATGGCGTTCCAGGTCGGGTTGCCGTCCCAAACGTTGGCGTAACTGCGGCGGAACATCTCCGGCTTCACGGCACGGCTCATGGCTTCGCCCACTTCAGTCTGAGTAGGCCAGATCTCACGCAAGTAGACAGGGTGGCCGTCGCGGTCTGTGCCCAGCGGCTCGCGATCGAGGTCGATGTCAACGGTTCCCGCGAGACCGAAGGCCACCACGAGCGGAGGCGACGCCAGGTAGTTTGCCTTCACTTGCGGATGAACGCGGCCTTCAAAGTTGCGGTTTCCGGAAAGCACCGCCGCCGTCACCACCGGGCTCTCGGTCACCGCCTTCGCTACAGGCTCGGGCAGCGGACCGCTATTGCCGATGCAGGTGGTGCAGCCATAGCCGACGAGATCAAAACCCAGTTCTTCGAGCGCGGGCAGCACCCCGGCTTCACGCAGATATTCCGTGACCACCTTCGAGCCCGGAGCGAGGCTGGTCTTCACGTAAGAAGGAACCTTGAGTCCTCGCGTGACCGCCTTCTGCGCCAAGAGTCCCGCGCCGAGCATCACCGACGGGTTCGAAGTATTGGTACAACTCGTGATGGCGGCAATCACCACTGCGCCGTGATGCAGACTTTCGCGTGTGCCATTGGACTGCACCGTCGCCGTCCGATCCAAGTCTTGAGCGCCGAGCCCGTATCCACGCTGCTGAGCGGGCGCAGTCAGCGAATTGCGGAAAGACTCCTTGAGGCGCGAAAGCGGCACCCGGTCCTGCGGCCGCTTGGGACCTGCCAGCGTGGTCTCGACGGAGCCGAGGTCGAGCTCGAGGGTGTCGCTGAACACTGGGTCAGGCGTGGCGTCCGTGCGGAACAATCCTTGCTCCTTCGAATACCGCTCCACTCGGTCGACTTCCTCCTCGGCGCGGCCGGTGGAGCGCAGGTAGCGCAGCGTTTCGTCATCGACCGGGAAAAAGCCCACGGTGGCGCCGTATTCGGGGGCCATATTCGCGATGGTGGCGCGGTCGGGCAACGTCATCTGCGAAAGCCCGGGCCCGTAGAACTCCACAAACTTCTCTACCACTCCTTTCTTGCGAAGCATTTCGGTAACGGTCAGGACGAGGTCCGTCGCGTTCACACCCTCTTTCAAGCGGCCATGCAGCTTGAAGCCCACCACTTGCGGCGCCAGCATGTAGTACGGTTGGCCCAGCATGGCCGCTTCTGCTTCGATACCACCCACGCCCCACCCCAGTACGCCGAGACCGTTAATCATGGTGGTGTGGGAGTCGGTGCCCACCAGCGTGTCCGGAAACACTTCCCATTGCCCAGTCGCTTCGCGCAACACCACCACCTTGGCCAGGTACTCGAGGTTCACCTGGTGAACAATGCCGGTGGCGGGCGGCACGACACGGAAGTTGCGAAACGCTTGCTGACCCCAGCGCAGGAATTCATAACGCTCGCGATTCCTCTGGAACTCGATTTCGGCGTTTAGCGCCAGCGCCCGCGGGGAGCCGAAGGCGTCTACCTGCACGGAGTGATCGATTACGAGATCGACCGGCACTAGAGGATTAATGCGAGCAGGGTCACCGCCCAGCCGCTTCATGGCGGCTCGCATCGAAGCCAGGTCCACGACCGCCGGCACACCCGTAAAGTCCTGCAAAATAACCCGGGCGGGGCGGAAAGGGAGCTCACGTCCGGCGGGGCGAGCGGGATTCCACGCCGCCAGCGCCACGATGTCATCCTCGGTGGCGATACGGCCGTCAAAATTGCGCAACAAAGATTCGAGCAGGATCCTGATGGACACCGGCAGGCGCGAAATCGCACCCGCACCGGACTGCTCGAGGTTCGGAAGGCTGTAGAGTGTGGCCGAGCCTTGGGGCGTCTTGAACTCTTTACGAGAGCCGAAAGGATTGGAATGGGTCATTTTCGGAGATTCCTCCGGTGCCGTTCATTAGGACTCGCGAAGGATGGTGGCGCTCTCGGATGTGGAGGCGGAGGCTAGGGCAGACACCAGCTTCTGCGAACATCGATAGTATGGCACGCCCCGGCGGTGCCTTCAATCGTCCGGCCCATTTGGCCTACATGTCGTATGGGGTCTGTGGTCAATTTGAAATTTGAAGTATTTGAAATCATTTCAACGGCCGCGCCCGCATGATTCGACGGATCGAGAGAGCCCTCCCGCTAGCCGGATCGACCTCAATCACCACCGCGCTCAGCCGTACGTCACCACGCGCCACCTCGAATTTCGCCGGCATTTGCGTCAGAAACTTGTTGATCACGATTTGTTTCTCGATTCCGATCACCGAGTCGTACGGTCCACTCATGCCCACGTCGGTGATGTAAGCGGTGCCTTCGGGCAGCACGCGCTCGTCCGCGGTGGGGATGTGCGTGTGGGTTCCCACCACGGCCGTCAGCCGTCCGTCAAGATACCAGCCGAGCGCCACCTTTTCGGACGTAGTCTCGGCGTGCATGTCGAGAACGCGAATCTTGACTTCCGCGGGGATGCTCTTTAGCAGGGCGTCCGCGGTGCGGAAGGGGCAGTCGATGCTGCTCATAAAGACTCGTCCCTGAAGATCGAGTACGGCGTAAGGCACACCCGCTCGCGTGCGGCCCACGTACACGCCGCTGCCCGGCGCCCCGTCCGGAAAATTCGCAGGCCGAATCAAGCGGCCGGTGGAATGTTCGGCGAAGTAGGGAATGATCTCCTTGCGGTCCCAGATGTGATTTCCTCCAGTGAGCACATCGATGCCCAAGTCGAGCATTTCATCAACCTGATTCGGTGTGATGCCGAATCCATGAGCGGCATTTTCGCCATTGGCGATGATGAGATCAGGTTCAATCTCGGCGATCAGCACCGGCAGTAGTTCCTTCACAACTCGCCGGCCGGGCTCGCCGAAGATATCGCCGATGAATAGGATGTTCATAGTCTCACTGCAAGCGGATCGGTGACGACAGCAAGTGAAAGGCTCGCTGAATCTAAAGGACTTGATCTCTTCACCGTAAATCAAGCTCGGGTTCGTTTAGGTTCGTTTGGGTTCGTTTCTTGCGACCTTTTATTGATTCTAAAGTACTTGCTGGGTTCGTTTTTGCATTTAAGGCATACCCCCCCGGGGGGTAGCTTCCGGACGGCCTGACGGAAGCCCTCGAAGCCCACATTTAGCTGGTTTGCGAGCTTCCAACTCGCTGGCCGTCCCATTTTAGACATGGCTATTATAAATAAATCTAACAATAACGCGCTCAATATATGTGCTCGTTGTCGTGTGAAGCTGTGCGAGTTGAACGTAAGCTTTCGGACAAGAACGCACCAACGGGGCCGTGCCGCGGCAAAACCCAAGCGACGGTCGGAAGCTACCGGCCGTTCCCGGCGCTCACGCAACGTCGATCAGGCGGTCAAGAACATCAGCGCATTCGGCCACCCGTTTCTCCACCTCGGCAACTTTGGCCCGGAGTTGGTGACACTCGTCCGCGATGTTCAGGGCGGCCAGCACGGCTACTCGCAACGAATCGACCGTGCGGGTGCGGTCGGCCACGGTGCGCATCTTGCCGTCGACAAACTGGGCGAGCTTTCGGATATATGCAGGGTCGAGGTCTCCCCGCATGAAGTACGCCTGATCGTAAATCTCAACCCGGATGCCTTCTGGAGCTTGGTTCACGTTCACCTCAAGAAGCAGTGGGCAGTGACAAGTGACGAGTGACAAGTGACGAGCAAGCGGCCATTCATGGCCACCCGCTCATTCGCCCGCGTCCATCTTGTCCTCTCCAGCGCTGTGACGCCGCCAATGCGAAAATGCCGCGGGAGCTACCCCTCCGATTCTGCTGTCAAGGAGTCGATCTGGTCGAGCAGTTTCTCAACGCGCGTCCGGACTTCCTCGCGCTCGCGCCGCAAAGCCACCAACTCTCGCTCCTGAGCCTCACAGTCTCGCGAGCGCTCCTTGGCCGCGGCTTTCACCCGCTCCAGTTCCTGCTCCAATGCTTTTTTTTCTGATTGGAGGCGCTTCACCCCTTCAATCGCACGTGCAATTTTTTCTTCGAATTTCTGAAAAGAATCTGCCGATTCATTCATAGTTGTGAGCTTTCTCTTACCGTCCGCAGCCGGTCAATGCCTGGGAGCGCGGGCGTCTTCGCCCGCCGTTTCAAACTCGCTTCGACTGCCTTCAACCGAAATGCGGGCGGGACGCCCGCGCTCCCAGGCATTGTTTGCGGTAGTCAGGCCGATCGCAACTGAATACCGAGCGGCCGCAGGGCATCGAGTACCCTGTGGCTCATGGCATCCGCTTCTTCGCTCGTGAGCGTGCGCTCCGAACTTTGCAAATGGATGCGAAGCAGCAGGCCATAGTGGCCTGGCGGGAGCGCGCCGCCCTCAAAGCGATCGACGGCACCGAACTGCTGCAGCTCTTCGATTTGCAAACCGCTAAGCGCCTCCTCGATCTGCCGATAACGAATCGGCAACGGTACCACCAAAGACAAGTCTCGCTGGACTGCCGGGAACTTACTGAAAGGCCGGAAGCTAAGATGCCGAAGCGGATAAGCCATCAACCGCTCGAGGTCGACTTCTGCGATGTAGACAGGTTGACGCAATTTGTATTCTCGCGTGACTTCGTGACTCACCTGGCCGAAGTGCGCAAGATTACCCTGTTCGGCCGCGAATCGGCCTCCCAAATCCGCCTCGTGATACGAGCATCCCGACTTCGCGAAGTCTAGAATCACCAGGTCGAACAGTCCGAGCGTCACTTCGAGATCGCCCTTGAGGTCGAAGACGTCAACGGGACGACGTTTCGAATGCTCGCTGTCATGCACTCCCGCCGTGGCCATCGAGCCCGAGATGCCCATCGTCAACACCCGGCGTTCCGCCGGAAGCCCCTCATCGGTTCGTGTCGAAGTTGTGTAGACCTTGCCGAATTCGAAGAATCGCAGGTCATCCTGGCCCCGATCAAGATTCCACCGAAGGGCGCGCAGCATGCCCGGCACGGGCGTCGAGCGCATGGCAGACGCATCCTGAGTGAGGGGATTGAGTAGACGCACTGGCTGCTCGCCCGTGAAGCGCGCGTTCTCCTCAGGATCGACCATGGTGGGCAGGATGATCTCACGATAACAAAGTCCCGTAAGAGCCGCTGACAGGGCAAGCTCCTTCTGGCGCCGCAGATCGTGCTCCGGCGAGGGAGGCGCCGGCCGCACATGCGCGGGCAATCGGTCATACCCGTGTAGCCGCGCAATTTCTTCGATAAGATCAACCTCACGGCTGACATCAACGCGGTAGGATGGCGCTGTGACACTCCAGGAGCCATCAGAGTGCGGTTCAACCTCGAAGCCGAGAGAAGTCAATATCCGCGAGACTTCGTTTCCGGGAATATCGGCGCCCAGAATCCTCCGAATTTCAACTGGCCGCAGCGTGATCGGGTGCCGCTCGCGGCGAGCCGGATAAACATCGATGACACCCTCAAGAACTTGTCCGCCGGCAAGGTCGACCATTAGTGCTGCTGCGCGATCGATCGCCAGGCGCGCCATTTCGATGTCCGCACCGCGTTCAAAGCGATGTGACGCCTCCGTGTGCAGGCTATGACGCTTCGCCGTGCGGCGCACACCCACAGGCTCAAACCCCGCACTCTCCAGCATCACTGACCGCGTGGAGGCCGAAATCTCTGAGTCCTCACCACCCATCACGCCGGCCAGAGCTACAGCACGATCCGCGTCAGCAATTACCAGGTCTTCAGCCACAAGGGTTCTGTCAACGCCGTCGAGGGTTCGCAGTTTTTCGTTCGCTGCCGCACGGCGGACGATGATCCTCCTGTCATGCAAGCGCTCCAAATCGAAAGCGTGCAACGGATGGCCCAACTCCATCAAGACGTAATTGGTGATGTCGGCGATGTTGTTGATTGCTCGCACGCCGACGGCCTCCAGCCGCCGGGCCAGCCAGTCGGGGGAAGGACGCACTTGCACGTTTTCGATCACTCGGCCGCAATAACGTGCGCATCCAGCGGGGTCGGCAATCTCAATGGAGACAGCCTCGCCCGCCGTCTTGTTCGCCTCACATACGCCAAGCGCCACGGGACGCAGAGGGCTTCTGAAGGAGGCAGCTAGTTCACGGGCCACGCCCAGATGACTGAGGCAATCGGGTCGGTTGGTAGTGACCTCGAGGTCGAGGACGCGATCATTGCCCACCGCCACCGAAGACGCCACGCCAAGACCAAGCATGGTCAGCCGCGCTTCGAGCTCTCTGTGGTCGGGCGGCAGTTCGACAAATTCGCGCAACCAATCTAGTGAAATCCGCATAACAAGGTTCGGAGTTAATCAGTTCGGAGTTTCTCAGTTTCGCGCCAGGCAGCGCGTTCCCCCAAGTCCGATCTCCAACCGCGCAACTCCGAACTCCGAACTGGGTAACTCAGAACTGCCTTAGGAACCGGACATCGCTCTGGAAAAAATGCTGAATTTCGCCCACGCCGTACTTGATCATCGCGAAGCGATCGATTCCCAGGCCGAACGCCCAACCCGAATACCGATCGGGATCGATGCCGCCGTGGCGCAGCACCTCGGGGTGCACCATGCCGCAACCCAGCAGTTCAATCCAGCCACTCTCCTTACACACCCTGCAGCCCTTACCGTCGCAAGCGGAGCAGGTAGCGGCCATCTCGCCGCTGGGTTCGGTGAACGGAAAGAAGCTGGGCTGAAAGCGCGTGCGCGTCCTCTCGCCAAAAAATTGCTTGGCGAAGTAATCGAGCGTCCCTTTAAGGTCGGCAAAAGTGATTTCCGTATCCACGGCCAGGCCCTCGATTTGATGGAACATCGCCGAATGGGTCGCGTCCGGGTTCTCATTCCGGTAGCACTTGCCGGGCGTGATGATGTAGAGCGGCGCGCCGTACTTGCGCATAGCGCGAATCTGTACCGGCGACGTGTGCGTGCGTAGCAGAGTGCGCGAATCGATGTAGAGCGTGTCCCAGTCATCCCGTGAAGGGTGACTTTCCGGAATGTTGAGTGCGTCAAAATTGTTGTAGACGGACTCGATTTCCGGCCCGGTCTCGATATGGAAGCCGAGGCCGAGGAAGATATCTTCGATCTCGCGCTGAACTCGAGTCACGGGGTGAATGGAGCCAAGCTCGCGTTGGTAGCCGGGGAGGGTGAGGTCGACGTGCCGGGCACGATACGCCGCGACCGCCTTCTTGACTGAGCGTGCGTGCTGAGCGAGTTGCTCGATTTCGACCGCTTTTGTATGGAGTGAGTTGAACTCGCGACCTACGACCGGCTTCAGCTCTTGACGCGTGCCTTTCAGCCAATTGTCCCCAAGAAGGGCTAGAAGACCGCTCTTGCGCCCAAGCCACCGATCGCGAAGCTGTTTCAGCGCACCTTCGTCGGCATCGCGAGCCAACGGCTCTTCCGCGTCAAGAGCTGCTCTGACTTCAGCAAACAGCGCGCGAACGCCCGCCTCATCGTCGATGCCAAGTTGGGCGAGGGTTTTACCGGCCTTTTCTTCGATAGTCATGAGGCGGATTGCCGGAAAAGCGGCTTATTGATTATAAAGGAGATAGTGGCTTCGTTCCTTAGTTTCGGGACCCCGGAGTTCGATACTCGGGGCTCCGGCATTCGGGCCAGAAGCGATACTCAGGGTCCGAACACCGAAAACCGAACACCGAAAGCCTCTGCTGATTCTAAAGCAGATAGTGGCCTCGTTCCTCGTTTCAGGCCTCTTTTTCCGGCGCGCCCTCTGGCGCAGGCGCAGCCGACCCGGCTGAAGCTGCCGGCGCAGGCAGCACTTCCTTGACCTTGGCCACCAGTTCAGCAAAAGCCGGCGCGTCCTGGGCAGCCATTTCAGACAGCATCTTACGGTCAAGCTCCACGCCTAACGTCTTCAAACCGTGAATGAGCTGGCTGTAAGTGAGGTCGTGCAGACGGGCAGCGGCGCTGATGCGCACGATCCAGAGCCGGCGGAAGTCGCGCTTGCGGCGGCGGCGATCCCGATAGGCGAACCGGCCGGCGCGGTCTGCGGCCTCGCGCATGGACCGGTAGAGTTTGCCCTTGGTGAGGAAGTAGCCCTTGGTGAGCTTGGAAAGCTTCTGACGGTTGGCGCGGCGCACAGTACCGCGCTTGACTCTTGGCATGGGTTTACTCTCCTTTACTGGAATTTACGGGGCGGCGTGAAAGGCAGGGAGTCGCGAATAGGGAGTCGCGATTAGGGAAAACCAAAGAAGTTCCCTATTCCCGACTCCCCACTCCCGATTCCCTCCCGTCGAAGGCACCCTGCCAGAGGCCTTCCCGCACCCTTTCAGGTGTCAGGTGCTAGGTGCCAGGTGTTAGGTTGTAAAGCACACCACCTGGCATCTGATACCTGACACCTGGAACCTGAAACCTAGAACTTAGCTCCTGCCGTAAGGCAGCATCGCATGCACGCGCGCAACATCAGCCGGAGACACGGCGATGCTCTCGCCCAGCTTGCGCTTGCGCTTGCTCGGCTTCGAAGTCAGAATATGCCGGGCGTAAGCATGGCCCCGCATCACCTTGCCGCCGGCGGTGAGCTTGAACCGCTTGGCGGCGGCTTTCCGAGTCTTAAGCTTGAGTTTCACTTGCTTTGCTTTAGGCAAAACAGCCTCCCAACGATATATCGGTTAACGCGACGGGTGTAACGGACTTACAGCGCAGCCCTGATCTATGTTCCCCGCCGTCTGTGGCCGTTCCGAGGGCCCCGCCCGCGCAAGTATTCATCAAAGCGGGTGATCATCGCGTCCAGGCGCCGGATGTCTTCGCTGTGCGTTTGCAGCGCTGCCGTGACAGTGGCATTAAACTCCGAGGCGGCCTGAATAAACGACGTAGTGTGCGTGGCCAGTCTTTCCACGATGCCTTCCAGACGCGAGAGTCTCTTTTCGATCGTCATGATCTCAACCAGCAAAGCGTTCCGCTCTTGATACCCCACCGCAGGGCGCGGCCTGCCCCGATCAAGGCCGACCCAAGGGTCGGCCCTACGAGCAGCCGGAGAAGACCTCACTCTCCCGGCGTTTCCACAGGACTCGCAGGTGCAGCGGACACCGGTGTTGCCGGCCTGGGCGCTGGAGTGCCGACCGGTCTCGATGCGGCCGCAACGCTTGCCTGACCGGGACCCGTGACAGTTGGTGCGACAGGCCCCTGACTCGACCTTTGACCGGGCACTGCGCCCGTAGGCGCCGCGCTCTGCACCGGAGGCTTGGGCGGTTTAGCTGGCGTGCCGGGCTTCTTGGGCGCCAGAATCGTAGTGAGGTTCGGCCCTTCCTGCTTGGGCCTGATCTCGACCACCACCAACTCGCCGAGATCCTTCACCAGCCGGTCCATCATCTCCCAGCCGAGATTGCGATGGGCCATCTCGCGCCCACGGAACATCACCGTGGCCTTTACCTTGCTGCCCTCTTCGAGGAAACGCGCAATCTGGTTGCGCTTGGTGTCGAAGTCATGGGCCCCGGTGCGCGGCCTGAACTTAACTTCCTTCAGCTCGATGGAGCGCTGGTTCTTGCGAGCTTCGTGCTCGCGTTTGCTCTGCTGGTAGAGGTATTTGCCGTAATTGATAATCCGGCAAACGGGAGGATTGGCCGTGGGCGAAACCTCCACCAGGTCAAGACCCCTCTCTCGGGCAATCTTGATGGCCTCATACGGGGGCATGATGCCGAGCTGCTTGCCCTCGTCATCCACCACGCGAATCTCACGGGCGCGAATCCTTTCGTTGGTTCGGATTCTGTCGGTTACTCGACGGTCAGCAATAGGCCTTCCCTCCGGGCCCTCGGGCCCTTTCACAATAACGGTTCACAGCGCTCTAGCACAGCTTCGCACAGGCAGAACGATTTTGCCACCGTTCCGCGTCGCGCGTCTCTGGTGAGATTATCCAGGAAAGCACACAGGCCTTTTAGGCTAAACCCAACTCCCCCTCGATCCGCCTCAGTAAATAATCTACCATTTCACGGCGCGGCTGTCGATAAGCTTGCGGACTTCCGAGGCAAACGTCTCAACTGGGTATGCACCACTCTCGCCCGAGTCTCTCCGTCGGATATTGACGGTTCCAGCGGCAGCTTCTCGCTCGCCTACCACCAGCATGTAGGGGATCTTCGCAAGCTGGGCGTCGCGAATGCGGGCGTTCAACTTCTCGTTGCGATCATCGAGCTCCACGCGCAAACGCGCAGCCTTCAGAGCACCCACCACTTCCCGCGCATAGGCCTGGTGTTTTTCGCTGATGGGTAGCACGACAGCTTGGACCGGCGCCAGCCACAGCGGGAAAGCTCCGGCGTAATGCTCCACCAGCACTCCGAAGAACCGCTCCACCGATCCCAGCAGCGCCCGGTGGACCATCACGGGCGTGTGCTTGTTACCATCCGCGCCCGTGTATTCCAGCCCGAAGCGCCGCGGCAGGTTGAAGTCAAACTGGACGGTGGTGAGCTGCCACGGGCGCCCGATGGCGTCCACTAGCTTCACGTCGATCTTCGGCCCGTAGAATACCGCCTCGCCCGGCATGTACTTGAAAGGGATGTCCATGCGGCGCAGGGTATTCATCAGGGCACCTTCGGCGCGATCCCACTCTTCCGCCGTGCCGGCGTAATGCTCGGCATGGGCGGGATCGCGAGCGGACAGCTCCACCTGGTACTGGTCAAAGCCAAAGGTCTTCAGCACCGCGAAGGCGAACTCCACGCAGGCCTGCACTTCATCCTCGAGTTGTTCCGGGCGGCAGAAGATGTGGGCATCATCCTGGGTGAACCCGCGCACACGCAGCAGGCCATGCAGCACGCCGGAGCGCTCGTAGCGATATACGGTGCCGAGCTCGCCATAGCGGATGGGCAACTCGCGGTAGCTGCGCACCCGCGACTTATAGATGAGAATATGGCCCGGGCAGTTCATGGGCTTGAGCTGGTATTCATCTTCCTCAACCGTCATGGGGCCGAACATGTTCTCGCGATAAAAGCCCGTGTGTCCGCTGATTTCCCACAGATGCCGCCGCATGGTGTGAGGCGTAAACACCAGGTCATACCCGCGGGCCAAGAGCTCTGCGCGCAGCCAGTCCTCGATCTCCTTACGAATAATTCCACCTTTGGGGTGCCAGAAGATCAGCCCCGGTCCGGCGTCGTCTTCAATGCTGAAAAGGTCAAGCTCACGGCCCAACCGCCGGTGATCGCGCTTCTTGGCTTCTTCAATCTGCGTCAGGTAAGCGTCCAGGTCCTTCTGCGAAAAGAACGCCGTGCCGTAAATGCGCTGAAGCGGCCGGCCGTGTTCGTCACCTTTCCAATGCGCGCCGGCGACGCTCATCAGCTTGAACGCCTTGATGCGCCCGGTGGATGGGATATGGGGCCCGCGGCAGAAGTCAAGAAACTTGCCCGTGCGGTACGCCGAAAAGACGTTGTCCGCCTTTTCCTCGATGAGCTCGCACTTCAGAAATTCGCCCATTTGCTCGAAGAGCTTCAGGCCCTCGTCCTTAGGGAAGTAGACGCGCTCGAAAGGCAAGTCAGCCTTCACCAGCTCCGCCATTTTGGCTTCGAGTTTGGCGAGGTCATCTTCCGTAAACGGCTTTTCGCGGTAAAAGTCGTAGTAAAAGCCGCTTTCGGTGGGCGGCCCAACGCCCGGATGCGCGTCGGGAAATAGCTCTAGAACCGCTGCAGCCAGAAGGTGGGCCGACGAATGCCGGTACACCTCGAGCGCCTGCGGACCTGAAGCGGGAGTAATGAACTTGATCGGTCCGCTCGATTCAATAGGTCGACTGAGGTCGATTAGATCGCCATTAACCTGCGCGACCAAGGCCTCTGAAGCGAGCCGCGGCCCGATGGATTTGGCTACCTCAACAGGCGTCACGCCTACGGGATATTCCTTGACGGCGCCGTCAGGAAAAGTTAACTGAACGCTTGACATACACAATTCCGGGAGTATTAAAAATACCAAAGGCGAAGCAGATGGTCAAACACCGCCGGGCCTTCAGAAACGCCGTGCGGGTTCCGTGGCTGCTCTCCTTGAGCAGAACCGGCCTAGAGGAGTGGGCTGAGATGGGTCTGCGGATCTGCTAGTCCGGTCGGACGGTGAACCCATCCAAGCTTGCCCGCGCGCGCGGGCGGGTGGAGGCGGGCTGACGTAGGGTTTATGGGTGTTACACCCTTAGATTGACCATCCTGGGCGCGCCGCCGCGGTCTTCTGACCACGATCCGGCAGCTTTGAGCCGCACCACGGGGTGCGAAGATGTGAACAAATCCGGTTCGCGGGCTGTAGCGGCGGTCTGTGACCGCCGAAGCCATTCATTCCTAAGCACGGCGGTCACAGACCGCCGCTACAGCCCGGATTTTTTCACATCTTCTGGCGCCGGTTCTTTGCGTCCCGTTGGCACTTGTGGCCGTGAGCCGCATACTGCGCGCATTGTTCCGGTTCTTTACACTTTGAGCGCCGGGCAGTGCGTCAGTTTCAATTTTTGTCTCGACACTTCCCACCTGTCATTCCCGCGCAGGCGGGAATCCAGACTTATGGATCACCTCTATTTCTTATGGATTCCCGCCTGCGCGGGAATGACGGGTGGGAAGTGCCGAGAGGATTTCAAACTGACCCCCTACCGAGCGCTGAGTCTGGAAAGGGGCCAGCCGGCGAAGTGGTCGTGGACGGATATGGCGGGTCGGCGCCGATCTTGATCAAGCCCGAACCGTCGGTGAAGAGTTCCGCGCCGTGTCTTGCGCCGTGCATCGGGCCGGAAAACGTGATGGCGTTGCATGCGCCGTATGGCACGGTGATCTGGTACTATATCGATCGCGGCATGCCGCTCAGGCAGGAAGGCTCGCTGAAGCCGGATGAGGTCTACGCGCTAACGGCGCTTCTGCTTTACAAGAACGGCGTTATTGAGGAGGACGAAGTCCTCGATCAGACAACGTTGCCCGAGGTGAAAATGCCGAATCGGGATGGATACGCCATACCTGATTGGAAGCCCCGGATGCCACGACCGTTTCCGAATCAGCATTTAGGGTTGAATCACAAGCCAAACAGAGGAAGCAGCAGCGGGTGACGCCTACATCAAAAAACGACGTAGGCGCCACCCCCGCGCGTGGGGATCGCAATGAAGCGCAAGAAGAAAACACCGTACGAGAATGGGATTGCCCACTGGTGCGTAATCCGAGAGGAAGGTAGCGGGAAGCTGGTCAATAAGTACAGCTTCGGAACGCAAGAGGAGGCAGAGGAAAAGAAAATCGAGCAGGAGGAAGCAGCCAATCCTCCAGGGGTCGTTTGGGAAGTTTTTGTTGAAACGAGCGTTTTGCCTCATGAGCCCCCGATTTTTCTGAAGGGGAAGCGGTAATGGCGCAGGTATTTATAAGTTTCATCCATGAGGAGGGATATGTAGCCGAAGCTGTTGAAAAGTTTATTCGTGGTGTTTTTTGTAATGAGGTCGCGGCATTCTTATCCTCTGATACCGGAACCGTATATGCCGGTGAACGATGGATGGATCGTATCGTCGATGAGTTGCGTGAGGCGAAAGTTGTTATTTCATTGCTGAGCGAAGAATCCGTGAAAAGGCCTTGGGTGAATTTTGAGGCTGGCGCGGCGTGGATTAAAGATAGCGTTTTGATACCGGTGTGCTACGGAAACATGAAGAAGGAAAATCTCCCAAAGCCTTATTCGAGCCTCCAGGGAGTAGATATAACATTTCCGGCGGACCAATACTACCTCGTTTACTCAATTGCTCGCTATCTGGGAATGGCAACTCCTCCAGAACCATTTGAGAAAGGAAACGAGAGATTTGCGGCGCCCTACGCGGAACTCAAAGATTCTCTAAACTTTTGGGGGGTTGACTAGTCGCCGGCTGGCGCAGACCTGTGCCTTTTGAGGTCCGCGATAGCCCGAAGGGACACTCTCGAATGAGTGTTGGCGCGGCCACGCCCTGCCTGCATGCCGGCTCGTCAGTTGGGATTGCGGTTGCCTCCGAACGTGCGCGGGAAGCAGGCGGCACTAGGAAGTCGCTTCGCGAGATCGCAGACTTTACAAAGCAAGGATCTGCGATATGCTTGTCCTTGGTCTGAACAACAAATGATTACTCGTGGGAGTAAATCAGGGAATGCAGGTACACTATGGCTATGGAGAAGACACTCCAGGCCGTCTACGAAGGTGGGGTTCTGCGCCCGCTTGAGCCTGTACCGCTTGAGGATCAGCAGAAAGTAACCGTGACCGTGACGATCTCCGAAGAAGGGAACGCCTCTCCTGACCATCCACTCTTAGCGTCGCCGGACGAATGGGCGGCCGCCGCCACGGACGACATCAGCCTTGACGAAGTGCGACACGCTCTGTCCACGATTCGCAGCTCGCTATCCGAAACCATCATTGAGGAGCGGCGAGACCGCTAGTGCCGAGATACTTCCTCTACACGAGCGCTTTAGCGAGAGTCTACCGGAAAGAGCTTGGCAGCGACCTCATGGACCGAATCGTCGCTGAGCCTGGCTCACATCGTTTCATTTCCCGGTTCACGATCCTCGAAATAGAATCGGTTTTGGCGCTCAAATTCCGGACGGGCGAGATTGATGAGCCCTCCCTCCTGATCGCACGCCGGCGACTGGAAGCTGATCTCGGAAAGCCACGCCTCAAGAGAGAGACCCTCCGCCGCGGCTTTCGCCTTCAGCACCGCCGCCTGCTCGTCAGGAAGCTCTATCACCGTCATGAGGAATCTCCCAGCCCTTTATGATAGCGCTCATCTTAGGCCATTTGAGGGGATTTGTCAGCCGGCGGGAAAAGAATTAGGCGGCGTCAGGCCGGCGCAGACGTTGTATTATTGTGATACCTGTCCCGCTACGCAGGATCGCTTCCTCTCCTACCCTACCGACACCCGCGAATTCGTTGTAAGCTTATGAACATCAGATACTTATCCCGTTTCTACTGTTGCCGTGAAGGCGAGCGCCCCTTTCCAAACGTCGCTTGACTCATTCTAAAGCACTTACAGCAGACGTAGTCCCTACCTAAAGTGTGAAGTATCTTTACATTTTGGCCTAAAACAGCCTCAAACACCTGTTTGAATTGCAATCAAACGATTTAGAACTCGGTGCCAGCCAGAAAATGCACCCGCCAGCCAATAGCGGGCCGCGATAACGTTATGGCATCCTGTTCCGTGGGTTCCGCTGCGCTCCACCTACGGCTACTCACGGCGTTGCCTTTCGGGCAACATCGGCCGAAATGCCGGGCAGGCTGGCGCACAACAAAGTTGTGCGAGTTCTGTCTGCGAAAAATACCTTGTCCGCCCTCGTTCGCGGAGCAGGCGCAGACCCTCGTCAGCGCACACGGCCGAGTTGCCGGCACGACAAGCAACGTGCAGCGCAGGCCAAGGCGGGTGCGCGACATAAAAGTGGAAGTCAGGCTGCCCGGCGGCTCTCCCAGTAATCCTCGAAGCGGCCGTTGAGACAACAGCAGCGCAGGGCCACGATGGCGTTCGCTCCTCGGACGGTCCAGAACATGCCCGAGCGTTT
>DATJYK010000358.1:0-1054 GCA_035578005.1 Terriglobia bacterium
GAGCCAGTACTTCCTGGAGTGCGCCCACATGCGCTGGAGTCCGGTGGTGGGGCGCTTCGACCTCTACTCGGCTGAGGTGCTGGGCAACCCGCTGCTGCGGACGCGGCGCCTCGAGGAGCTTCTGGAGTCGCGGCCGGTGAAAGTGAAGCCGGTATGGGATTGGGAGTGCGCGGGCCAGCCTTATGAAGTGCAGGAGCGCGGGGAGGCGGAGCGGCGGCACCGGGAGGTGGAGGCGGAGCGGCTGGGCCGGCCGGTGAGCCTGATGGGGGGCCTCGATTATGGTCTGCTGCGCGAGGCGCGGAAGCCGCAGGAGAAATCGGGCCGGCAACAGGACCCGAGCCTAGGCGTCGAGCTGCCGCGCGATTTCGATGAGTTCCTGGCGTTGGTGGAAGCGGCGTTTGGGGAAGGGTCAGAAGGGCGGGATTCGGGGTTCGGGATTCGGCGTTCGGGGCCAGGGACTGGGGACTTGGAATTCAGCGCCGAGGGTAGGGACACAGGGCCGTGTAACCCTCAGATGGACCCCCGCCTTCGCGGGGGTGACGAACCTGGAATTTGGAACCCCTTATCCAGCGACGTCATTCCCGCGAAGGCGGGAATCCATGAGTCTTCCCCGGCCTTCGAGACCCAAGTCGCGAGTCCAGAACTCCGAACACCGAACACCGAATCCCGAAATTCGGCCCCCACGCTCCGCGATCTGGCCCAACTCCTATGGGACTCCGCCACCCTCCATCGTCGCCGCGGGGAGGAAGAAGCCCGCCTGTTGGCCGAATATCTCACCGAGTACGCTGCCAGGCTCGCCAGCCGCGATCCTCAAGACGCAAGACGGCGGCAGGGCGTGGCCAACAACATCCTGAAGCTCTTCCGTCAGGGGATTAAACAGCAAGAGGAAAGTGTGGTGGTGACTCGCCGGGCGCGCCTGGCGCTGCACGACATCGCGGTGGAGCGCTTCGGGCGGCGGCCGGAATGGGAGGAGCAGTTGGTGTACCGTGACGACCGTTTTGAGCAGGGTAGCATCGAGTTTTTCGATCTCTACTTCGCCGAGTTCAACCGGCAG
>DATJYK010000359.1:0-2154 GCA_035578005.1 Terriglobia bacterium
ATGTCCAGGCCAGACTCACGAGCGGGCTTGCGGCTCCAAGAAATCGCAGCCTTCACCCAGCACAGGCCGAGTCGATCATAAACCGATCTCGTGGACATTTTCATGCTTCGGGGTGTCGCGAAGCGACATGACGACTCACGAGGATTCGGGAAGGGCGGGACTTTAGTCCCGCCGCTGGAGTTTCTACATTTACGTCTGGCAAGTAAAAATTATACTTGACAGACCTACCTTAATTTCGTACCCTCTTCCCTGAGCACAAGCTCAGGAGTTCGCAATGCCCGACGATCTCAAGGATTCTATTCTCTCCATATTCGAAGCCTCTCTCGATGCTCAACTGCGCGCTGTTCGCCGCCTCCGTAGCGGTTCCACCGAGCCTGCCCCCGCACCCCGCCGCCGAGGTCTGTCGCAAGTTGACATGGCCTATGACATACTCAAGAAGGCTCGCACCCCTTTGCATATCTCGGAACTCTTGGCCCGCATCCACTCCACCTTTCACCTCACCGTCGACCGTGAGAGCCTCGTCTCTTCTCTAACCAAAAAGGTGGCCCGCGGCGACCGCTTCACCCGCACCGACAAAAACACCTTCGCTTTGCGTCCGGAGGCCCCGTGACCCTGTTGGCAGCTTGGTTGGCGATTGTGGCCGATTGGAGCGCCCTCTTCCCTCAACACCGTACCTTTCACCGCGCCGTCCGCCAAGCCTTGGGCGCGCTGGTCTGCCTGGGCCGCCGCTGCTTGTCGCGCATCATCTGGACCCAGGGCGGCCAGGACCGGAATTGGAGCAGTGAGTACTTTCTCCACTCGCGTTGTCAGTGGCAGCCCCAAGCCCTCTTGGCCCCCGTGCTCCGCCGCGCTCTGGCCTACTGTCCCAGCCGCTTGGTGGGCGTGGCCGTCGATGACACCCGGCTGCGCAAGACCGGCCGCTCGATTCCCCAAGCGTTTTATCAGCGCGACCCCTTGTCGCCCCCTTTTCATGTCAACCTGGTGCTGGGCTTGCGTTACCTGCAAGCCTCCCTGCTGGTCCCGCTCTACCGGCGGGGCCCGGTGGGCACGCGCGCTCTGCCCATTCGCTTTGAAGAGGTTTCGCGCATCAAAAAGCCGTCTCGCAAAGCCAGCGAGGAAGCCTGGAAAGAGTACAAAAGGATGACCAAGCTCTATAATCTCTCGCAGCGTTTCGTGCAGGCTATGGGTCAGTTGCGCCAACAACTCGACGCCGCCGGGGGCCTGAAGAAAATCCTGGTGCTGGCGGGCGATGGCAGCTTCTGCAACCGCACTTGCCTGCGCGCGCCGCGGGATCGCACCCAGTTGATTGCCCGCGCTCGCAAAGATGCCCGCTTGTGTTTTCGGGCCCCCCAGGATTCCCGCCGCTTCTACCACACCGAAACGTTCACACCCGAACAAGTGCGTCAGGATGACGCCCGGCCCTGGAAGCAGACCAAGCTCTTCTACGGCGGCAAGCGCCGCAAGACCCGCTACCAGGAAGTGGGACCGGTGTACTGGCGCCACGGGGCCGGCCAGATCCCGCTCCGCCTCTTGGTCGTAGCTCCTACCCCCTATCGCAAACGCAAGCGGAGTCGCGTCTACTACCGCCAGCCGGCCTATCTCTTGACCACCGATCTCACCAGCTCGGCCAAACCCCTGTTGCAGATTTATTTCGACCGTTGGCAGATCGAGGTCAACCACCGCGAGGAGAAGGATACCCTTGGAGTCGGGCAAGCGCAGTTGTGGAATATTCAGGCGGTTCCCAAGCAGCCTGTCCTGGTGGTCGCCGCCTACAGTGCGCTGCTGTTGGCCTCCCTGCAAGCCTTCGGAATCGAACGCGGACAGGCATACCAGGCCCTGCCCAAGTGGCGACGCCACGCCTACCGGCCGTCCTGCCTCGACCTGGTCACCCTGCTGCGGAAGGAAATGGTGGATCATCCCGAATTAATCGAACATCTCGACGTCAAGCTCAGTGATCGTGCACTCACCGAGGCCGCAGCCGCATGAAAAATGTAGAAACTCCAGAGGGCGGGACTTTAGGCCTCGTAAATAAATAAGGGTATCAACGTACGACCTTGGGTCTCGGTCTAATGACATAGTTCCAGTCGCCATGAAAGTTGGCGTGTTTCACGTTGACGCACTTCATCTCTTCATTGCTGACCTTGCGCCCAGTGG
>DATJYK010000360.1:0-2257 GCA_035578005.1 Terriglobia bacterium
GTAACTATTCAGCGGCTGTTGTAAACATTGGCTGAACCTGGCATAGTCTCGGGATGCCGAAGAAGCCCCCCGAGTTGCAGGTTCCCGATCTGAAGTCGATGACGCACGAGCAGAAGGATGCTCTCATCATCGAACTGATTCCGTTGGTCAATGCACTTCTCAAGCGGGTGGATGAATTGGAGGCAAGACTCGGTAAGGACAGTCACAATTCGAGCAAGCCACCGTCGTCGGATGGCTTGCGCCGCAAGCCGAAGTCCCTGCGCGAGAGTGGCAAGTCGAAGGTTGGCGGCCAGCCCGGTCACAAGGGCAACACGCTCAAACGCGTTGGGCAGCCCGAGCACATTGAAATTCATCCGGTTGCTCCGCTGTGCGATACCTGCGGCCAGCCGATTGCGCGCGAAGACGTGTCGATTTCCGCCGAATCGCGGCAGGTCATTGACCTGCCCGCAATCCGCTTCGAAGTCACTGAGCATCGCGTCGAGCAGGCGCAGTGCGGATGCGGGAAGGTACATCGCGCAGCGTTTCCCGAAGGCGTCAACCGGCCAGTGCAATATGGTGCCCAGATCAAGGCCGCAGCCGTGTATTTGACGCAATACCTGCAAATGCCGGTGGACCGTACGGCTCAGGCGTTGAAAGAAATGTTCGGTGTGCGCATGAGTACAGGCACGATCCAGAACTGCATCAACGAAGCGGCCATAGCGCTCACGCCTTCCGTGGCCCAGATCAGGCAGGCGCTGCAGCAAGCCGGCGTGGTGCACTTCGACGAATCGGGTGTGCATGTGGCAGGCAAGCTTCACTGGCTGCATAGTGCATCGACGGCGGTGCTCAGCTGGCTGGGCGCGCATCAGAAGCGGGGCAAAGAGGCGATGGACAGTCACGGCATTCTCCCGTCATTCACGGGCGTGGCCGTCCATGACGGCTGGGCGCCCTACACACACTACGAATGCGAGCACGCGTTGTGCAACGCCCATCACCTGCGCGAGCTGATATTCATCTCGGAAACCACGCAGCAGGCGTGGGCTGCACAGATGATTGATCTGCTGCGGCAGGCGTGCGGCGAGGTCGGCCGCAGTATCGACCAGGGAGCCCAGAGCCTGTCCAAAAGGCGCCAACGTTACTATCGGCAGCGTTCGAGCGAGCTGATTGCCGAAGGCCGCAGACTCAATCCGCAGCAGGAACGCGATCCCTCGCGGGCAGAGCAGCGAGGCAAGGTCAAGCAAAGCCCTGCGTTCAACCTGCTGGCGCGTCTGGAACGCCATGCCGACCAGGTCTGGCGCTTTACTGTTGATCATCGGGTACCCTTCACGAATAACCAGGCTGAGCGCGACATCCGCATGCCTAAGCTCAAGCAGAAAGTCTCGGGCTGTTTCCGCAGCCAGGACGGCCTCGATGCCTTCTGCACCATCCGCTCCTATCTGGCCACTTTGCGTAAGCAGTCCAGACCACTCTTTGAAGCCTTGGCTCACGCGTTCGCCGGCAACGTGCTCTCGCCTATGCCGACTGAATAGTTACTCCAGAAGTACGGCAACTTCGTGGTGCTGAAGGCCCAGCGCACGCTGGAGAAACGTCTCGCGCCGCTCGGCTTCACCGTGCAGTGGCTCGAGTTTCCTGGCGGCCCGCAGTTGCTGGAAGGGCTCGCCGCCGGCGCGGTGGACGTCGGCACCGTGGGTGAAACGCCGCCCATCTTCGCGCAGGCCGGCGGTGTGGATTTCGTCTACATTGCCAGCGAGCCGCCCGCGCCCAAGGGCGAGGCGATCGTCGTGCACGAGGATTCGCCGATCCGCGCGCCTGCCGACCTGCGCGGCAAACGCGTCGCGCTCAATAAAGGCTCGAACGTTCACTATCTGCTCGTCAAGGCGCTGCAGAAAGCCAACCTCAAGTACGAAGAGATCCAGCCGGTCTATCTCGCTCCCGCCGATGCGCGCGCCGCATTCACAAGCGGCAGCGTGGACGCCTGGGTGATCTGGGACCCGTATCTCGCGGCGATCGAGCGCCAGGCGAAAGTGCGTTCGATTGCGAACGGCGAAAACCTCGTTCGCAATACACAGTACTACCTGGCAAGCCGCAACTTCGCGAACGCGCATGCGCCTGTCCTGCATGCGGTCGTGGAGGAAATCGGCGCCGTGGACGCCTGGGCGCGCGACAACATTCCGGCCGTTGCGGCTCAACTGTCACCGCTCGTTGGCCTCGACGCGCCGACGCTCGAACTCGCCCTCAAGCGCGCGAGTTACGGCGTGCAGCCCATCGACGCGGCCAC
>DATJYK010000361.1:0-7123 GCA_035578005.1 Terriglobia bacterium
GGAGTTCGTCGGGTGAGAAGGGGGTACCGGCGGGCCGGGGCGTAACCGCGTGTTTGGGGGACTGCCCACTCGTGGCCGTGGTGGAGGCTACTGCGATGAGAAGCAAGACGAAGAGTCGTTTCATAATCATCTTGGGTATGACAGCGAAGCGGAAAGATGTACCCGTGCCACAAGTCAATTTCTTCCTCGGGGCGTGCAGATTTTGGTATCTCCGTGCCCTTTGTGCCTCCAAAAGCTTAAACACTGAGGTCGCAGAGTCTCCGTGAACTCTGCGTTGAGAAGCTCCTGGGCACAGAGGTCACGGAGCGGAGCTGTCGGTTTAGCGGTGCCAACCAGCAACGCGCGTTGGCAGGCTGTACTCTACTCGAAAATGTCGGCGAGCGCGATAGAAAACCCGGGCAGCAGGTCCTGATCTTCAAGCTTCCCCCCGGACTCAACGTCGAGAACCTGAGACGGCTGGCCCGGCTTTTCGATGCGTGCGATACCGGCCTCGGGATAGAGGAGCCATACGGCTTGCGCGCCACCTTCGAGGTAACGCTTGGCCTTAGCGCGAAGATCTTCTGACTTGCGCTGGTTGCTGGGCGACCGAATCTCCACGACGAGGTCAGGCACCCAACCTGGACGGCGGTCCCTCTCGACGGCCCGTTGGGCGCGAATGAAGGCAAGGTTCGGGTTAAGGACGTCATCGCCGACGGCGTAGTCCTGGTTCCAAAGCACGATCCCCAGCTCATTCTGGTCAATTAAAGGTCCAAGACGAACCACAAGATTCGAGGACACCAAGTTGTACCGGGGCACGGGCGAAGGTGTCAGGACGAGTTCTCCATCGATTAACTCCTGCTTGACGCCTTCAATTTCGTCCAGCTTGTCAAACTCTGCTATCGTCATCGGTGGTTTGGTGGCCACGGGTCGACCGCAGCAGGTGTAGAATATCACGGCGACGGTGAAACTAGTTCGGTAGCGGTGTCATTTGGATTCCCGCCTGCGCGGGAATGACGTACCAAGGAAAGTTCCCTGCCCTCGGCCAGCGCAAATGACGCCACTCCGCGTGGAGTGACTTCCCTATGAAAGCTGTTTTGCTCGAAGAGGCTCATAAGCTCGCAGTACGTCAGGTGCCTGACCCGCCCGTGCCGCCCAACGAAGTGCTCATCCGGGTGCAGGCCGTGGGCCTGTGCGGGACGGACTTCCACATTTACAGCGGGCACGGCAACTACAACTTTGATGCCCAGGGGCGGCAGGTTCCTCTTTCGGTTCACCCTCAAATCCTGGGGCACGAATTCAGCGGCGAAATTGTAGAAGTGGGCCGCGACGTGAAAGACCTGAAGCGGGGGGACCGCGTGATGTGTGACCAGGGCCGCAACTGCTGGAGCCAGGGCCGATGGCCGCTCTGCCGCTACTGCGCCTCGGGGGACTCGCACCAGTGCATTTACTACGGCGAGCACGGCATCACGGGTCTGCCGGGGGCGCTCGCCGACTACATCGTGATGCCGGCGGTGAATTGCCTTCGGCTTCCGGATGACGTGACTTCGGAACAGGGCGCGCTGGTGGAGCCGTTCGCCTGCATTCTGCATTCGAGCGATAAGGCCGAGAGCGCGCGGAGCCGGTACACGTTTGACGGCGAAGAACGAATCGAGAGCATCCTCATCTGCGGCGCGGGGCCGGCGGGACTGCTGTTTCTCCAGTACCTGCGCAACGTGAAGGGCTTCGACGGCCTGATCTTGATCACGGACTTGCGCGAGAGGAACCTGGAGTTGGCGCGTCAGTTTGGCGGTACGGCGGTGAACGTCTCCGGTGTGGACCTGCGCCAATTCGTCCAGGAAACGGTGCCGGGCGGGCGAGTGCAATACCTCATTGACGCTTGCGGCGCCTCGAAACTACTGGCGCAGATTCCGGGCATTCTCGCCAAACAAGGCACGGTGCTGTTCTACGCCTCGGGTCACAACGGAAGCGACACCGGGCTGCTCGACCCGATCTTCTATCTTGAGCCCACCCTGGTGGCCGGCGTAGGAGCGTCGGGCGGATTCACGCCGGACGGCCATCCGAAAACCTACATGCGTGCGCTCGACCTCGCGCATCAAGGAAGAGTTAAAGTATTACCCTACATCACCCACCACTATCAGGCATTCGATCAAGTTCATGGCGCATTTGAGCGCGACTTCACCAGCCAGGATTACATCAAGGGTGTGCTGACGCGGGATAACTGAAAGTTCAGCCAGCTCCTGAAGTTCATCGATTAATTGCGCAGACACTCTCGGTTCCTTCTCCAGTGCAACCCACTTGGCCCACTTGGCGACGGCAAAGTCCGGTGGTGTCTCAGTTTGAAGTGGCATGGCCATCTTGGCCATGAAATAACACGGACAGGATGCCCGTGCCACCTCAAACTGAGACACTACCCAAAGACCGCACGCTGCCATCTGCTATACTGGAACGGTTGTTGAGACCTTCGGGGCAGGGTGAGGGCAAGTTGTGAGCGATGCTCATGCTTTCCCAATTCCCGATCGGCGGTAAAGCCCGCGAGGGGAGAAAGAAGCAGTGGTAAGTGGTAAGTGGTAAGTGGTAAGTGGTCAGTGATTAGCGGTCGTCGGTAGATCGTGAAACGCCCAGCCGGTTACTAACCACTAACCACTAACAACTAACAACTAGCCACTGATCACTAACCACTGCTTCTCTCTCCCCATGATCCGGTGAAACTCCGGGGCCGGCGGTAAAGTCCGAATGGAAGAAGGTCAGACTGTGCTGAAGTGTCAGTGTCACTGACCGCGGATGCGGCCGGTGGCGCATACTCATTTCTGCATGGTTTGCCTGCCCTTTCAGTTCCCTGCCCCCACACAAAATTGACGATTGTCGATTGAAGATCGCCGATTGAAAGCGGTCGATCTGAGGCGACTTGCTTGGCGTCAGCGCTGATCTGCCCTCGTCAATCAGGTGGGTGCGTTCATGTGGGTGCTGCTTAAACCGTCGAAATTCTGCTTCATCTTCCCACTCACTCTCGCCTTGGCGATGGCCTGCCGGGCTGGCGCTGAGAATTGGTCCGGGAATATCGAAGGCGTGGTCGCCGATCCCGCGAGAATTTCGGTGCCCGGCGCCGAAGTCCGCCTGCGCAACGCGGTCACAGGAGCCTTGCGTCAGGCTGAAACCGACGCACGCGGTTTCTACAGCTTTCCCTTGGTGGCTGCTGGGAGTTATGAACTGGAAGTGACGAAACATGGTTTTGCTACCGAAATCGAGCGCCGCCTGACGGTGCGTGTGGGCGCGACGGTGCGCGTCGATGTCAAGCTTCGGCTCGAGCGGGAGCAGTCGCAGGTGACGGTGCGCGCCCAGCCGCCTTTGATCGACGCTTTATCGCCTGCAGAAAGCGACGAGATATCTCCCGAGCGTGTGCAGGCCCTACCCTTGGACGGCCGCCAATTCACGCAGCTCGCTCTGCTGGCGGGCGGCGCCGTGCCGCCCTATCCTAACGGCGCCACGCAGCAGTTCAACACGCCCGCGCTGGGCCTGGGGTTCTCCGTGAACGGACAGCGCTCAGAGCGCAATAACTTTTCCCTTGACGGCGTAACCATCATGGAGCCTTTTGCTTACAGCTTGACTGTTAATCCTTCACTTGATGCCATTCAGGAATTCCGCGTGGTCACTGGCTCCTACTCCGCAGCGCAGGGCATCACGTCCGGCGCTCAAGTGGAGATTGTGACCCGCTCGGGCACCAACCGCTTCTCGGGGACGGCCTATGAGTACTTGCGAAACAGCACGCTGGACGCTCGAAACTTTTTTGACAATCCTGCGCTGGCCATCCCGCCCTATCGCCAGAACCAGTTCGGCGGCAGCGTCGGCGGGCCGATCCGGCGCGACCGGACGTTTTTCTTCGGGAACTACGAAGGGTTCCGCATTCACCAGAGCATTACCAATACTACGCTGCTGCCTACCGCGGCCGAACGCACTGGAGACTTCAGCGGCATCAATCCCGCCACCGGCCAACCGTTCCCCCCGATCATCAATCCGGCTACCGGCGCGCCGTTCCCTGGGAACCAGATCCCTTTGGCGAACATCAATCCGGTTTCGTCGGCTCTCCTGGCGCTTGTGCCGTTGCCGAATCAGCCCAACGCGGCTGCGGGAACGAACAATAGCATCGACACGGGACTGCGCAACGTCACTTCCGACCAGTTCACGGTGCGCCTGGATCATCAGATCAATTCGCGGGAACAATTGTTCGGCCGCTTTCTCTTCTTCGAGAGCGCCCAACTCTTCCCCTTTGTGCCAAACTCGTTCGCCAACAATCCGCCGGCCCCTCCGGGATTCGGCACCAACCACGACGACGACGGGCGCAACCTTGGCCTCGGGCTCACCTCCGTCTTCCGGCCGACGCTCGTTAATGATTTTCGATTCGCCTACTCCTACTATCACGGCACCAAAGAGGCCCAGAACATCAACAGCGGATTTCTGCAATCGGTCGGCATCACGCGCGCTCCGGGCGCCACCAACGACGGCATCCCGGCCATTACCATCCCAGGCTACGCGGACCTCGGCGACAGCGATATTTTTCAGCCTCAAATTCGCAAGAATCACACCTTTCAGTTTACGGACAGCCTTGTTTGGGTGAAGGGCCGGCATACGTTTCAGTTTGGGGGCGACTTCCGGAGGCTGCGGCTCTTCTATCTGGTGGAAGACTTCGGCCAGGGTATCTTCGACTTTAGCGATGGCGCCAGTTCCGTCTCGGGAACCGCATTCTCGGACTTTATGCTGGGCCGGCCGTTTCTCTCTTACGCTCAGGCCGGCAACTCCGGCGGGAACGATCGGCTGAATTACTTCGGAGGCTACTTCACCGACGAATTTCATGCCACGCCACGCCTGAGCCTGACCTACGGGCTGCGCGAGGAGTTTTACAGCCCGGCGGTGAATATCGACGGCCGTGGTTCGATACTCGACCCGACGAATGCCACGCGGTTCATCGTGCTGAACAACTACAGCCAGGCGCCCGCACTGATTTCGACCCCGCTCGTCGAGCAGCTTACGTCGCTCTACGGCCTGCAGTTCACCACCAATCAGCAGGCTGGATTGCCCGCCTCGCTGATCAAGCCGGATTGGAGCAACTGGGCGCCGCGCTTTGGCTTCGCTTACCGTTTGACCGACGACGGCAAAACGGCGCTGCGCGGTGGCGTCGGTGTATTCAATTCTTTGATGGAGCTGGACTACACCTCCGAGACCCGCCTGAGCGCACCCATCACCGAGTTTTTGTTCGGCCTCGATCTTTGCCGATTCTATGGGCCGGGCGCATGCGGCCAGAGCTACGCTCCTCCCGTACTGACCTATCAACTGGGCTACACGCTTGGTAACCAGCCGCCCGCAGCCATCTCTTCCCCTCCGAATATTCGCAACGGCTACGTTTATGAGAGCAGCCTTTCGCTGGAGCGCCAAGTGACGCCGAACACGGCACTCGAGATCAGCTACAACGGTTCGGACGGCCACAAGCTGCCGCGGCGCTCGTTGCAGAATCAGGGAGTGCCGAATCTTCCGGACGAACGCCGGGGATATCATCCCCAGCCCGGCTCGAACCAGTTCACTCGCGCCACAGACGTGAATTCCGCTTACAACGCCCTGGTGGTGCGGCTCACTCGGCGCATGTCGCAGGGTTTGTCTCTCGAAGCCGGCTACACGTACGGCAAATCGATCGATACGGCCTCGGGCCTGCAAGGCACCGATCAGGCGCAGAATAACTACGATCTGGGCGCAGAGCGCGGCCTCTCCGACTTCGACGTTCGCCATCGCTTCGTTCTCTCCAACACCTGGACACTGCCCTTCGGCCCAGGCCAGCACTGGCTGTCCGGCGGACTCGCAGCGCACGTGCTAGGCGGTTGGCAGGCCTCCAACATTGTTACCCTCCAGACCGGCCAACCCCTCACCACCGTGCTCTCGACCGCGCTCAGCGGCACGGACTCGAACGGCACGGATCGCCCCAATATGATCGCCGATCCCAACCTTCCCGGAAGTCAGCGAAGCCCGAACCGGTGGTTCAACACGGCTGCATTCGTGCCGCCGCCGCTCTACTACGATTCTCAGGGCGCCTTCAGTGTGTTGGGAAACGAAGGCCGCAACGTCATCACCGGTCCGGGCTTTGGCTCGTGGGACTTGAGCCTCGCGCGCCGCTTCCGGCTGACGGAACGCACCGGCCTCACCTTCCGAAGCGATTTCTTCAACCTCACCAACCATCCCAACTTCGACCGGCCAGGCCTGATTGTGAGCACGTCGGAGTTTGGCGTGATCACCTCGGCGGAAAACGCCCGCGAGATTCAGTTCGCGCTGCGCCTGGACTGGTGAAGGGCACAAGCTAATCCGCATTTCCCACCAAGAGTCGAAGAGGATATAGGCCATTTGAGACTGTGTGAAGACTGGTGGATTCACACTCCCCGCTTTCGCGGGGACAAGCTTCGCTGATTGAATGACGGCGTGGAGGCAGAGACCTAACAGCATGATGAAAAACGGCGTACGATTCATGTCATTTCGAGCGCAGCGAGAAATCTCGCTCTGACAAGAGAAGACTTACGAGATTTCTCGCTGCGCTCGAAATGACATGAATCGGGTTTTTTCATCATCTTGCTAAATCCAGCGACGTCATCCCCGCGTAGGCGGGGATCCAGTTTTTGACCCACTAAAAGAGACTTCAGGGCTGCACTCCTCACACCGCGCGATTACTCGCCCTGGGCGTTGCCCGGGCGTTGCCCAGGGCTTTGATAGAGCGGCCCTTCGGGCCTCAGAGAAGGCGGCTCTTAGCCGGCCAAGAGATTTCGAGACATTTTGGGAAACGCCCTCTTTTCTATTACATTCTGGCTTCGTTTGAAACAGCTCCAACTGCGAACATTCTTTTCGTGGGACAAGCACCGTCCTGATGGCGCGGAAGAGCTTTCCGAGGCTTGTCGCCCTGCTAATTCCGTTTGGATTTCCACTGGCCGGCTCGCCGGCCGGCGACATATTTTTGCAAGCCTCTTGGCTTCTATAATATTCCGGCTTCGTTCGCTTCCCCCAGCTCATCAACCACCCGACAAACCTCTCTGCCAGTGCGTACGCCGCGAGGTAGTCCGGATCCCAGTCGGGGGGAAGCGACATATTTTCGGAACTGCTTTGGCTGCTATAAGAT
>DATJYK010000362.1:0-18768 GCA_035578005.1 Terriglobia bacterium
GCCGTTTTCTGTCACAATATTTTGGGCCACCTCGATTTGGCCCTTTGTTCATGCGCCTCGGAATGAGATTTCGAAAGTGTCCAACTTTTGACTTTCGACCGTCGACTTTCGACTTGTGACCTGTTTGGTTCCGGCTTCGCCGGGTTAGGCTTATCGGAATGTTGTGACGTGGGTCACGGGGGTACCAGGCAAGTGGGGCGTATAAGTATGGCGAGGAGAGACACCGTTACCATTAAGGCGCAGAGAGGCAGATGATGAGAACCTTGTTTCAGGACATGCGTTACAGCGGCCGAATCCTGCAGAAGCACGCGGCGCTCCCGGTGCTTATGGTGCTCACGCTGGCCTTGGGCATCGCGGCCAACAGCACCATATTCAGTTGGATCAACGCGACACTGCTGAATCCCATTCCCGGCGTTGCCCACACCGGCGACCTGGTCACCGTGATGAGAGGAGATCGGAGCGATCATCCCACTCCGCCGTTCTCTTACCTCGACTATCGCGACCTGCGCGACGGGAATCGCAGCTTCTCGGGCCTCTTGGCCTACCACCACGAATGGGCGAACCTTACCGGCGACGGCAAGCCGGAACGCATTTACGCCGTGCTGACCTCTGCAAATTACTTCGACGTGCTCGGTGTGCGGCCCATCCTCGGGCGCAGCTTCGCGCCGGGGGAGGAAAGCGAGGTTGAGGGCAGCGCCGCGGTGGCCGTGATCAGTTACGACTTGTGGCAGAGTCATTTTGGCGGCGATCGGTCCATCGTCGGCCGCAGAATCCAGATCAATCGCTACCCTTACACGATTGTCGGCATCGCTCCTTCGGGCTTTCACGGATGCATGCCCGGCTTGCGGGGCGATATTTGGATTCCCCTGGTCATGGCCAGGCAGGTTTGGGGGTTTGCAGGATTCGTTACCGATCGCAGCGATTTTGTTCTAAACGCGCTGGGAAGGCTCAAGCCGGGAATCGATTCGAGGCAAGCCCAGGGTGAGCTGAACGTGCTCATGCAGCGCATCGCCGAGCGTTTCCCGAACCAACATCAGGGCCCGAATCAGATCACGTTGGACCCGCTCTGGCGCTCGCCGTTTGGGGCCAACGTCTATCTCGCCGCCACGCTGCCCATGCTGCTGGGCCTCGCCTCGCTCCTGCTTTTGCTGGCTTGCGCCAACGTGGCCAATCTGCTGCTGGTTCGCTCCATCGGGCGTCGGCGCGAGATCGCCATTCGGCTATCCATCGGGGCTAGCCGCTGGCGGGTGGTGCGCCAACTGATGGTGGAGAGCCTGCTGCTGGGCTTGGCTGGTGGCGCCCTCGCGATATTGGTCACCACGTGGACCTCGCGCACTTTCACGGCGTTTGTCCCTTCCACGACGCTGCCGCTCGCCATCAACGGCCACAATGATCCCAGGGTTGGCCTCGCGACGGTGGCCGTCTCGGTGCTGACGGCCGTGATTTTTGGCATCCTGCCGGCGCTGCGTTCCTCGAGTGTGCCGCCGATTGCGGTCTTGAAGGAGGAAGCCGGGAGCGTTTCCAGCGGACTCCACCGGTCGCGTCTGGCGAGCGGGCTGGTGGTAGCACAAATCGCCTTGTCTCTGCTTCTGCTGATTTGTGCGGGCCTCTTCACGCGCAGCCTTCAAAAAGCCCAGCGGGTGGACCCGGGCTTTGACCCCGACCACATGCTGCTGCAGTCATTCGAACTGCGGCCGATGGGTTATTCGAGAGACCAGGGCATCGAGTTCGACAAGCAACTGCTGGCGAAGGTCGGGGCCTTGCCGGGGGTTGAGTCCGTGACCCTCGCAGATTTCTCGCCCCTCAGTTACACCATCCGCTCTACAGGTATCGTCGTTGAAGGCTACCTGCCCCGCCTTCACGAATCGATGGAAATCGATTGGGCCCGAGTGGGCCCGAACTACTTTCACACCCTTCGCACTCCGCTGGTCGAGGGACGTGACTTTACGCTTCATGACGATTCGAGGTCGCAGCTCGTGGCGATCGTGAATGAAGCGTTTGCTGCCCGCTACTGGCCGGGCCAGGACGCCATCGGGAAGCGGATTCAGTTGTACGGCAACCGGTTCACGGTGGTGGGCGTGGCCGGCAATGCCAAGTACCGCCGCCTGTTTTATAACGCTGAGCCCACTTTCTTTGTGCCTTGGTTCCAAGAGTACCCTCCCTTCGACGCGCTGATTGCTCAGACGCGGGTGTCGGGCGATCCGCAGGCGTTCGCGCCGGTCGTCGAGAAGGAGATCCACGAACTCAACCCTGACGTGCCCGTGTTTGACGTGACCACGGTCAGGCAAAGCATGCAAATGGGGAGCCTTTTTGAGCGCATCGCCGTGACCTTTGCAGGCTCCTTCGGCTTGCTCGCGCTGGTGCTGGCCACGGTGGGCGTCTACGGAGTGGTTGCCTATTCCACTCGCCAACGAACCCATGAGATCGGCATCCGCATGGCTCTTGGGGCCAAGCGGGGGGATATTCTTCGGCTGGTCCTGCGCCAGGGTTTAGGCATGACTTCCATCGGCTTGGCTGTCGGGCTTGCCGTGTCACTGGCGGCCACGCGCCTGCTTCGCAGTCAGTTATTCGGCGTCAACGCTAGCGATGCTGTGACCTATGCGAGCGTGTCAGGCTTGCTCTTGTTTGTGGCGCTCGTTGCCTGTTTGATCCCGGCGCGGAGGGCGACCAAAGTGGAACCGATGGCGGCGCTGAGGTGCGAGTGAGCGTCCTTCGACGCCCGCTGGCGTGGCGGTCGCATCGGCCGGGATTCCGTCTATTGTGTGGTCCGAGGTCATGTTCCTCGGGCTCGGGATTTAACTATCCAGTAAAGAAGGTCCGTAGCCGCGTGCAACGACTTGTTACTGTTCCCGGCGGAACACACCCAAGGCACAAACTGGACTAGTGCTGTAGCCAACTGCAAAATCGCCTGATTTCATGCCATCGGCGGCAAGGTGGTAACTCCGGATAAGCCGGGTTAACTGTTTAGCTACTGTGCAAAACTCGTTTCCGATGTCATCAAGATGTAACATCACAAATAGACTTCTGTAACACATCCGGAGGGGCAATCCGTTGGCGCTAAGCGCTTGTATATCAGTGCGTTACCTCTTTCACTCGCACAGAAGCCTGATTTCTACTGCATGCGGACGTGCTCGATGAACAAATTGGCTGAATGCGATTTTCCACAGAGATTTCCACCGGGAAAAACCCGCTGAATTCGCGTTCGACAGAGGGTTGGTTTGAGCCGAGCCGCGACACGGCAAAAACTTGACAAGTTGGCGGCAGCGGTCGCACAGCGGCCTGAGGGTAATGACTGCAACGAGGCAGACAACTAGGCTGGTTAACCCTTTGGACAAGGCACGCCATCTTGATGGGCTAGAGGCTAGCGCGTCGGGACTTCATTCCTTGGTCGGTGGGAGCGTAAAGCAGGTTAGTTTGCGTGAGCTGCCACAACGGCTGAAACAGACCTGCCTTGAACTTCCCAGGTTTGTCGTTGCGCGATGCTGGCGGCAATGTGCTCGCGAAGAGCGTCCAATCCCTCGCCCGTGCGGGCGGAGACAGCCACATCAGCGGGACCACTCGGCAGGCGCTGACGTTCGCCCGGCTCGAGTAAGTCAATCTTGTTCCACACTCGAAGTCGAGGTGTCGCGGCCACTCCGACTTCTTCGAGCAGGCCTTCGACGGCGGCATCCTGCTGCTCACGTTCGGGGTGCGAAGCGTCCGTGACGTGCAGCAACAGTGCGGCGCTCTCCAGCTCTTCCAACGTGGCTCGGAACGAAGCCACGAGGTGCGAAGGCAAGCGCCGGATGAAACCGACCGTGTCCGAAAGGAGCACTTGGTGATGCGCATCGAGCCGCATGGCGCGCACCGTGGGATCGAGCGTTGCGAAGAGGCGCGAAGAGGCGTCAACCCTGGCGTTGGTGAGCGCGTTGAATAACGTCGACTTGCCCGCATTGGTGTAGCCCACCATTGCGACGGTCAACCAGCGGGCTTCACGGCGATGTTCGCGATGCAGAGCGCGCTCGGAGCGAACCCGCTCGATGCCTTGCCGAAGCTTCTGGATGCGCGCCCGGATGCGGCGGCGATCAAACTCGAGCTGCTGCTCACCAGGGCCGCGAGTGCCGATGCCGCCTCCGAGTCGCGACAGGACAGTTCCCTGCCCTGCGAGGCGCGGTAACAGATAATTGAGCTGCGCGAGCTCCACCTGAAGCTGTCCCTCGCGAGTGCGCGCGCGCCGGGCGAAGATGTCAAGGATGAGCTGGGTGCGGTCAACCACCTTGAGCCCTAACGCCTGCTCGAGGTTTCGAAGTTGGGTGGGTGAGAGGTCGTTATCAAAGATGACGCAAGTCGCGCCCGAGCCCTGTGCCAACGCGCGAGCCTCTTCGATTTTGCCCCTGCCGATGAGCGTTGCGGGATCCGGCCGTGGCGAGCGCTGCAGCAGGCTGCCAAGCACTTCGCCGCCGGCGCTACGCGAGAGCTCCGCCAGTTCGCTCATCGACTCTTCGGCGTGCGCTGCGCCACCTTGCCCTGCCGGCGAAAAGGGGCGCCGGCTCGGCGCCCAACCAACGAGATAGACCTTCTCCAGCGAGGTTTTGGGTCGAATGTCGTTAGCCCTCAGCCGGCGGCGCGGCCGGTGCAGGTGGCGCGCCTGCGCGTGGCATCACCACCGTGGAGATCGCATGCTTGAAAATAAGCTGCTCCTGGTGATTGCTCTCCAGAATCAACGAAAACTTGTCGAAACTGCGAATACGGCCGGTGAGCTTTACTCCGCTCACAAGGTAAATCGTTACCAACGCTCGTTCCTTGCGAGCAGAGTTCAAAAACCCATCTTGGATGTTCTGCGACTGCTTCTCGGTGTGTTCCCTCTTTTCAAATGCGGGGCTATTCATGGTCACTTCCCATCATAGGTTTGTTAAGAGTCATCTCGAATTGCATAAGCTTAAAAGGATGCGAGTCTCAATTGAACGACGAAGCGAGAACGGGACGGTTCAACCGCGAAGCCGGGAATACGCTCTCCAGCGATTCCAGAACCTCCCGCTCCACACTCGGATCGTCGCCGAAACCTTCGAACCAGCGCACGTTCGGCTCTCTGCGAAACCAAGTCAACTGGCGCTTGGCGTACTGGCGGGTAGCGGCCTGAGCGTCGCGGATGGCGTCTTCGAGGTTCATCTTACCTTCGATGAAAGCGAGCGCTTGACGATAACCAAGCGCTTCGAGTGGAGCCATCCTGGCGCCCTCCGCGTTGGCGAGCGCCGTTCGGACCTCGTCCACGAGTCCGCCCGAAAACATTTCCTCCACACGCGCATCGATCCGCCGGTAAAGCTCCGCACGCGGCGGATTGAGGCCGACTTTCAACGCTTGGAATCCAGCCAGGCCCTCGCGGCCCTGCTCCAGCAAAGTCGAAAATGCTTGCCGCGTCAGGAAGCAAACTTCGAGGGCACGAATCACCTTCTGCGTGTCACGTGCGTGAATGCGCGCAGCCGAGGCTGGATCTTTCCGCAGCAGCAGCCGATGAAGAAAAGCGCGGCCTCGCCGCTCGGCCAGTTCGTGCAGGCGCCGGCGCAAGCCCTCCGAGCGCCGCGGACCGCTAAACAATCCGAGAAGCAGGGCCCGAAGATAGAGTCCCGAACCGCCCACCAAAATGGGAAGGTTGCCGCGACTGCGAACTGCTTCCAGTACGCGAAGGCCCTCCCGGCGATAATCTCCGGCCGTGAAAGTCGCGCCGGGTTCCACGAGGTCGACCAGATGATGAGGGATGCCAGCTCGCTCGGCCAGCGGCAGCTTGCCAGATCCCACGTCAAATCCCCGGTATACCTGCACCGAATCGAAGTTGACAATTTCTCCGCCGAAAGCGCTCGCTATTCGAACCGCCAGGCCGGACTTGCCGGAAGCCGTGGGTCCTACGACAACCACCAGAGGATGCGCGTCCGCGCCGATTAGCGTATCCACCACAAGGCCCGGAAGTAACGAATGAGTAGCAGGCATAGAATCACGGCCAGGACAACGAGTGAACCCAGGACTTGGTTACGCCACTGGTGCATGGCGAGCTCCGTCACTGAGCACCATAGCCCAGGTTGTACAAAAAGATGAAACGTAGCTTCAGGTGATTGCCGTGAAATTCAGACGGCAGCGGAGGAAACGGGACCGACGCATTGATGGCCGCTTCCGCCGCCCGGTCAAGCGGCTCAGCGCCAGAAGACGCCGCCAATTCCAGTCCAGGCACGGAGCCGTCTTTCTGAATATCGAAGTCCAGCATCACCCGGCCCTTCTGGCCCAGGCGCGCTGACTCCGGGATCACCGCATACCAGTTCTGCCGCACCATGTAAATGATGCGAGCGAGATACGGTCCAAAGTCCACTCCCTGGGTGTCGGAAAGAATCTGGGCGCCGGGAATGGAAAAGCTCGAGTTGGGATTGTTGAATTGTCCCATCGAGTCGCCCGGACCCACCGCGTGCGTCCGAGCCTGGCCCTGAGCAGCAGCGTGCGCGGCGCCTTCGATCATCTCTTGGGGCGTCGCCATGGCCAAATATTTTGGTGAGGAGGCCGGCTTTGGAACGTCCTCGAGTTTAAGCGCGTCCTCCTTCTGTTGAGGCGTGGGTGCGGGAGGACTGCCCCCGCCGGTCGACGGTTTCGGAGCCGGTGGCGCAGGCGGAGCAGGCGGCTGGGCCGCAGGCTTGCCGCCGCCTGCGATTTCCGGCAAAGGCGAGTTGCCTTTGGAATAAGCCTGAGGAGGCGCTTGGGGAGTAACAATGGGCGCGCGCCCCTTCGCGATGCGGTTCTGGTCAGACAGCGTATTCGTCTTTGGCGGGTGGATCGGTTTCACAAGCTCCGGCGGCATTAAGAGGAACGTCTCCTCCGGCGGTTTGGACTGCTCTTCGAGCGCGAGGAGTTCCGCGTGACGCCGCATGACACTTGAGACGCCCGTGAGCAGCGCGGCGACGGCTAGGTAAGACAGAATGCAGAGAAGGAAAAGCGCGCGAAATCGCCAGCGTTGCGATTCCGGATCGAGATCAAGGTATAGGTTGATGTCTTCAGAGAAGCCAGAATCTCCATTCGTGCTCTTCAACGAATCCCAAAGGCCTAGTTGGGCCGAGGGGCGAACGTCGGCACGTTCCACCTCTTCGTCCGGGGTTATTCTCAAGAATTCCAAGAGATTCGCCTTTTCCCACCCGCGCCACGCATTCGTCAATCGAGGTTCTGGACGCCCAGCCAATTATAAGGGCAATCCAACTATTTCCGTCTGTGCCATCCAAGGGCAACGCAACTGGCACCGAGGCAGTACCCCCAAATGCGCACCCGTCAAAAAATTAAGTCCCTGTGTTTTCTATGACCTAACGGTTTCGCTCGGTAATTTTTCTGCAATTCTCAGTTAATGTTGTAGTAATTTTGTCATGCCAAGCGCCAGGGGCCCAAAGTAAGTGACACGCCGCACCTACGTCGTTTGGCCCACGTCCTGCACCCTCCGCGATCGCAGATGGTCAATCATCGATTGCTCAACTCTCTCCCGGTTGACCCAGCGCCCTGCCCAGGTGCATGCGGACATGCTCCGCGTGTTCTTCGATGCAATTCATCACCCGCTCGGCTAGTGCCAGAGCGGCCTTGCCCTCCCGGCCGTCCACCAGCGGCGGCTGGCGCGTTCGCACGGAATCGAGAAAAGCCTCAAGCTCCGACTGAAGAGGGTCAGCCGGCACCGTTTCCAGTTTCTTGAAACCGATCTCGGGAGTCTCTCGGCCGCGGTCAACACTAATTAGCAGCGCGTCACGTCGCGAAAAATCCACCGAGATGTATCCGTTCGGCTGAAAGTACCTGAATTTGCGCACCTTCTCCGTGCTCACGCGGCTCGCCGTCAGATTGGCAACCGCGCCGTTTTCGAACTCGACGCGCGCGTTGGCGATATCAACCTTGTCAGACAGCACGGCCAGTCCAACGGCGCGTACATCACTCACCGGCGCCTCAACCATCCACAGGACCAAGTCGAGGTCGTGAATCATCAGGTCAAATACTACGTCGACGTCCAGGCTACGGCTGCTGAACACTCCGAGCCGGTGAACTTCAAAAAAAACCGGATTCCGCGTAACCTGCTTGGCCGCCACGACTCCAGGGTTGAAGCGCTCAAGGTGACCTACCTGTAAGATTCGTCCTCCCTGCTCCGCCCGTTCCACTAATTCGCCGGCCTCGTCGAGGGTGCGACTGATCGGCTTTTCCACCAGCACGTCCACGCCAGCATTGAAAGCACTCTTCACCACCGAGGCGTGCTCGGTAGTGGGTATCACCACGCTGACCGCGCGAACCGAAGCCAGCGCCTCAGCGAGGCTTTGAAACGCACGGCAGCCAAGCTCGCCTGCCACGGTTTCCGCCCGCTCGCAATGCTGGTCGTAAACGCCGACGAGGTCAGCCTCCGCAAGCTCCTTGAGGATTCGCGCGTGGTGGCGTCCGTGCTCACCTACGCCGATAACAGCTACAGGTATTGGGTTAGCAAGCGTCACGGCCGACCGTTCATGACTTATCGCTCTGCACAACTAACCTGCATTCCTAACCAGGATTCGAAAAGGGCGGGGCTTCAGCCCCGCCGTTACAACGTCGGTTTGATATTTGACGTGTTCCGCTCTCGGCGCAGCTTGCTGACGGTAAGCTGCGCCGAGAGCGGAACACAAAGGCCACGATTTCGCAGATTCGGCGGGGCTGAAGCCTAGGCTGAAGCCCCGCCCTTTTCGAATCGTGGTGACAAATGCAGGTTGGCCCTTAGCGCCCTTCGAAGTGCCCACCTAATATCGCAGCGCCAACCCGCTGGCACCCCGACCCGGCAGTCGCCCAAGACCTGAGCGAGCTCAGTCCCCGTAACCCCAAGTGGCGCCGCATTCTCAACGCATGTTTCCGCTATGCGGGAATTGGCTGCCGAGGTGCACCTTAGGTGTGCGAACTGAAGACCGCCAATGTTGAAAGTGAGCGTTTTCGACAGTGGGTCCCAACGAACGTTAGTAGTGGAAGGCACCCTCACAGCAGCCTGCGCGCCGGAGCTTCAGTCGGTGTGGAAACAGACTGTGGAGTCGCGCGGTGACCGAAAGATTGTGGTTGATCTCGGCGAAACCACGGTCATCGATGCGAGCGGAAAGGCGATCCTTACGGCGATGGTCCGCGAGGGGGCAGATCTGATCGGCAAGGGCGTCTACACGGAATACCTTGTGAAAAGCCTGGTGGATCGAGTGAGGCACAACGGCTGTCGATCTTGAGCTTTCCCGAACGTCAATCGTAAGTGAAGACTTTGTTGTGCGGAGTAATCGGGAGCGGGAACGACCGCCACTTGATGGGAAGCTCGGAGTTCATCGGAGATAACCCAGTGGAGCAAATCTTGCGAGCCCGGCTCGTCGAGCAAGGAGCAGAGTAAATGAACGCAAATTCTGTGCTGAAACTGAAACATGTGGTGTGGGCGTCAGTCGGTTTAGTGGCAGCCATCGTGTTGCTGGCCGTCGCGCACTCGGGAGCGAAGCCTACAGCCCAGGCGCCACTTGCACCGGCGGTGGAGGTAGCTTCTGTAGAGCAAAGAGATGTTCCGGTCTACGGCGAATGGATCGGTACCCTGGCCGGACAGGTGACCGCAGACGTCAAGGCGCAGGTAACGGGCTATCTGCTTAGGCGGGACTATACGGAGGGCTCGTACGTCACGAAGGGACAGCTCCTCTTTGAAATCGATCCTCGACCTTTTCAGGCGGCGCTCGACCAGGCCAAGGGTCAGTTAGCGCAAGCCGAAGCGCAACTCACTCAGGACCAAGCCCAGCTTGCCACCGCCGAGGCGAATCAACTGAAAAGCCAGCTCGACGTAGACAGGTATACTCCCCTCGTAAAGGCTGAAGCCGTTAGCCAGCAAGACCTCGACAACGCAACCCAGGCCAACCTCGCCAACAAAGCCCAGGTGCAGGCTGCGAAAGCGGCCATCGCGTCTGCGAAAGCTCAGATTCAGGCGGGCCAGGCCGCGGTGGAGACCGCCGGCATTAATCTTGGGTTTAGCCGGATTACGTCTCCCATTGAGGGCATCGTCGGCATCGCCCAGGCCCAGGTGGGTGACTTGGTGAGCGTCAGCAGTGGCGCTCTAACGACGGTATCGACCCTTGATCCCATTCGCGACTATTTCACCGTGAGCGAACAGGAATACCTTGAATTACGGAAGCGGTTCTCAAGCTCAGACCCGGAGCGCTGGAAGCTGCAGCTCATCCTGTCTGACGGGACAACATATGACCGCGAAGGCAGCTTCTACTTTGCAGACCGCTCGGTAGATCAAAACACTGGGTCCATCCAATTGGCTGGGCTTTTCCCCAACCCGGGTAATGTTCTGCGTCCCGGACAGTATGGCAAGGTTCGCGCCGTGATCGATGTGCAGCGGAACGCTTTATTGGTTCCTCAGGCCGCAGTCAATGAGCAGCAAGGCAGCTACCAGGTTGTCGTGGTGGGACCCGATGACAAGGTGGCCATTCGCCCCGTTCAGGTCGCGCAGCACGTCGGCACGATGTGGGTGATCCAGGACGGGCTGAAGGCCGGTGAACGTGTCGTGGTCGAGGGGCAGCAGATGCTGCGGCCGGGGATGGCGGTCGAGACCAAACCATTCGAACCAGTGAGCGGTGACAAGTGACGAGTGGAGTATGAAGCGTCCGTTGTGCGTTGTCCGTCGTCAGTTGTGGCAGGCCACGGCTTGTTCAGTGCGCGCAACGGACCACTGACAACTGACTACGGACGCGATCGTAACCTGGCAGCTGACACCTAACACCTGACACCTAGCACCTAGCACCTGTTTGAGAGGAAGCCATGTCGAAATTCTTTATCCGACGGCCCATCGTGGCCATGGTCATCGCAATTCTGACAGTGATCGTGGGCGTCGTCACTATGGTGACGTTGCCGGTGGCGCAGTTTCCCAACATCGTGCCACCTGAGGTCCAGATTCTGGCCACGTACGTGGGCGCCGATGCGCAGACTCTCGAGCAGTCCGTCGCCACTCCCATCGAACAGCAGGTCAACGGCGTCGACAACCTGAACTACATGTACTCGCTCAACGCCACGGGCAACTCGCAAACGACCCTGATTACAGACTTCGACGTCAAAACGGACCCCAATACGGACCTGATTCTCACTCAGTCGCGCGAGGAACTGGCTGCGACCCAGCTTCCGGCGGACGTTAACAACTACGGGGTGACGATCCGCAAATCAGTCACTGCGCCGCTCATGTTGATCGGCTTGTACTCGCCCAAGGGAACGCATGACGCCAAGTACCTGGCCAATTACGCTTACATAAACCTCAACGATCCCATCGCGCGCTTACGGGGGGTAGGTCAGGTGCAGATTTTCGGCGCTGGGCAGTACGCCATGAGGCTCTGGGTCAAGCCGGATCAACTGGCAAAGTTGGGCATCACCGTGTCGGACATCGTGAGCGCCATGCAAGCGCAGAATACGGTAAACCCGGCCGGCCAGGTAGGCGGCCAGCCCGCGCCTGGGAACCAGCAATACACCTATTCCGTGCTGGCTCAGGGCCGTCTGACGTCGCCGGAGCAGTTTGGGAATATTGTGGTGCGGGAAACTCCGAATGGCGGGACCGTTCGAGTGAGAGACGTGGCGAGGGTTGAACTGGGCGCGCAATATTACAACCTGGTGAGCCGGCTTAACGGCCGGCCGAGCGCGATCATTGCGGTTTACCAGTTGCCCGGGTCTAACGCCGTTCAGACGGCCGACTCCGTCCGGAAGCTGATGTCTGAAATGAAGCAGCGCTTTCCGGAGGACATCGACTATGCGATATCGCTTGATCAGACGGCCCCGGTGACGGAGGGCATCAAAGAGATCGTCAAGACCCTTTTGATCGCGATTCTGTTGGTCATCCTGGTGGTGTATCTGTTCCTGCAGGACTGGCGCGCCACACTCATTCCGCTGCTGGCCGTGCCGGTTTCACTGATCGGCACGTTTGTCGTCTTTCCCCTCTTCGGCTTCACCATCAATACGCTCTCGCTCTTCGGCCTGGTACTGGCCATCGGCCTGGTAGTGGATGACGCCATTGTAGTGGTGGAGGGCGTGCAGCGCCACATCGAGGATGGCGACGCTCCGAGGGATGCAGCTCGCAAAGCGATGGATGAGTTGTCGGGTCCGGTTATCGGTATCGCTTTGGTGCTGTCATCGGTATTCGTGCCCACAGCCTTCATCCCCGGCATCACCGGCAGGCTCTATCAGCAGTTTGCCGTAACCATCGCCATCTCGGTAGTTCTTTCCGCCTTCAATGCGCTCACACTCAGTCCCGCGCTCGCGGGGCTGCTGCTCCGTAAGAAGCAGGAGAGCCATGGGCTGCTGCAACGGTTCTTCAACGGATTTAATCGCGTGTTCGGGCACGCGACCGAGGGCTACGTCCGCTGGTCGGGCGGCCTCATTCGGAAGGGCGCTCTGGTGCTGGTGCTGCTTGCGGTCTGCGGCCTCGCGGGGTTCTTTTTTGGCAGCCGGTTGCCTTCAAGCTTCCTGCCCGATGAAGACCAGGGCTACCTCTTCGTCAACATGCAGCTCCCCAATGCGGCCTCGCTCGAGCGGACAGACGCGGCAGCCAGAGAGGTGGAAAAGATTCTCGCCAACACGCCGGGCGTCGAATACACCACCAGCGTTGTTGGGTTCAGCTTGCTCAGCTTCGTTCAAACCAGTTACAACGCCTTCTTCTTCGTTACCCTGAAGCCTTGGAGCGATCGCAAGACCGCGGCGGAGCAGTATAAGGCTATCAACGTACACCTGAACGAGGCCCTCAGCCGGCTGCCGGCAGGAACCGTCTTCAGTTTCTCGCCGCCGGCGATTCCCGGCGTGGGCACCTCGGGCGGATTTACCGTCGCGCTCGAAGACCGCTCCGGCAGCAACGTCCAGTTTCTGGCGGACAATCTGGCCAAATTCCTGGCGGCGGCTCGCAAGCGCCCCGAAATTGGCTTTATCGCGAGCACTTTTCTGCCGGATGTGCCGGAAAAGTACGTGGACGTTGACAGGGACAAGGTGCTGAAGCAGGGTGTGGCCATCAGTGACGTTTACCGCACCATTCAAGCGTTCATGGGCGGGCTCTTTGTGAACTACTTCAACCAGTTCGGCCGTCAATGGCAGGTGTACCTGGAGGCGGAGGCGCCTTATCGGTCGAGTACCCAGGACCTGGGGCAGTTCTACGTTCGTAACAGCCAAGGCCAGATGGTACCGCTCTCTGCGCTGGCCAGATTCGAAACCCACTCAGGCCCCGAGTTCACCATGCGCTATAACGAATATCGCTCCGCCGAAATCGTAGGCAGTGCCGCGCCAGGATATAGTTCGGATCAGGCGACGGCCGCCGTGGAAGACGTATTCAAGAAGACGATGCCGCCCGAAATGGGCCTCGATTACATGGGCATGTCTTTCCAGGAGCAGAAGGCGCGGGAAGGGGTCTCGTCTTCGGTTATCTTCGGGTTCTCCCTGCTATTCGTTTTTCTCATTCTGGCGGCGCTTTATGAAAGCTGGACCCTACCCTTCAGCGTGCTGCTGAGCACGCCGGTGGCGGTATTCGGCGCTTTCGGAGTGTTGTGGTTGCGCCGCTATCTGATGGGTTTCTGGCAACCTCCTTACATGATCCAGATCGAAAACGACGTGTACTCGCAAATCGGCTTGGTGATGCTGATTGGTCTGGCTGCCAAGAACGCCATTCTGATCGTCGAGTTCGCCAAGGAGCAGTACGAGCAAGGCAAGCCGCTGGTGGATGCGGCGCTCGAAGGCGCCCGGCTTCGTCTGCGGCCCATCCTGATGACCTCCTTCGCTTTCATTCTGGGCTGCGTGCCGCTATGGATCGCCTCCGGCGCCGGCTCAGTCGCACGCCAGATTATGGGGACGGCGGTGATCGGAGGGATGCTCGCGGCAAGCGCGATTGGCATCTTCTTTATTCCGGCAATCTTCTACCTGGTGGAGAAATGGTCTGCCCGCGCCCGCGAAAGTTCGGTGAAGCCTCTTTCCCAGCAACCTGCGATAGCGGAGGGTAAATAAAATGCGTGACACATCGCTGCAGACTCGCTCAATTCGCTTCACCAAACCCGGAAACATGAGGTGGGCCTCGGCACGCGGCCGTAGGGCCGGGGCTTGCCCCGGCCTCAGGCCGACCCAAGGGTCGGCCCTACGTTCGCAAAGCAGTTTTAGAGCGAAGACAGCGTGGACTCTGATCATTTTGGCTGCAGTCATGCTCTCCGCCTGCAAAGTGGGACCGAACTACCATCGGCCTGATGTTCAAGTCCCCTCGTCGTTCCGCGCGCCCAGCGAAACCCAACAGGCGCAATCGCAGGCAAAATCCTTCGCCGACGTGCCCTGGTGGCAGGTGTTTCACGACCCTCAACTGCAGGAACTGATCCGCACGGCCTTGAAACAGAACTACGACCTCCAACTGGCAACCGAGCGCATCAATGCGGCGCGAGCGCAGGTTGGGATTACCCGCTCGAATCAGTTTCCTCAGGTCTCAGCGAACCCGAACTTCAGTGGTAGCAAGAATGACCAGACGATCAAGTCCAATATCTTCTCGCTGGCCGCTGATGCGGTCTTTCAAATGGACTTCTTTGGGCGCTATCGGCGGGCCACCGAAGCCGCCCGCGCCCAACTGCTGGGCACCCAAGATGCGCAACAGACCGTGATTCTTACGCTGGTGAGCGACGTGGCAAGCGACTACTTTCTGCTTCGTGACCTCGACCTGCAACTGCAGATCAGCCAGGATACGGTCAAGACCCAGGGTGATTCCGTCAAGCTCACCGAGTTGCGCCTGAGTCATGGTGTCGGCACAAAGCTTGATGTTCTGCAGGCCCGGCAGGTGCTCGACACGGCGAATGCACAGATCCCGGACCTTGAGCGGCAAATCGGCCAGACCGAGGATGCCATCAGCATCCTGCTGGGGAACTACCCGCAGGGCGTGCCACGGGGCAAGGTGCTCGGCGTCGAGACGCCGAACGGCTGGGAGTGGAGCGAGGCTCTGCCGCCGCAGTTGCCTGCGGGACTGCCATCAGCGCTGCTCGAGCGTAGGCCCGACATCCGCGAGGCTGAGCAGCAGCTTGTCGCAGCCAACGCCGACATTGGCGTGGCCAAGGCGATGTTCTTTCCGCAGGTTTCTCTGACGGGCTCCGGAGGCGGCGCGTGGGGGCATACCGTATTCTTCGGCGCCAATGTGCCTGCGCACCTGGGCGTCTACAGCTATGAGGCTAGCCTCGCACAGCCTCTTTTTGAGGGCGGCTACTTGCGGAACAACCTGCGATACGCGAAGTCGCAAGACCGGCAAGCCCTGCTCGGTTATGAGCAGACGATTCAGCGCGCGTTCGGCGATGTTTCGGACGCTCTGATTGGCTACGAGAAGAACCACGGAGTCCGCGAGCGTCAGGAGCAGACCGTGACGGATCTCCAGGAATCCGTGAGTGTCTCTCTCTTGCGTTATCGGGGCGGCACGGCGACTTACCTCGACGTCCTCGATAGCCAGCGGTCGTTATTCAATGCTGAGCTCACTCTGGCGCAGGCGCGCAACAACGAATATCAGAGCTTGGTTCAGCTTTATAAGGCGCTCGGCGGAGGCTGGCAATCTTAATGACTGTGATTTTGATCTGGCCTTTCGGCAGTTCCATGCAAACGGGAAGGTGTCGTCGCCAACGACGCGAGAGTCAAACCGTCGACTTCAAACGCGGCGTTTTCGTGTGGAGAGAACCGCTTGCGCGGCCGCCACTTCGGCAAAGAAGCGGTGGAAGCCGCTCTCGCCGCGGCGCTGCCGCTGCCATCGATGGCGCTCAGAGCCCCCTACGCCCTTGGTGACGATCAACGCTGCAAGGCACTTGATGCGCCCATGTCCGTCGGCGGCCTTACAAGCGTCCCACGTTCTGCGTGATACCACCCCCGCGACTTCGTAATCTTGCGCTGCCAATCTATGGGCAAGTGCCAGAACGCCAGCATCCGCATTTCGGCAGCAGCCTCCGGCACAAAGAGCAAAGGTTTGGCGCAAGGGTTCAAGCTTGGCTTGCCCGGCCGTCGCCAACTGCTGTGAAATGTGTCTTACCCTGCCAGACGGTCCTGACTCGTGTCCCAGCAAGTAGATCACGCGCTAAGCAGGCTGGATGGAATCTCACTTGCCTTCTTTTGGCTGTGAGCAGTGCGATCAGTTGAAAGCACCGCTTGCTTAGAGAACGGGAGGACACCATGACGAGTGACAGAACTCCACGGAACCTTTCCGATTGGCCTTCCGGCCCTGTTGCCGTGCAGAGGCACTTTGACCAGCACCGAGCGCGGCCGAGGCCCCAACCGATGCCTGAGAGTTATCAAAACGAGACCGTAGTTGACCGCACGAAGAGATCCCCGGAGATCGACCGTTTTGAAAGCGTCTCTAGCCACGGGCCGAGACCCAGGCTGGAGCTCGCAATCTGTCTCCCCCTGCTAATTGCTCCGTTCCTGAAGGCGGCAGATCTCAAATCCGAGACTCTCCGGGCATGGGATGCTTATGTGGGCCAAGCGCAGGCGCGCGCGGAGGAACGTGTCAGCGGGCAATCCCCCTTCCTGTGGGTAGATGGCAATCCGAAGCTGATCGAGCGAGTGCGGGCGGGCGAGGTCGTGGCTGAACCTGAGGGCGGCGAAAGTCCACATGCAGTGCCGCACGGACTGATCCACGACTGGGTGGGCGCAGTATTTGTTCCAAATGCCAAGCTCGATGACGTAACCAGCGTGCTGAACGAATACGAGCACTATAAGGAATTCTATTGGCCTATGGTAGCTGAATCCAGCCTACTCGAGGACGCACCTTATCGTGAATCAGTGAGGCTGCTGATGGTTCAAAGGGCATATTCCGTCACCGCGGCCGTCGAGGCGGACGACGCAATCCAAATGGTGAGGCTGGATGCGGACAGAGCGTACATCCTGAGTGCTTCCCTGTGCGTGCACGCGATCGCTGATTACGGCAAAGCGGGCGCGCACGCTCTCCCGGAGGATCACGGACCCGGTTACGTCTGGCGGACGTTTACCGTGACCCGCCTTGAACAGCGAGACGGTGGAACGTACGTCGAAATGGAAATGATTGCGCTGAGCCGCGGCATTCCTTGGGAGTTCCGTTGGCTGATGCAGCCCCTTGCGGAACGCCTGCCACGGAACCTGGTGGCTGCGATGGTTTCCGACACGCGAACCGCCGTAAACCAAGAAAGGGCAGCAGCCTCTTTGAAGGGCGCCGTTGCCGCGCAATCATTCGCGCGCGATGACCCGAATAAGTCGCAACCAGGAGGTGTGCTCGCGCGATCCAACAGGTGATACGGACGTCGGCGATGAAGCGATGAAGCGCGTGTCGGTTCGCGACTGAGTTCCTGCCTGCAGCGGTTATAACCACACTTTGATCGACGGGAGACAATCGGAAACTCCCCGCGAGAGCCATCCAGCACGGCGAACTCACCCACCACACGCTTGCCGACCGCGAGAAGAGCAATTTCTAGCGCGCTCTTGCCCAAGTCACGGCCGCTCAAGCAGTGCTCTCCGCCGACCTCTGCCAGCTCAATTACCGTATCCATTTCCGGCGGCTGAACGGCACGCTCTTGCGGAGTGTCTTTGGCAAGTGAAAGATGGGTCCGCATTAAGGGCTGCTATATAATTGACCGGCATGCTTTATAAGACTTTCAGTGCGGCCGTTTTCGGCATCGATGCCTACCCGGTGGAAGTAGAAGTAGACGTCTCGGCTGGCCAAGGCTATTTCACCACCGTTGGGTTGCCGGACGCCGCCGTGCGCGAAAGCCGCGAGCGTATCAAGTCGGCCATCAAGAACTGTGGCCTCGAATTTCCCTTCCAAAACATTACGGTGAATCTCGCGCCGGCAGATATTAAGAAGGAAGGCTCCGGGTTTGACCTGGCAATTGCCCTCGGCATCCTGGGCACCACCGGAGTGCTTCTGAAGAATGACCTCAACGGTTCGCTCTTTCTCGCCGAGTTGTCGCTCGACGGAAGCTTGCGGCCCATCAAAGGCGCGCTCTCCATCGCCTCGATGGCGCGTCAGAAGAAGATTCGCCGATTGGTAGTGCCGGCCGAAAACGCTTGTGAGGCTGCGGTGGTGGAGGGAGTTGACGTTTACGGGTTGAAGTCGCTTCCTGAAGTGCTTGACCTCATCAATGAGACGCGCGAGTTCAAGCCTACCCTCGCAAAGCGTTCGGAGTTGTTGGCGCATGTGAATCAATACGCGGTTGATTTTCGCGACGTGAAGGGCCAGATGCACGCCAAGCGCGCCATCGAGGTGGCGGCTGCCGGGGCACACAACATCTTGATGATCGGTCCGCCAGGCGCGGGCAAGACGATGCTGGCCAAGCGCATTCCCACTATTCTGCCGCCGCTCAACTTTGTGGAGGCGCTCGAGACCACCAAGATTCACAGTGTGGCAGGAGTGCTCGATCCCGGCATTGGATTGGTTGTTGAGCGGCCCTTTCGCGCCCCGCATCACACCATTTCGGATGCAGGACTGATTGGCGGCGGCGCGATTCCCCGACCGGGTGAAGTGAGCTTGGCGCACTATGGTGTCCTCTTCTTGGACGAACTGCCGGAGTTTGAGCGCCACGTGCTGGAGGTCTTACGCCAACCTTTGGAAGACGGGCACGTAACCATTGCACGGGCAGCCATGTCACTCACCTTTCCGGCTCGATTCATGTTGGCGGCCGCGATGAACCCCTGTCCCTGCGGTTATTTTAACGACTCTTCGCGCGAGTGCACCTGTACTCCGCCTCTTGTTCAACGTTACGTCGCCAAGATTTCCGGCCCGCTGCTTGACCGTATCGACATTCACATCGATATGCC
>DATJYK010000363.1:0-2167 GCA_035578005.1 Terriglobia bacterium
CAGCAAGCGGGTTCTTTCGCCTTCCAGGGCAGGCAGGGTTTGAGGCATAGCCACCTCCTCTATCTGCAAGTATACACTACGCACAGATAAAGGCCACAAAAAAAGAAACGCCAAAAAGCCCACGTCTATGTCGCGCACCCCCGCGCTGCCACCCATACCTGACAGACGAGCCGGGGACGTATACTTCTTCTCAACCAGATAGTCGGCGCAGGCGATTAAGTCACGCCAAGTATTAGGCTTGGTCGGTCCCTTGCCGGCCAAGTGCCACTCCTCCCCATATTCCCCGCCGCCTCGCACGTGGCAAATCGCACCTACTCCACCCCTCTCATGCCAAGCGATCATGAATGGTTGGAAGAACGGGTCTTGCGAAAAGCCGTAGCTGCCGTAGGCAAAGAGGAAGGTGGGATTGGAGCCGTCCAGCTTCAATCCCTTTGGTTGAACAATAGAAAGCGGTACCAGCGTGCCGTCGTAGCTTGGGACTTTGACCTCAATCGCTTCAACATTGGCGGGATTATCGTACGGGCCGGCGGGCTGTAGCTTGGTGTCTGTTACATGCTTTGCCTGAGGATCATAGGCATTAATACGGGGTGCCTTGGTCCAGGAGCTCATTGTGAGGAGCGTTCCCGGCATCCTGGGATCGGAGATGCCCAGATCGATGCTTCCCTCAAAAGGCAGGGTGACGGGTTCTACTTCGGACTTGTTGGCGTACGTGACTCGCAGCAGCCGCCCGATGCCACCGTCCAACACTTGGACGTAGAGGGCGTCCTGAGCGGCGATGATGTTCGTAATCACGCCCTCGCTTGCCGGAACGACCGTTTCCGCTGACGCCAGATTGGGCCTGCGTGCGCTCGTGCGAATAATCTTGTAGCGCGGCGCATTCTTGAATGTTAGCAAGTAGAGGTCATCGCCATGTATAACGACCTCTTTTACTTGGTCGGAGAAATCCGCGACTTTCTGCCACAGGGAGTCAGACTTGCCAATTGCTCCCACGGGCGCGATGTAGAACGCGTTGTTCGGTGTGAGGTGGTTGACGACCCCGAGCGCGTAGTCCCAGCTCGGTCGCACCCTAAAAACCGAAAGGTCGCGGGGGTCGACCTCAATGGAGGGCGTCACGCCATAACCGAACACGGCGAGATCCTTTTCCGGGTCCCTTCCTAGAACGTGCAGGTATGCCCGGTATTTCTGATAGAGTTCGGTGGCCGGCGCGCCCGGAGGCAAATTCTGCAGCCGCCCATAGACGAACGAGCGACCGTCAGGCAGCCAGTGAACACCGCCTTCGGCCGCAGGCGAGACGATGTCTCGGGCCCTGAGAATCACATCGCCCGTTTCGCGCCCCGAGGCGGTTTCGATAACGTGTATCTCAGTGTCGTCCTCCGATCCACCTGGCATGATACCGGCCGCAACATAGTTGGCATCGTCGGACGGCGCGAAGTATGCGATCACCTTCCCGCCCTTGACCTGGTTCGGCGCCCGAAGCGTGATCTTTTCGGGATCGAGCAGCAGTCTTTCTTCGCCATTGGGGCCTACCCGCATGTAGAGTTTCCCGACATTTTCCCCGGCGAGAAGCTTCTGATAGAAGTAGACATCCCCCGGCAAACGGCGCACATCCGAAACTTGCGCCGGAGCGGACTGGTCAAGCTCGCGGATGCGGGCCAGGAGTTGCCCACGGCCAGGAATCCCGGCCAGAACAGCGCGCGTGTGATCGTTCTGGCCCTTCATCCACGCCTGCACTTCCGGATCCTTGAGGTTCTCCATGTAGCGGTATGGGTCTACGACTTTGGTCCCGAAGTAGTCGTCGGTCACCGGCCTGACGGGCGCAACGGGCGGCTTCGAAGGCGGGGAAGAAGCGGCAGCAGACTGAGCATTGGCGCAGCCTGATTGGAGACCGAGTGCAAGCAACATCGAGGCGAACGTAGCGAGAATTCGGTTTGTTCTCATAGTTGCCTCCGTTTGTAGGGGAACGAGCAGCGTAACTCTACCACCGGGGTCGGCGAGGGTCAACACGGGCGGGGGGCCTGGGGGGCCTGCGGGGGCTGGCGGGTACTGGTGTCATTCGCTGGGCGGAACCCTCCGGGGCGCAGTCATTCCCGCGAAGGCGGGAATCCACTTTCTTGACACCTTCTTTTTACAAGGACTTCTGCAATGGATTCCCGCCTTCGCGGGAATG
>DATJYK010000364.1:0-1102 GCA_035578005.1 Terriglobia bacterium
TTGAGGGATGAGACAGGCGACGCTGGCGACGTCCGGGTTTGAGCGGTACGCCAAGAGGACGCGGCGGGAGGGCTTCTTGGATGAGATGGAGCGGGTGGTGCCGTGGCCGGCGCTGTGCGCGCTGATCGCGCCGTTCTATCCCAAGCCCGGCAATGGCCGGCCGCCGATTGGCGTGGAGCGGCTGCTGCGCATCTATTTTTTGCAGCAATGGTTCAACCTGTCGGACCCGGGGGTGGAGGAGGCGCTGTACGATTCGCTGGCGATGCGGCGGTTTGTCGGCATCGACCTGGGCCGCGAGCCGGTGCCGGACGAAACCACGATGTGCCGTTTCCGTCATCTGTTGGAGAGGCATGATCTGGGCCGAGGACTGTTCGAAGAAGTGCAGCGGCATCTGGCCGAGAATGGGCTGAAGCTCGCCACCGGCACGATCGTGGACGCGACCATCATCAGCGCCCCCTCCTCGACCAAGAATGCGGCCAAGGCGCGCGATCCGGAGATGCACCAGACCAAGAAGGGCAACCAGTGGTACTTCGGGATGAAGGCGCATTTCGGCGTCGACAGCCGATCCAAGCTGATCCACTCGGTGGCGGCGACGCCGGCCAATGTCGCCGACGGCACGGTGCTGCCAGAGCTGTTGCACGGCAACGAGACCCGCGTGTGGGGCGATCAAGCCTATCGCGGCCAGCGGGCGGTGATCCGGCGCCGCGCCCCGCGGGCGCGCGATTTCGTCAACCGCCGCTATCGCCATCGCGGCGTCGTGGACGAAGTCGAACGGGCGAAGAACCGCACCAAGTCGAAGGTGCGGGCCAAGGTCGAACATACGATCGGGCTCATCAAGCGGGTGTTCGGCTTTGCCAAGGTGCGCTACCGCGGACTCAAGAAAAACCTTAACCGCCTGCTCGTGACCTCGGCATTGGCCAACCTGTATACCGCGCGACGGCATTTGTTGCGCCTTGCAGAGGCGTAATGCGCTCAAACCGAGCATCTGGTCCAGACCGGCGCGCAATCCGAGCATACATCCGCATCCTTACCCCCTCCCGGCGCTGATCGCGCCTTTATCCAGCCTTCCAAGTCCCACAATCACCGCTTATTCAGAGCTTCC
>DATJYK010000365.1:0-43133 GCA_035578005.1 Terriglobia bacterium
CCCGCGCATCGTCCATCCTTACCCCAGCGTGCGTTTCGCCGTTACGCATCCGAGGTAAGAGCCGTATGAGGTAATTCTTCAAGTACGGATCCGTGCGGGGGGCGTTGGGTAACCAGCGTCCCTACCGCGACCGAACCCAGAGCACATTTGAATAGGTCATTTATAAACAACAAACGCTGATTACAGAAAGGCAGTTGTCTGAAGCCCGTCTATCACCGGGAATTGCCATCGACGTGACGACATCCAAAAAGGGTTTGGTTATTGTTCACAGCGGGCCTGGCAAAGGAAAGACCACTGCGGCTTTGGGCCTCGCCTTTCGCGCCGTCGGGCAAGGCTTGCGGGTTCTAATGGTGCAGTTCATCAAGGGCTCGTGGCACTACGGAGAGCTCGATGCCGCTGAGGCCATCAATAAAGCCTTCGGGGAAGAGCGCTTCAAGATTCTGCCGATGGGCCGCGGCTTCGTGAAGATCGGCGCAGAAAAGCCTGACCCGGAAGACGTGCGTCTGGTGGAAGAGGCCTGGGCTTTCGCAAGCTCGGCCATCCTGAGCGGCGAATACCAAATGGTGATCTTGGACGAGATCAACTACGCCGTCAGCTATCACATGCTTGACGCGGAGAAAGTGGTGGAGACGTTGCGGCAGAAACCCGAGATGGTGCACGTGGTGCTGACGGGGCGCAACGCGCATCCGTCTCTTGTGCAATTCGCCGACTTGGTCACCGAGATGCGCGAAGTGAAACATCCCTATCAGAAAGGTATTGTGGCGCAACGCGGGATTGAATATTAACCGCGCGAAGCGCTTTGGAGTGCGGCAGCTTGCTGCCGCTTTCCAGTAGGCCAGCTTGCTGGCCGGCGGACGGCAAGGGGACGTGATCAGCCGCGAGCAAGCTCGCAAGATGAAAGCGGCAGCAAGCTGCCGCACTCCAAAGCGCTTCGCGCATTTTGACGCATGCTGTGGCAAAAGTGATTCGAGGGTGTTCGCAGATTGACTTTGATTGAATGTCCGAGGGTATTCGCTATTCAATCGAAAATCGGCAATCGAAAAGCGAAAAATTGACTTATGGCTTGGTTCCGCAAAGAAAAGCAACCGCTGCAGGCTTCGGGCGAAAAGCGCGTCCAGACGGAAGGCTTGTGGGTAAAGTGCGAGGGTTGCAAGCAGATTGTGTGGAAGCGCGACCTCGAGGGCAATCTGCTCTGCTGCCCGAAGTGCGGTTACCACTTCAAGATGAGCGCGCCTGAGCGCCTGGCCATGCTCTTTGACGGCGGGCATTACACCGAGCATGACGCGCGTTTGTCTTCACCGGACCCGCTCGGCTTTGTAGACACGAAGCCCTACCGCGAGCGGTTGAAGAAGGCGCAGCACCAAACCGGCATGAAGGACGCGCTGATCACCGGTGAGGGCCGCCTCGAAGACCGGCCGCTGATGATCTGCGCCATGGAGTTCCGGTTCATCGGCGGCAGCATGGGCGCCGTGGTGGGCGAGAAAATCACGCGCGCCATTGACTGCTGCATCGCCAAAAAGTTGCCGCTGGTGATCGTTTCGTGTTCGGGTGGAGCGCGCATGATGGAGGGTGCCATCAGCCTGATGCAACTGGCGAAAATCAGCGCGGCGCTGGCGCGGCTGGACGATGCGCGTCAGCCGTTCATCTCGGTGCTGACCGATCCTACGACAGGTGGCGTCACAGCTAGTTTCGCCATGCTCGGCGATTTGAATGTCGCGGAACCGGGCGCGCTGATCGGGTTTGCCGGACCGCGCGTGATCGAGCAGACCATTCGCCAAAAGTTACCAGCGGACTTTCAGCGTTCGGAGTTTCTGCTGGAGCACGGCATGCTTGACGCCATCGTGCCTCGCAAGGAAATGAAATCGTACCTTTCGCGCACCCTGTCGCTTTTGGTCCGTTCGTAGATCGGGGCTCGTAGTTCGTTGTTCGTAGATCGTTGTTCGTAGACCGTCGTTCGTCGTCCCTTGTCCGTGGTTCGTTGCTCTTGGGTCCTAGCTGGTTGTTCGTGGTCTCCGGTTCGTGCTCTGTGGTTCGGCTCTTGGTTAGCTACTTTGAAAAGTCACGCTCCACGATCAACGAACTACGATCTACGGACAACGGACCACTGACGACGGACGAACAGAAAATCATCTAAATGCTCGTGAATTATCAGGATTGCCTAACGTATTTGACTGCGCTCGGCCACGAATTGCGCGGGGTGAAGTTTGACCTCGTGAACATGCGCCACATCGCAGCGGCGCTTGGCCACCCGGAGCGGAAGTATCCCAGCGTGATCGTTGCCGGTACGAATGGCAAAGGGTCTACGTCGGCGATGCTCGCGAGCATCCTGGAATGCTCAGGCTACCGAACCGGCCTTTACACCTCTCCACATCTGGTCAGAGTGAATGAGCGCATTCGCGTCGATGGCGCCGAAATGTCCGACGATAGCTTCGCTCTCGCGTTCAGCGAAGTAGAAGCCGTGGTGTCGAGCTTGCTGGCAGCGGGCACGCTGGCGACGACTCCCAGCTTTTTCGAATTTCTCACAGCCACCGCTTTCGTGCATTTTGCCAGGCAAAACGTCGATTTCGCCGTGCTTGAAGTCGGAATGGGCGGGCGCCTTGACGCCACCAACATCGTTGAACCGGAGCTGGCCATCATCACCAACGTCGAGCTAGACCACACGCAGTTCCTTGGGAACACCCACGCGGAGATTGCCGCTGAAAAGGCGGGCGTGATTCGCGCCGGCAAGCCGGTAATTTCGGGCTGCACTCATCCGGACGCAATCAAAGTGGTGCAGCGGCGGGTAGCAGAACTGGGCGCTGAATTGTTTGAATTACCCAGCTTCGCCCGGGTGGCGAATGCGCGTCCCGATGCGGGACGTTACGGATTCGACTTGGCAGTAAACGGTACGCGGTTCGCGCATCTTAAGGCGGCGCTGCGGGGCCGGTTTCAAGTGGACAACGCATCTGCGGCCATCACAGCCGCCTGGAGGCTGCGCGAACGGGGCTGGAAGATTCCCGATTCCGCCATCGCTGAAGGCCTGGCGCGCACCCAGTGGCCCGGGAGGCTCGAGGTGTGCGGTGAGCGTCCGCTGACGCTGCTCGACGGCGCTCACAATCCCGCTGCCGCACGCGTTGTGGTTGAATATGTGCGAAGCGAGTTGGCCGGCAGACCGCTAGCACTTGTATACGCTTCCATGCGCGACAAAGCAGTCGAAGAAATCGCTCAGCTCCTGTTTCCCTGCGCCGCGCAGATTTACCTAACTCAAACAACGCAACCGCGAGCCGCCACTCCAGATGAAATTTTGTCTCGCGTGCAAGCGCGCCTGTCCGCATCGAAGACCATCGTTGAGCCTGACCCGATGCGGGCGCTCACAGCGGCGCGCCGCGCGGTACCAGCGGAGGGCGTGGTGCTGGCGTGCGGATCGCTCTTCCTGGTTGGCGCCATCAAGCAGGCGCTCCAATCGAGCGCGACCGTTAGCTCACCAATTCGTGATTGAGCCGTCGGGCCGCTCGAACATCGGCACGGGCCGCACGCGCTCGGTGGTTTCTGAAACCAGTTGCAGCGGCTTGGTGTCAAGCGTCACTCCCAAACCGGGGCGGCGATTGGGCCACATCTTTCCGTTTCGAAAGTCGTAGCACTCGGGCAAGTGCGGAAGCGAGTGCTCGCCGTTCCCGAGCATCTCCATCAGCACCGGACCTGGAAACACCGAACAGGCGTGAACCAAGGCAGCCTCAGCAACGGGCCCGGTGAAGTGCGGAATCAAGCCCACGTAGTGCGTCTCGCACAACGCCGCAATCTTCAGGTACTCGGTAATCCCGCCAACGTTGGGCAGTGTCACCCGCGCGTAGTCAATCAACTGCTGCTCAATCAGTTCGTTCACATCCCACTTGGAACCGAACTGCTCACCGACGGCAATCGGCACCTTCACGTGCGCCCGCAGCTCTCGATAAACGCCGACATTCTCCGAACGAATGAGGTCCTCCGCAAAGTAAGGCTCAAGCGGCTCGATCAGCGTGCTCAAGCGCACGGCGTCGGGAAAATCAAAGCGCGTGTGGTAATCGAGCGCCCAGTCGCCATTTTTGCCGACGCCGTCGCGAATCTGAACGCAGTCTTCATACGTCTGCCGCACCGCTTCGTGCGAGTTGAAGGGCGCGCCTTTCGCTGGATCGGCAGTGGCGTAGCGAAAGGCCCGAAATCCGGCCTCGATGCAGGCTTGCGCTGTGTCCCGCAGCGTGCCGTGGCTCGGAAACCCGGTGGAATAGCACTCCACGTGATCGCGCGCCAAGCCGCCCAGCAGATCGTAAACGGGCGCGCCCAACGCTTTGCCCTTAATGTCCCAGAGGGCCAGGTCGATGGCGCCCAAAGCGTCCAGCTTCTCCCGTCCTGCTGGATAGAAGTAGCCGCGAAACATCATCTGCCACAGACGGTCGCTCGAAAACGGGTTCTCACCGATAATCATGGCGGCGCACTGCTCGACCGTATCCTTTGAGCCGCCTTCGCCAACGCCCGTGATTCCCTGGTCCGTCTCGACGGTGACGATGTTGAAGCTTTGATTGAAGTGAGCCGGCGACGCCGGGTTATGGTAGAAGCGGACGCGAGTGATGCGCATGGGCGGCGGCGCAGACGGCATCAGCGGCTGTGAGCCTGCTGACGCGCCGCTTCGCGTGGCTACCAAACCGGCGCCACCCAGCGCCAACGATTTCATCCAGGATCGTCGTAGCATTTCATTTCTCCAGGATTCTCCAGCATTGTGGGGCGGCAGAAATCCTAGCAGAAAGCGTGGTCATGCGTCATGTCGTGTGATCGTCCAGTATGGGTTCCGCCGTCCCAAACTCTGGTCAAAAGGGATTTCTCTTGCGTGCGCCTCGCTGACGGCTTGGTGTTCGAATCCGAACAAAAGAGTGCAAGGCCGGACGAGATGAGGTGGTGACCACGGGCCTTGCTCAACAATGTTAACCTAGATCGCTCATTAACTTGGTGGTGGTCAGGGTGGTGGCAATCGAGTTGCGCCGCCAACAAGCGGTGTAGTGCGCTCAACACAAGGCTAAGGCGTCGACTGATCCAACCGGCGTAAGGTGGCGAGTGGGAACTCTGTTGCAGGATGTTCAATATGGACTGCGATCGTTGACCCGAAGCCGCGGCTTCGCTGTCGCGTCCGTACTGACCCTCGCCCTTGGCATCGGCGCCAACACCATGATCTTCAGCGTCATCAATACAGTGCTCTTGCAGCCGCTGCCCTATGTCGAGCCGAACCGCCTGGTGATGGTCTGGGAAACCACCGAGCGCGTGCCCGAGGAACGCGACAGCGTCTCGCTGCCGAATTACCGCGATTGGCAGGCGGAGAACCACGCCTTCGAAGGCATGGCGCTGTTTGATGCCATTGGGAAAGGCTATAACCTCTCGGGCTCTGGGCCGGACAGCGATCCCGAGCAGGTATCCGGCGTGCGCGTCTCCGCAAGCTTCTTTCCGCTTCTCGGGATCAAGCCTTACCTCGGCCGTACGTTCAGGCCCGAGGAGGAAACTCCGGGCAAGGATCGCGAAGTGGTGCTTAGTTACGGACTTTGGAAGCGCCGCTACAACGGCGATCCCGCGCTGGTGGGCAGGACGTTGCAAGTGGACGGGGACGACTACAAGGTCGTGGGTGTGATGCCGCCCGAGTTCCAGTTTCAGTATCGAGGCCTGCTCCGCGAATTGTGGGTGCCCATCGGCTATACCGATGGAGATCAGCAGCGCGATTCGCGATCTTTCGAGGTGTGCGCGCGGCTGAAGCCGGGCGTCACCGTGCGCCAGGCGCGCGCGGAGATGGAATCCCTGGCACAAAGCCTCTCGCGCCAATATCCGCAAGACGACGCCGGGCGAGGCGCGACGGTGACGCCGATGAGCCGCCTCGAAGCGCGCGATCGCTGGCAAACCTTGCGCACCCTGTTGGCGGCGGTCGGATTCGTGCTGCTTATCGCTTGCGTGAACGTCGCCAACCTCATGCTGGCTCGAAGCGCTGTGCGGCAGAAGGAGCTGGGCGTGAGGCGGGCGCTGGGCGCCGGCCAGGCGCGGATCGCCCGGCAGTTGCTGACTGAGAGTCTGCTGCTTTCGTTGGCGGGCGGCGCCGCGGGCTTTTTGCTGGTGGTGAGGAGCACTGCTTTCTTGATTCCCATCCTGCCTTACCATATCCGCACTCCTCCCTTCCAGCACTTTGACACGCTCCGCATGGATGGCCGGGTGTTCGGATTTGCGCTGCTCATCTCGTGCCTCGCGGGTGTGCTGGCCGGAATTGCGCCCGCCTTCAGTGGCGTTGGCCGCGACCTCAATCGATCCCTAAAGGCCGGTGTGGGCGCGAGCCCCGGAGGACCGGATAGCGGCGCCCGCCTGCGCCACGCCTTGGTAGCATCCGAGGTGGCGTTGGCGCTGCTGGTGCTGGCCGGCGCCGGGCTGACGATTGACAGCATGGCGCGTTTGCTTGCCGTGAAGCCGGGACTCGACCCGAAAAACGTGCTCACCATGGAGATGTCGCTGCCGCAGTTCAACATCTATTACGGGCCCCCCTTCCACCCGCTGTTCTGCCATGACCTGGATGAAAGCATCGGCGCTCTTCCCGGCGTGGTGTCGGTGAGCAGCATCAGCCATCTTCCGCTGAGGGGAGTGCCCGCCGACCGCGGCTTCACGATTGAGGGCCGCCCCGACCCGGGAGCAGGAAACATGGCGATTTCCAATTACGCTGTTGCCTGCCCAAACTATTTTGCGACCCTGCGCATTCCGTTGCTCCAGGGACGTGAGTTCACAGACAAAGACAGGCTGGCCGCGCCTCCCGTGGCGATCATCAATGCCAGTATGGCGCGCCGCTTCTGGCCCGGCCAGAGCGCCGTTGGCGAGCGCTTCAAGCAGGGCGGCTACAATTCAACCGAACCCTGGCTCACCGTGATTGGCGTGGTGCAGGACGTGCGTCAAGGCGGTTTGGATGGCGACTTTGTGCCACAGTTTTTCCGGCCTTACGCGCAGGCTGCCTGGCCGGTGATGACCATCGTGGTCCGCACCGCCGGCGATCCCCTCGCCCTCGCGGCCGTAACCAAAAAGGCGCTCGCTGATATTGATCCGGACCAGCCCGTCTCCAACATCCGAACCATGAAAGAGGTCCTTGATGACTCGCTCGGCCCGCGGCGATTTCCCATGCTGCTGCTCATCACCTTTTCCTTGCTGGCGCTCGTGCTGGCGGCGGTGGGACTCGTCGGCGTGGTGAGCTACTCCGTAGCGCAACGCACGCATGAGATCGGCATTCGCATGGCGTTGGGCGCGCGCCGGACAGATGTGCTGAGGCTGGTGGTGAGCCGCACGATGTTGTGGGTTGCCGTGGGAGTGGGGCTGGGATTGATCGGGTCGGTCAGCCTGAGGCGGCTGCTGGCCGGACTGCTCTACGGAGTGAGCCCGACGGACCCTGTGGTGCTTGGCGCCGTCTCCGTCCTGCTGGCTGCTGTGGCACTGCTCGCAAGCTATATCCCGGCGCGCCGCGCTGCCAAGGTAGACCCGCTCGTGGCGCTGCGCTGGGAATGAAGCATAAGGGCGGGGTTGAGACTCCCATCTCTGGTGGAGGAAACGATTGTTCAAACGTCCATCGCTCGGCGCCATGCTGCTCGCCCTCATTCCCTTCATCGCCATGTGCTTTTCCGTCTCGTTCTGGGATCGCGTGCAGCCCATGTTGTTCGGCATTCCCTTCAACCTGTTCTGGCTGATCCTATGGATCGTGCTCACCCCGCTGTTTACGTTGGCCGCCTACCGCGTTGAGTCCGCGCGCACCAAAAAGGAAGGCGAGACGCGATGAGCCCCAGCGGCGTCGCCCTCACGCTTATCTTCGCGATTATCGCAGTGGCCACAGGCGTCGGACTCCTCGCCGGACGTCACCGCAAAATGGACCTGGAGCAGTGGACGGTGGGCGGCCGCGGCTTCGGTGTGGTGCTCACTTACCTGCTGATGGCCGGCGAAGTTTACACCACCTTCTCATTCCTCGGAGCCAGCGGCTGGGCATACTCGCGCGGCGGCCCGGCGCTTTACATCATGGCGTACCTCACCCTGGCTTACGTCGTGTCATTCTTCACTCTGCCGGCCATCTGGGAACTGGGCCGGAAATACGGCCTGCAAACAGCCTCCGACTTCTTCGGCCAGTGTTACGGCAGCAAGTACCTGGCCGCGTTTGTTTGCGTGGTCGGGATGGCGTTCCTGGTTCCGTACGTGCAGCTCCAGCTCACGGGCCTCGGGATCATCATGGAGGTGGCCAGCTCTGAGGGCATTCACCGCGCGCCCGCCATCGTGATCGGAGTCGCGTTGGTGGTCTCATTCGTTCTGGCCAGCGGCGTGCGCGCCGTCGCCTGGGTGAGCGTCCTCAAAGATTCGTTGATGCTGCTCGCCGCAGTCGCGATTGGCATCGGCGTGCCTTATGTCCACTTCGGCGGCATCGGCAAGATGTTCGCCGCGCTGGCTCACGCCCGGCCCGCGCATCTCACCATGCCCGGAGCCACCCGGAACCTCGGGCACGCATGGTACCTCTCCACGGTTCTGCTCACGTCCCTCGGCTTTTACATGTGGCCGCACTCGTTTGCATCCGCCTTTACTGCCAAAAGCGCCGACACCTTGCGCCGCAATGCCGTAGTGATGCCCCTTTACACCCTCACTCTGGCGTTTGTGTTGTTCGCTGGCTTCACCGCAGTACTGGTGGCGCCGGGGCTTGCGAATGGCGACATGTCACTGCTGACCGTGGTCCGCAGCACGTTCCCCGCCTGGTTTCTGGGCGTGATCGGCGGCGCGGGCGCTCTCACCGCCATGGTGCCCGCCGCGATTTTCACCCTTACCGCCGCTACGCTCTTCGCCAAGAATCTTTACCGTCCCCTGTTCGCGCCCGCCATGACCGACGATCAGGTAGGGCGCGTCGCTCGCCTGATGGTGGTGGTGCTCAGCCTCATCGCCTTGTACTTCGCGATTTACAGCTCCACCACGTTGGTGTCGCTCCTGCTGCTGGGATACGCGGGCGTCACCCAGTTCTTTCCCGGCGTGGTCCTGGGACTCTTCTGGAGACGCGCCGCCATGCGCGCCGTGTTCGCCGGGATGGTGGCCGGCGTAACCATCGTTGCGTCTCTGGCCCTCACTAAACGAGACCCGATTTTCGGACTTAACGCCGGCTTTGTGGCCTTATGCCTCAACTTTACGATCGCAATAGCCGGAAGCCTGGTGTCGGCACCACATCCGCCCTCGATTCGGGCTGAGACGCGGTACAATTGACGACGAGCAAGCTGCACCCTGAGGGTGTTGAAAGAGGTGATTCGTTGAAGTTGACAGCAATTATCGAAGCTGAGGGCGATGGCTATGTGTCGCTGTGTCCGGAACTGGATGTCGCCAGCCAAGGAGGCACTATCGAACAGGCCCGCGACAACCTTCAGGAGGCGCTGGAGTTGTTTTTTGAGTGCGCATCTCCGGAGGAGGTGAGGCAGCGCCTCCGCGGTGAAGTATACGTAACCCAAGTGGAGGTAGCCACTGGGTAGGCTTCGCGTCCTCTCAGGTAAAGAGGTTTGTGCGATCTTGGCTCGGCACGGATTCGTGGAAGTTCGAAGACGCGGGAGCCACGTCGTGATGCAACAGAGCATACCCGGAGGAACGCTGACCGTGCCCGTCCCGGACCACCGGGAACTTCGCATCGGGACTCTGCAGTCCATCATCCGCATGTCAGGCGTGCCGCGAACTGAGTTCGAGTCTTGACGAGTAGCCCGGCCCACACAGGCGGGCCCGCCGGTGCGTCGAGCATTCACGGTCCCTCCCTAGCTGCACGAATCTTCTCCTTGACTTCGTTTCGGTATTCCCACGCATCGCCGCGCGTACGGAGAGTCTCGAATCGCCTAACGATCGCCTCTCTCTGGTCCGGCGGGGAGAGGGCCAGGTCCTCTCGCAGCACCGAATGCATAATGCCCGGCAGGTTGCCCTCGTTGATTTGGTCTTCGGGACGCGCGGCAGGCACTGACTCCAGCGTGCGAGGGGTAGAGCAGGAAAAGGGTTCGCATCCGCCAATACCGGAACTCACCGGAGAGGGCAGCTCGGCGGGAGCGTCATCCGTAGCACTCGACGAAGATAGCAGGGGCGTCAGGTTGTTAGCCGTTGCGTCCCGTTCTGTCATGGCGTACAGCCCAAAGCAGGCTTCAACGGTAGCCAGAATCGAGGAGTGGTCATACAAACGGTGATCGATCAGGTTGCCCGGAATAAGGGGTGATATCACGATCGCCGGCACCCGCACGCCGTACTGCTCGAAGGTGAAGCCGTATTGGTTATTGCGCGCGGTCGGAGTTGTGTCCGCAGGAGCCACAGCGGGCGGGGGAGCCACGTGGTCGAAGAATCCGCCGTGCTCATCCCAGGTGATGATCAAAAGACTGGTGTCCCATAACGGCGAGTTGCGAATGGCCTCGTAAGTACATTTGATCAGCATCTCCCCGCGCGTCACGTCATCGAGTGGATGCTGAGAGGTGCCGCATTTGTAATCTGTGACCACGTGACCGTAGCTCGGCTCGATAAAAGTGTAAGCGGCCGGATAGCCGGACTGGGCGACATCGTCTGCAAAATGATCGTAACCGTGGACCTGAGTAAGTTTGATACCCTTGAGCGCACCCACACTGGGAAAATCGTCGCCCGCATACAGCCGCCACTTCACGCCGCTTTTGTCCAATCGATCGAAGATGGTGCCGTTTGAAAAGCTGAAACCGTCAATCGATTCCCACTCCACAATCTCATCCGTTGAAGGGCTGTGATCGAGCCCCCCCGATGAAGCCGCGTGGACAAAGAACCGGTTCGGCCACGTGGGCCCGGGCATAGAAGAGAACCAGTTGTCACACACCACAAACTCCTCGGCTAGCCGGTTGAGCACGGGGAGCTGGCTGGCAGTGTTATAGCACTTCATAATCTCGCCCGGACTGCTCTGAACCTTCACTGCTGCACTGGCCGCCGCATACGACGCCGCAAAACCCGAATTCAGAATGGCCGGATAGGCTCCGCCCTTCGCGTAGACAGCTCCGGATCCGCAGAGCTGCTCAAGTACGGCGGGAAACTCGTGGCCAGGGTCCACGGGCATCGCGTAATCGGCGGGCTGCGTGACGCTGAATTGCTGCCCGCCATACAGATTCGACGTCACGGCGCCAGCCGGCGGCGAAATGAGACCACTAATCTGCGTGGGAGCGCCTGAGACAGCGTCCGTTCCGCTGATATCGGCAAAGCCCAACATGTGATCAAACGAGCGATTTTCAAGCATCAGGACGAATACGTGCTGGATTCCCGTAGGCAACTGGAGTCTCCTTTCGTCTATCCCCTGAGCGTCGGGTCTCAGAAGTTCGCGGCATGATTCAGCTCCGAAGAGCCAACGACCCCATTATCAAGTACATGCTGGGTTGCCCCCGCTCATGCTCGATTTTAGGGCAACGATTTGAGCCTAACCTGCTTTTTATCAAATACATGCTGGGATATTGCCACTAACAGTCTGTTTTTCAATTAGTTGCTGGGTTTCCCCAAAACCGACTCTTTGTTTTCAACAAGATGCTGGGTTCGTTCGTAGGACTCCAACTTCTGTGTCCCTCAGATTGTGGGCTCCAAACCGCCCAAGATCGTCTCCGTCGCAACGCTGAAGCATCCAGAGACGCCTCCAAACCTAGCGGCGCAGCAACAGCCTACCACGTCTCTAATACTCTGTCAACAGAATGTTTAATACTAGATATAGGCACTCATAGTAGGCTACATCACGACCGCTTTCAGCCGGTTGCCTGATCGACGCTGGTGTTTTTTGCTACTTGGCCACCCGTCGAACGCCGTCATTCCCGCGAAGGCGGGAATCCATTACACAAGGCCTTGAGAAAAATAGCGAGTGAAGGAAGTGGATTCCCGCCTTCGCGGGAATGACGACGTTCGACAAGTGGCGCATACGTCGCGCGCATCTCGCGATGTATGCTGCCAAGGGGAACAAAATGATTTGTCATCATACCCCTTGACTCACCGTAAAGTCCTGTGATGGTCTCTCAGAATTGGGAAGGGGAGGTCACAATGACTCTTAGCCAAGCGGTGCGAGTGGCGTCGCCGATGTTGGTAATCATTGCCGTTGTTGCCGCGTATGGGCAGCAGGGACGTTGGGCGCAAGCAGATGACCCGACTGCGAAGTTCATGGTCGATGCCGAGCGGCAATGGGCCGAGGCCGCATGCACTCACAACAAAATCGCGCAAAGCATCCTCGCCGATGACTTCCAAGGCACATCACCGGACGGAAAGCGCTATACGAAATCCGATGAAGTGGCTGACACGCCGGATCCATCGAAGAGCGCTCGAGATTGCCGGTTGATCGACGCCAAGGTCCGGTTTTTCGGTGAGGGCCTCGCGATGGTTTACGGAAGCGAGAGTTCTATCCAAAAGGGGAGAAGCGGCACCGAGCAAACTCGATGCCTGATTTGGACAGATACCTGGCTGAAGCGGAATGCGAAGTGGCAAATCATCGCGGCACAGGATACGCGGTACGACTGCAAATAGAACCGCGCGATACCCCTATTCTGCGCGCAGCATCAAGGCAGGGTCGATGCGAACGGCCCGGATCACTGGTGGCAGCGCGGCTACCAACGCCGCGGCCAGAATGGTAACCGCGGGGAAAGCCAACATCCGAGGGTCGCCGGGTTTCACTTGGTAGAGCAAAGACTCGACGTAACGCACCGAGGCGAAGCCGAGGGCGAGGCCGGCAAGGGCCCCGGCGATGACCATTGAGAAAACGTCTGCGGTCACGCGCCGCGCGACCTCGGGGGCTTGAGCGCCCAGCGCCATCCGAATCGCGACCTCGCGGCGGCGCTGCAGCACGGAGTAATCGAGTACGCCATAAAGACCGACCCCCGCGAGCAACAGCGCGACAAACCCGAAGAAGAATGCCAGCCTGGCCAGCAGCCGCTCGCGGACCACACTTGACTGATCGATTTCCAACTGAGTGCGAATGTTGCTGACGCGGAACTCGGGCCGCGCTCGCGGCACTTCGTGTCGAAGCGTTGAGGCCATCGTGAGAGGGTTCGAAGCGACGGTGCGGATGACGAACGTGGCTTGCCCGATCGGCTGCAAGGATTCCTTCTCGTCGGTTGCTTGAAGGGGATAGTAGGCTACAGGTCTGATAGGGTCTTTCAGGTCTGAATAGCAGGAATCAGGAACCAATCCTACGATCTGAATGGGCGCATTGTCTTTTCGCTGGAACGATTTTCCAACCGGGTCTTTGCCGTCAAAAAACTGGCGAGCGAACTCCTGGCTCACGATGGCCACGTGTGGGAATGCGTCATCTGGACGGAAATCCCGGCCGTCGAGAAGGGGAATCTTCATCACATTCAGCCAGCCCGGCGAAATGTTCAGAAAGTAGGCCAGGACACCGCTCGGAGGCGCACCGTTCGTAGAAACGTATCCATTCATGTTAAGCCCGCTAGCGATAGGCCAACTGGAAAGCGCCACGGCGTCCACACCTGGCAGATCGCGTAGGTGCTGGGCCACCTGGTCCCAGTACGCTGGGAGTTGTCGGCGTTGCGCGATCACGTCGAGGTTCAAAAGCCGGTCGCTGGAGAAGCCGGTGGGCCGATCTGACAGCCGCCGGAACGTGGCAACGAAGAGGCCAGCCACAAAGAGCACCAGGAAGCAGAAAGCCGTCTGCACCGCGATCAGCGCGTGCATCAATCGGCGCCGCGAGTGCGGGTCCTGGCCGCCTTTGAGAGCGCTCACCGGTTGCACGGCCGAAGCGCGCAGAGCTGGGGCCATGCCGAACAGGAGCGTCACGCCCAGCGTAAGCGCCAAACCAAACCCGAGCACGCGCCAGTCCGCAGGAAGGAATAGTCGCGCCGGATCGTCCGGCGGATTGATCCTGCTCGCGACGAACGGCGCTGACCACCAGGCGATCACAAGGCCGATGGCGGCCGCCAGCAGACCAATCCAGGCGCTTTCCACCAGTACGAGTTGGGCCAGGCGCCGCCGCCCGGCGCCAATCGAAACGCGCAACGCCATCTCGCGCGCCCTCGCGGCGGCCTGAGCCGTCATTAGGTTGGCAACGTTGGCGCATGCGATCAGAAGCACCAGCGCCACCAATACCCCGAGAGCCACGAGTGCAGCGCGGTAGTTCTCCTGCATGCCGGAGACTCCCGACGCGGCCGGCTCCAACACGAGCTTTTGGTGGAGGAAATCCTCAACGCGCCGCTTAGGCACGCCGACGAATCCCTTTGCGCGCTCCTCCTGGACCGACTGAAAGATGGGGGCCAGTCTGTCGCGCACTGGTTCGGCAGCCACGCCCGGCTCCAGCTTCGCGAATGTCCGGAACCAGCTCCGATCGGAATGGGTAACGCTCGGATTCATCATGGTGGGCAGAAAAATGTCGACGGCGGTGCCGGGTTCCGTGCCGGTGAACCCCTTTGGGCCAACCCCAACAATCTCGTAAAGGTCGGCGTCCATGTGAAACGTGCGTCCGATGACCTTCGGATCGCGACCAAAGCGGCTGCTCCAGTAGTCGTACGACAGCACCGCGTACGGGTGCGCGTGCGGCTTGGAATCGTCGGCTGGGGTGAGTAAGCGTCCCAAGGCGGGCCGAAGTCCAAACGAGTCGAACATCCAGCCGGAGACAAATTGCCGGTAGGCCTTTTCCATCTCTTCGTCCGAAGCATAAGTGAGATCGTCGCGGTCGGCATACGAGACGGCGATCAATTCGGCTTGGTCTTTCACGGCGGCGCGCTCAAGCTGAAACAACGGGTACTCGTTACTGTCGGTGGTCCTATAGTTACCGGCGGGTCCGACTCCCTGGCGGGCCAGAACGTACAACCGGCCCGGGTCAGACACGGGCAAGGGCCGCAGCAGCAGGGCGTCGATCAGCCGGAAGGCCGAAGTGCAGGCGCCGATGCCAAGCGCGAGCGAGAGGATGGCTGCGGCGGAAGCCACCTTGTTCTTCATGAGCTGGCGCCAGCCGAAGACGGCGTCGGCACGCAGTGAATCGAGCCAAACAATCAGGCGCACGTCGCGGCTCTCCTCGCGCAGGCGCAGGGCGGAGCCCAGCGCTCTGCGGGCTTCGCCGGGATCGCGGCCCTGCTCCCGGGCTTCTTGCAGATGCGACTGGAGCTCCTCGTCGATTTCGCGGCTCAAACGGCCTCCGCGGAATACATTGGCAAATCGTGACCAGAGTGACATAGGAGTTGTCCTGTTTCGAAAATGCGCCTCGGGCCGGGGCTTGCCCCGGCCCGAGGCCGACCCAAGGGTCGGCCCTACATTTTCATGCCGGGCAGCGAACACCGTTCATATTCCCGACTGAAATGTAATTTAGAGCGACCGTGCCGATCAGATCTACTCCGCACGCAGCATCAGGGCCGGGTCAATGCGCACGGCGCGGATCACCGGCGGCAACGCCGCGACCAGCGCAGCAACCAGAATGGTGAACGCCGGCAGCGCCAGCATTCTGGGGTCGGTTGGCTTCACTTGGTAAAGTAGCGACTCGATGTAACGCACTGATGCAAAGCCGAGCGCGAGGCCTGCTAATGCGCCAGCGATCACCATTGAAAAAACGTCCGCCGTTACGCGCCGGGCGACGTCGCCAGCTTGAGCCCCGAGCGCCATGCGGATGGCCACTTCGCGCCGCCGCTGCAGCACGGAATAATCGAGTACGCCATAGAGTCCGACGCCTGCAAGCAAGAGCGCAACGACTCCAAAGAAAAATGCCAGCCTTGCCAGCAACCGCTCGCGAACTGTGTGGGACTGGTTGATCTCAAGCTGCGTGCGAACGTTAGACACCCTGAATTCGGGCCACCCGCGCGCAACCTCGCGGCGCAGAATGGAAGCCATAGCGAGTGGCTTTGCGCCAGCCGTGCGCACGATGAACGTCGCATACTGCTGGTCTTTAATTTCCGACGCATTCTTCGCATCGAGCGAACGGAACGGATAATAGGCCTGAGGCGGCATAGGCTCGTGCACATCCCGGTAACAAACGTCGCCGACGAGGCCGACGACCTCGAAGTGGGCACTGCTGCCGCCTGAGAACAGCATGTCAAACGATTTCCCGACCGGGTTTTCGCCGTTGAAGTACTCTTTGGCGAAAGTCTGGTTCACCAGCGCCGCGCCGGGGTAGGTGTCGCTGGGGCGGAAGTCGCGGCCGCCGATGAGCGGAATCTTCATGGTTTCTATCCAGCCGGGCGAGACGTTCATGAAGTGGCCGATCACCCCGTTCGGCGGCGCGCCATTAACGGAAACCATGTTGTTCCAGTCCATGCCGGCCATCAAGGGCGCGCTGGCGAGCGCCCCGCTTTCTACGCCGGGCACTTCCTGCAGATGCCGCATCGTCTGGTCCCAGTAGGCCTGTGGCTGCGGCCGGCGCGCGACGGTATCAAGCGTCAGCAGGCGATCAGCAGAGAAGCCGGTGGGCCGGTTCGAGAGCCGCTGGAAAGTGGCTACGAAAAGGCCAGCTACAAAAAGCACCAGGAAGCAGAAGGCGGTCTGGACGCCAATGAGACCGTGCATCAGACGGCGCCGCGAGTGTGGGTCTTCACCGCCCTTCAGCGCGCTCACCGGTTGCACGGAGGAAGCGCGCAGAGCCGGCGCGAGACCGAACAGCAACATGACACCGACGGTGAGCGCGAGGCCGAATCCCACCACCCGCCAGTCCGCGGGAAGGAACAGGCGCGCCGGGTTATCGGACGGATTGATCATGCCCACCACGACCGGCGCAGACCACCAGGCAAACAGTCCGCCGAGAGCTGCTGCTAGGAACGCTAACCAGGCGCTCTCCACCAGAACAAGCTGCACCAGGCGCCGCCGCCCGGCGCCAATCGAGACGCGCAACGCCATCTCGCGCGCCCGCGCGGCCGCCTGCGCGGTCATCAGATTGGCCACGTTGGCACACGCAATCAGCAGCACCAACGCCACCAGGACGCCGAGCGCCGCGAGCGAACTGCGATAGTCGCTCTGCAGGCCCGAAGCGCCCGAAGCCGCGGGCTCAAGTATCAGCGGGTGGTTCAGATACTCATCGATCTCGCGTTGGGACATTCCACGGAAGCCGTTGGCCCTGTCCCTTTCAAAGGCTCGGGAGGTGGCATCCAGCCTTGCGCGAAGAGGCTCCAGCGCGACTCCCGGATTTACCCGCGCCAGCGTCCTCATCCACGTCCAATCCGGACGCACCGCACCCGGATGCATCATAGTGGGAACGAAGATGTCGATAATGGTTCCGGGCTCGGTGCCGGTAAACCGCTGCGGGCCAACGCCCACGATCTGGTAAACGTCGTTGCCCATCCGGAACGTTCGCCCGATCACCTTCGGGTCCTCACCGAAGCGATGTTTCCAGTAGTCGTACGAGAGGACTGCATAAGGATGGGCGTGGGGCTTGAGGTCGTCGCTCTCGGTCAAGAGTCGGCCGAGAGTGGGCCGCAACCCGAACGAACTGAACATCCATCCGGAGACATATTGCAGGTAAGCTTTCTCCATATCCTGATCTGAGCCATAGGTCACGTCGGCTCGCGCGGAATAGGAGATCGCAATCAGCTCGGCTTCACCCTTCGCCGCGGCGCGCATGAGCTGGAAGTCCGGATAGGCCCAGCCGTCGAAGGTCTCAAACCCGCGTTCGGGATCAACTCCGGTGCGAGCGAGGGTGTACAACTGCTCCGGATGAGTGACAGGCAAAGGCCGCAGCAGCAGGGCGTCGATGAGCCGAAACGCCGAGGTGCAGGCGCCGATTCCCAGTGCAAGGGAGAGGATCGCCGCGGCCGAAGCCACTTTGTTCTTCGTGAGCTGGCGCCAGCCGAAGACGGCGTCGGCGCGCAGTGAGTCAAGCCAAACAATCAGGCGGACGTCAAGGCTTTCTTCTCGCAACCGTAGCGCGGAACCCAGCGCACTGCGCGCTTCGCCGGCGTCCCGGCCGTGCTCGACGGCTTCCTCGAGGTGCGCCTGCAGTTCTTCATCGATTTCGCGGCTCAGGCGATCGGGACGAAGCACATTCGCAACGCGTGTCCACCACGACATATCAGGCCATCCTCAAAACGCGATTTACCGCTGCGGTCACCGCTTGCCAGCGCGATTCCGCCGCCGCAAGCTGCTTCCTGCCGGCCCCCGTCAGTTCATAGAGGCGCGCCCGCCGGCCACTTTCCTTCGTAATCCATTTCGCACGGATCCAGCCGGATTCCTCCATACGATGAAGAGCCGGGTAGAGCGAACCTTCCTCCGCCCGAAGCACGTCGCCGGACATATCCTGGATTGCCGACATGATGGCGTAGCCGTGCAATTGCGGCCGGCGGGAGAGAATCTTCAGCACCAGCAGATCGAGCGAACCTTGAAGAGCATCTGGGTTTCGCATACTAAGACATCATAGTATATAGACGTCTTAGGCTGTGTCAAGTTAGCAGAATGGGCCGCTACACGGTGTTGTGAGGCAAAGAGAGCGAACCGTCGCGCTTGTGCAGGACTGCCGAAATCCCACGCTTCGGCTGCAGGGTAATGCTGGGTAAGAGCTCGAGCTTGAATCCCGGCGTCAGTGACAAGCGGAATCTCTGCGCCAGCGCTGCCAGAAGGAGGGTGATTTCCATTTTCGCGAAGGCCGCGCCAATGCAGGTCCGCTGGCCGCCTCCGAAGGGAAAGTACGCGAACTTCGGCAGTTGCTTTTCAAACTCCGCCGTCCATCGCTCCGGAACAAATTCGTGGGGCCGATCAAACAGAATACGATCGCGATGAGCAACCCACTGGCTCATCACCACGGTTGTGCCAGCGGGCAGCGTGTAACCTCCCAGTTCGACCGGCCGTATGGCTTGACGAACGAATGCCCAGACGGGAGGATACAAACGGAGCGCCTCCTTAATGACCTTCTCCGTGTGGGTCAGCCTGGGTAAGTCGTCGAGGGCTGGTGGCCGGTCTTCCAATACCTCATCAATCTCCTTTGCCATTCTCGCCTGAGCTTCCCGGTGCAGCGCCAGCAAGTACGAGACGTACGAGAGAGCCAGGGCGGTGGTCTCAGAGCCTGTGAAGATCAACGTGACAACTTCGTCCCGCACTTGCCGGTCACTCATGGAAGTCCCGTCCTCGTCCCTGGCTTGGAGCAGCACGGAAAGGAGGTCCGTGCCCTGCTGAGCGCTGGCCCGACGCTGGCGAATGATTCCGTAGATGGACTGGTCCAGCCGGTGCGTAGTCCAGAGATAGCGCAAATTGCGCGGCGTTGGGAAATACTTGAGGGCGTGCATGGGCGCGATGCCGCGGGAATTCCGCAGTTGGCCGGCGCGCGCGGCCGCAATTAATCGATCCTGATGGCCGGCGGCATCAACGTCGAAAAGCACATGACTGACGATTTCCAGAGTGAGGCGTGTCATGTCGCGGTAGAGGTCACGAACCTTTCCCGGCCTCCAATGCGCCATCGTCTCCTGCGCGTGCCTCACCATGATCTCGGCGTAGTGGCCGATGCTCCGGCGGTGAAACGCCGGCTGCATCAAGTATCGCTGGCGGCGCCACAGCTCGCCCTCGCTTGTCAGCAACCCATCGCCTAAGAAGCGCTTGTTGCCCACCAGTGCCAGGCCGTGAACAAAATTCTGGCTTTGAGTTACCAGAACGTCTTCGATGAGATCGGGGCGGCTCACTACACAGAAGCCGAGGCCCAGGGCGCGCGCGTAAAACATGCCGTCGTATTCGTGTGCCCAGGCTACGACCCTGGCGAGGCCGTCGCGTCTGAGCATGGGCAAACTACCGATCCACCAGCGGCCTTTGGGGCCCAGAGGCAGCGGCGGCTCGGGTTTCATCGCTAGCGGCGGATTTGCCCCGGCCGTGATGGACAAACCCCCCTCCTGTGCCGTACCACTGGCTATCCGGTGGCACTCAACCTGATAAGCGACGTCTTGCGGACAATAACCTCACCCCGCCTTCCCTATTCCTTCAAGGCTTTCGGGCGCTAACCGTCGGAAGTCTCGCGAGCTGACATGCTGTACAATCTCTCCGCCGGCCGCGGAGTCTGCCGCTTGAGAAACAAGAGGGCAACGAGCGGATGTGGCGGGCAACATTATGACCTTTCCATGCTCTCCTCCTCGGCCTGGTGGTACTGTTTGCGGATTGCATCCAGGTCAACCTGCGGTTGAGGCATCTTCATGCGCAAGTCTTCCAAGGTGGCGGCCACGATCTGGGAAACCGCAAGATTGCGGAACCACTTGTGGTTGGAGGGAATAATATACCAGGGCGCGTGCTTGGTGCTGGTTTCAGCAAACACATCCTCGAAGGCTTTCGTGTAGGCGTCCCAGTACTCTCGCTCCTTGTAGTCGGCTTCGCTAATCTTCCAGTTGCGCGCAGGGTCGTCGAGCCGCTGCCGGAAGCGTTCCAGTTGCTCGTCCCGGCTGATGTGCAGGAAAAGTTTGACAACGTGGGTATTGCTCTCACGACGGAGCAACTTCTCAAAGTTGTTGATGAACTCATAGCGTCGCCGCCAGACTTCCTTGGGCGCCAACCGATGAACTCGCACCACCAACACGTCTTCGTAATAAGAACGGTTGAAGATGGCCACCTCGCCCTTGCCCGGCGTGTGGGGATGAATGCGCCAGAGAAAATCGTGGTTAAGATCCGCCTCCGTCGGCTTCTTGAACCCGACGACCGTTGTACCTTGCGGGTTCAGGGCGCTTAACACGTGATTCACGGCTCCGTCCTTGCCGGCTGCGTCGAGCGCCTGCAGGACGATCAGCAGCGAATGCTTCTTCTCCGCGTAGAGGAGGAATTGAAGCTCGCGGAGCTTCTCCAGGTGTCTCTGGATCTCGGGCTGAGCCTCCTTCTCGGAAGCTTGTTTGCCCCTGTAGGCGGGGTCGATGTTGCCCAACTTCACCCTCGTCCCCGGCTCCACAATCAACCTCTTTCGATAGTCCATAGTTCGATCTGTCCTTTCTTCCCGTCTGTCATGGATGAGGGCCGGCCTGGTGCCGTGATAGACCCCCAATATAACCGATCATTGGCCTCGAGAAGGTCGGCGTCAGCGGGGCTGCCGTAAGAGTGACTGGCGTCACTGCGGCTTGGGACTCCCCTTTTCTATAAAGAGTTTTGATAGGTTGTCTGCTACGCGAGCAGCGGTCGAGTCCACAAGTGGCGGCGCTCCGCAGAAGTGATAGAGCGGCGAACATGCGCCGCAGACGAAACGCTTACCGATGTTGGAGGGCAAATCCGGAATCGAGGAGGATGTATGATTAGCACTATGGAGTTTCACAAGCTGGGGCAGGTTCCTGCCAGTGTTCCACCAGACATTGAGATCTCCCAGTCTGTTACACCGCTCCCAATAGACCGCATCGCGGCGGAGGCGGGCATTCTGCCGGAAGAACTGGAGCTTTACGGTAAGACCAAAGCGAAGGTTCACCTGTCTGTTCGAGATCGCCTGCAGCAAGTTCCGAACGGAAAGTACGTGGTGGTCACGGCGATCACTCCAACGCCACTCGGCGAGGGCAAGACCACCACGACCGTCGGACTGAGCCAAGCGCTGGGATCTCATCTCGGCAAGAAAGTGTTCACCTGTATTCGGCAGCCGAGCCAGGGGCCCACGTTTGGAATCAAGGGTGGCGCGGCCGGCGGCGGGTACAGCCAGATCATCCCCATGGAGGATTTCAATCTCCATCTCACCGGCGACATTCATGCCATCACCGCCGCCAATAACCTGCTGGCCGCTGCCATTGACACGCGCATCTTCCATGAGCGAACGACGCCGTCAGACGAAGTGCTGTTTGACAGGCTGTGTCCTGCCGCGAAGGACGGAAGCCGCCGCTTCTCGGACGTTATGCTGCGCCGGCTGCGCAAGCTGGGCATCTACGAGACGGACCCCAATCAACTGAAGCCAGAGGACCGGCGGCGCTTCGCGCGCCTGGAGATTGACCCTGAAAGCGTCACCTGGCGGAGGGTGCTCGACACCAATGACCGCTTGCTGCGCCAGATCACAATCGGCCAGGGCCCCGAGGAAAAGGGACTGACGCGAGTGACGGGTTTCGACATCGCGGTAGCCAGCGAGATCATGGCAGTACTCGCGCTCAGCACGGATTTGCAGGACCTGCGCGAGCGTCTGGGGCGAATGGTGATCGGCACGGACCGCGCGGGTACGCCTGTGACCGCGGACGATGTGGGAGTGGGCGGTGCGCTGGCGGTTCTGATGAAAGATGCGCTGATGCCCAACCTCATGCAGACGCTTGAGGGAACGCCAGCCTTTGTGCACGCCGGGCCCTTCGCCAACATCGCGCACGGTAATTCGTCCGTGGTGGCAGATCAGATCGCGCTCAAGCTGGTGGGGCCCGAAGGGTACGTGCTCACCGAAGCGGGGTTCGGCGCCGACATCGGGTTCGAGAAATTCTGCAACATCAAGTGCCGCACCAGCGGCCTGGCGCCGGATTGCGCCGTGCTGGTGGCAACCATCCGCGCGCTCAAGATGCACGGGGGCGGTCCCAAAGTAGTAGCTGGGCGTCCCTTGCCCTCCGCCTACACTGAAGAGAACCTCGGGCTGGTGGAACGCGGCTGCGGGAATCTGGGAAAGATGATCGAGAACGTGCGCCGCTATGGGATCCCGGTGGTGGTGGCCATCAATCAGTTCAAGGATGACACGCCGGCAGAGATCGAGCTCGTGCGGCGTTACGCACTCTCCGCAGGCGCCCAGGACGCCGTACCGACCTATCATTGGGCTGAGGGCGGCGCGGGTGCGGTGGAACTGGCTGAGGCTGTCATCTCCGCCTGCCAGAAAGGCAGCCATTTCGAGTTTCTTTATCCTCTGGAAGCCAGCATCAAATATAAAATCGGCGTTATCGTTCGCGAAATGTACGGGGGCACTGGCGTTCAGTACACGCCCGAGGCGGAACGGAAGATCGCCCTCTATACGCAGTGCGGATTTGACGGGTTGCCCATTTGTATGGCCAAAACCCACCTCAGCCTCAGCCACGATCCCGAACTCAAGGGTGTTCCCACGGGATTCGTGGTACCGGTGCGAGACGTTCGCGCCAGCGTGGGGGCCGGCTTTCTGTATCCGTTGCTCGGCGCCATGAGCACCATGCCGGGCCTACCGACCCGGCCGATTTACTACGAAATCGACATCGACCCGCAGACCGAGCGCGTGATCGGGCTGTCATAGCGGGCGGCCACGATTAGGAGGTCACGGACGCGCCCTGCGGCTGAGCTCCCGCTAAAGCTCGCGACAGCACTACGCATCCCGAATCCCACCAGACGTAGCTCACCAGCCGGAAACAGACGCCATCAGAGCATTAGGTCATCGTAACCCCCAATCGCACCCGCCTTGCGGCCTACACGGCCTACAACAGCCTACAACGGCCTACAACGGCCATTTGCGCGCACAGGGTCGGCAAGCGTATGATGCGGGGCGGCGTTGGAGTCGAAGACGGAAGTTTCGTCCGATTCCTGCTTGCTTGTGGTGAAGTGCGACTTACCTCGGAGGACCTCGATGAAGGTACCATGGGCTTTCTTAGTAGCGGGTTGGTTTTTCTTGTCAGGCGCGATCGCGAAGGCGTACCCAGCGCCCTGCACCACCAAAGACGACACCGCCTATACCGCGGAAATCAAGAAGGACACCACGGAGCCCTACTTCTCCACCGAGCTGGTGGACCACCTTCCTTATAACTCCTGTGTGCCGGCGCCCGACACGTTCCTGGGCCACATCGTCGGCGCGCCCAACGTGCTCGATTACACCAAGCAGATCAACGACTACCTGCGGCTGCTGGCCAGCAAGAGTCCCCGCGTTAAGGTCTTTTCGCTCGGCAAGAGCGAAGAGGGACGCGAGATGCTGCTGGTGGCGGTCGCGGACGAGGCCACCATCGCAAACCTCGACCACTACCGCGAAATCACCGCTCGGCTCGCGGACCCGCGCGGCCTCAGCGAGACGGACGCGCAGGCTCTGGTGGCGCAAGGCAAGCCGATGTACTGGGTGGATGGCAGCATCCACTCGCCCGAGACCGGATCGCCCGAGATGCTGATGGAGCTTGCCTACCGGCTGGCAGCGGAAGAGACGTCCTTCCTGGAGACCATTCGCAAGAACTCCATCGTCCTCATCACGCCCGTGGTGGAGACGGACGGGCACGACCGTTACGTGGACATCTACATGCACCGCAAGCGCCACCCGGAAGACCTCCCTTATCCGCTGACATGGTGGGGCCATTACGTCTCGCACGACAATAACCGCGACGCGCTCACGCTTTCGCTGGCGCTCTCGAGGAACATGATGAAAGGGTTTCTGGATTGGCACGTCACCGTTTTTCACGACCTGCACGAATCCGAACCTTATCTTTACATCTCGACGGGCACCGGTCCCTACAACGCCTGGCTTGACCCGTTGGTGACCAGCGAGTGGCAGCAGATGGCCTATTACGAGATTGAGGAGTTGACCAAGCGCGGCGTCATCGGTGTGTGGACGCACGGCTTTTACGACGGGTGGGCGCCCAATTACATGTTCTATCTGGCCAACGGGCACAACTCCATCGGCCGGTTCTATGAAACCTTCGGGAACGTAGGGGCGGACACGATGGAGCGCGAATTGGAACCGGCGCAAACCAGCCGCGAATGGTACCGGCCCAACCCTCCGCTGCCCAAGGTGAACTGGTCGGCGCGCGACAATGCCAACATGGAAGAAAGCGGCGTGCTGTTCGGCATGTACAACCTCGCCACACATGCTCAGGAGTACCTTCAGAACTTTTACCTGAAAAGCCGGCGGGCCATCGAGAAGGCGCGGCGCGAGGGTCCGGCGGCGTGGGTGTTTCCTGGGGACGACCCGCGACCCTTTGAGCAGGCTCGCCTCCTGAACATGTTTGAGATGCAGGGCGTCGAAGTTTCCCGACTTGATGAGGCGTTCACGGTTCCCGCACCGTCCTCGAAAGGCTCCGACGATGAAAAGACTAAGCCCGAAAATCCTGCTGAAAAGCCGCAGGAGCACGCCAGGGAAAACGCCGGGCAAAAGCCTGATGACAAGGGCGCAGACGGCGCTTCCGCCCAGGCCACAAAGGAGGCAGCGGCCGCCAAGAAGCCCCAGTCATTCCCCGCCGGCAGCTACATCATCCGCATGGACCAGCCTTACAGCCGCCTGGCGGACATGCTGCTCGATACTCAGTATTATGACCCGAAAGACCCCCGTTCCTATGACGATACCGGATGGACCATGGGCGCGCTGGCCAATCTCCAGACCGTGCGCGTGGTGAATACGAGCATCCTCGACGTTCCCATGACCAAGGTTCAGGGCAAGGTGACAGTGGCTGGAAGTATCACCGGCACGGCCGGGGCAATCTACCTGATCGATAACAACGCCTCGAGCGCGCTCGCCACCTTTCGCTATCGCCTGGCGAACGTCGCCATGGAAGCAGCGGAAGAACCTTTCGAGGCGGCGGGGCAGAAGTTCCACCCCGGCGCCTTCATCATCACCAGTACCATCACCAGCGTCGATCGCGCCGCCATCGAAAATGCCACCCACGACCTCGGCCTCACTGCGTTTGCCGTTGGCGAGAAACCCAAGGTCGCCACCCATCCCCTCGCGGCGCCGCGCGTGGCCGTCATGCACAACTGGCAGGGCACGCAGAACGACGGTTGGTTCCGCATTTCTCTCGACGAGCTTCAGATCCCGTACACGTACATCGCCGACACCAAGGTGCGGGAGACTTCGGACCTGCGGCAGCAGTTTGACGTGATCATCCTGCCCCCACAGGGCGGCGAGCTGGCTTCCATGTTGAACGGCATTCCCATGCGCGGCAATCCCATGCCGTGGAAAAATACGGCGGAGATGCCCAACTTGTTCTCTCCCGGACTCGACACCAGCGACGACATTCGCGGCGGGCTCGGCTATTCGGGATTGGCGAATCTGGAGAGGTTCGTCAGCGAAGGCGGCCTGCTGATCGCGGTGGGAGGGGCCGCAACCTTGCCCATCGATGGCGGAATGACGCAGATGGTCTCGCTCGCGCGGCCGCAACACCTGCTGTGCCCGGGCAGCGTCCTGCTCGTCAACGTGGAAGACCAGAAGAGTCCCGTCGCTTACGGCTACGGACCGCGGCTCTATGTCTACTACCGCCAAGGCGCTCTCTTGAGGGTCAATGCGGGCTTTGGCGGAGGTGAAGAAGCGGGTAGGGCTCGCTCAAGCGGCCGCGGCTCTGCCACGGACCCCGACGTGATTCAAGGCCGGGCGTACATGCCGCCCGAAAAGCCGCCCAAGCGCACGCCGCGCGAGCAGGAGCTTTACGTCCCCGACGACGTGCGCCACTTCAGGGGAGCTTTGATTCCGCCGGCCAGTGAATTTCCGCGCGTCATCCTGCGCTTTGCGGAAGCCAAGGAGCTGCTTTACAGCGGCGAACTCGACGGCGCGCCGGAACTGGCGGAGAAGCCGGCCGTTGTGGACGTTCCGCACAGCCAGGGCCACGTGCTGCTGTTCGCCACCAATCCGATGTGGCGCAACGAGACCTCCGGCAGTTTCTCGCTGTTGTTCAACGCCTTGATGAACTATCGTAATCTCGACGCGGGCCGTTCCAACGCGCCGTCTGGGCCGAACAAGTGAATCTCTCACCCGCAGGGGGACGCTGACATGGGTTGCTGTCCTTGCCTCGATGCCAATGGACGCGTCGCACGTTCGCAACGCCATCGCGAGGTTCGATCAGGTTAAGGATGTCACTGACAGCGAACGGGACTGTCGCATTTGCCAACATTCAAAAAGCCGCCCACTATGAGGACTACCATTGCTGCGACTCGCGAGAACGAGGCGACCATCAAGGTTAGGCGCTACGCCGGAAAGCCGATCGCCGCGAATGTCGATGGCGGCCGAGCGACGCTCTGAGCGGCGCCTCGCTGGGCTGGTGAGTGGACGTAGCGCCAAGCCGCGATTCGAAAACTCATGGCCTTGCCGCGTACCCGGCGGCGGGCATAAATATTGATCAAGACCTTCCTCAGGCTTACTGGGCCGCCTCGACGGTGAGCTTTAAACCGATCGCTTTGGTGACGGCAACCAAGGGGGACAGGCGCGGATTTCCGTGAGCCGACAGGGCCCGATACAGGCTCTCTCGCTCAACCCCGGCGGCTTTGGCGACTTTGGCGACGCCTTGCGCTTGGGCGAGGTGGCGCAAAGCAATCAGCAACACGCGGGGCTCATCCTGATCCTCCAAGGCAGCCTTGAGGTATTCAGCGGCAAACTCCGGGTGCTTCCGAAGGCGGCGCACCACGGCCTCATCGTGAGAGACGCTGGCTTTACGTTTCATGATTTTGGGCCCTTTCCTTGTAATCCTTGAGGCACTCTAGCGCCCGCCCAATGTCTGCTGACTGTTTTCGTTTGTCACCGCCGCACAGAAGCAAGACACAAACCCGGCCGAGCAACGCGTAATAAACGCGGTAGCCCGGTCCCAATCGATCCGCAGCTCGCACAAGCCGTGGCGCAACGGCTTGGTGTCGCCAAAGTTCCCGGCGGCGAGCCGGTTGATGCGCGTCACAACCTTCGCTTGCGCGCGGGGGTCCGCCAGCCGCGACAGCCAATCGTCGAAAACATCCTTTCCGGCGCGGTCGACGTAGTGCCGAATCTCGATCACATTGTTATTGTAACTTATAGATCACGGTCTGGCAAACAGCAGGATGGCGCAGACCTCTGTGGTTTGAGGTCTGCGATGTCCCGAAGGGACACCCTTTCGCTTGGGTGAGGGTGCAGCTATACTCGGCTTGCATGCCGTTCTATCATCGCACTTACAATCGCGGCGAACTGCAGTTCATTACCAGCAGCACCTATCGCCGAGCGCCCCTCTTCTTCTCGGAGCGTTTTCGCCGCTGTTTTGTGCAGCGTCTGGAGGAAGTGCGGCAGGAACTGAAGTTCATGCTGATTGGCTGGGTTCTGATGCCGGAGCACTTCCATCTGCTGATCAAGCCGCAGCCCGCCGAAAGCACACCGGACATCATGAAAGGGCTGAAGGAAGTGACTGCTGAGCGCATCCTCAAGACGCTTCGCCGGAACCTGCAACACGCCTGGTGCCAGAAGATGCTCGCTCGCTTGCGGTTGCCGGGCACGGTGCATGACGAGTCGCGCTACCGGCTCTGGCAGCGGCGGTTTTATCTCCTCAACGTGTACACTGAGAAGAAGCGCCTGGAGAAACTCACCTATATGCACAACAATCCCGTGAAGCGTAGATTGGTGAGCACGCCGGGCGAGTGGCCATGGTCGAGTTGGAGGTTCTACTTCCTGAACCGTGTCTCAACGGGCTTCGATCCTCCGCATGGACCGGTTCGGTTGACCAGTCGCTTCGGGAGATCGCAGGGTCGAAAATGCTAGGTCGCAAAATAGGCTCGCGCTGAAAATAAACGACTTAGCATTTTCATGAAGTTTCGCGGGCCAAGGGCCCTAAGTGACAGACCTCCAAAAGCAGAGGTCTGCGCCATCCGGCGGCTTTTGTATTGCTGGTTGCGAGTCGGTCGTGGGTCACGTAAATTGAGGGCATGTCTAGGCTGCGCCGTCCTTTTCTGTATGACCGCTACATTTTCGTGACTGTGGACTTGCTGAAGCTCAGAACCAGCCTTCAAGGACCGGGCTATCAGTGCCTGGCTCAGTCCCTGGCGAAGATGCGCGAGAAACACGCCTTCCCACCTACCGCCTGGGTATTCCTGCCTGACCATTGGCATGCCACTATCTACCCCCGGTATCCACTGACCATTTCGACGGTTCTTAAGGCTGTCAAGGTAAGCTCCATGATCTCAATCAACGTGGGCCGAAAAGAGAGGGGAGACCTCTGGCAAGGGCGATTCCCTTCGCTTCGCTCGAGGGCAAGCTTTGACCGTGCTCTGCGCACGGTGAAGGAATATCATGAGACGATCGAATACATTCATCTGAACCCGGTGCGCCGGGGGTTAGTCAAGAGGGCAGAGGATTGGAGGTGGTCCAGCGCCCTTGAATATGCGGGAAAGGCGCGGACGAACAGGAGCGACGGTGCGGGCTGAGGATTGACCGTGTGAGTTTACCTGCGGATGAAAACACGCAGATTTAACAACCCTGACAAGCCGCAGACCTTGGGAGGCAGGCCTCCGCTACGCTCGCTCCGATTCGTAAAGGATGTACAAGACATTACTCGTTAGGGCCTTCCGCCAAAAAAACGGCGAAAGGGTGGAGGTGCCGCGCCCGGTCAGCGGAACCCGGACGCGATGTATTCGATGTTTACGACGGGCGTGTGCAGGGCCAGCAAGTTACCGGGCACACCTACCTCCTGCAGGAAGCGACGAATACTGACAGGATTCTCTCCGTTCACGCAAGCCCGGTCCCACTGCGACCAGTATTGCTCCACGTTCCAACCGCGGTAGTCGTGGTAGCCGGTCTGCTCACAGAGGTCGCCGATTTCGCAATCGCCCTTGTGATAGCCGCGGCCGTCGCGGCTGGTCACAGCCTCAGCGATTTCGTGAGATACGCAGGCGCTTACGTCGTTAATTAGGGCGCTGCCTGAAGTCTGGTGAGCCTTGTCGGTGCGAATCAGGGCGTAAAAAAGGTCGTCATTTTGGGACTCGGGATGAAATTTTGTCGAATTGTGATAGCCGCAAAAGTCATCCCGCCCACTGAAAATAGTTGGCTTCGTTTGTGGCGGCGGAAAGAGGACGTAGAGTAGGGACGTCTCGTCGACGGCGGGCCTCTCGGGCAGGGGCAGGCTTTCCACAAAACCTTTAATCCGTTCGCGGGCCTCGTTCATACTCAGAGCCTTAGGCGGGTTAGTGTCGTCGAATCTTGCTTGCCCGGCCACACTGCCCCTTCCCACTCCGTATTGAGCGAGCCCATTGAAGTAGGTGCCGCTAACCAGGTCGCGGCATAGCGCATAGGCGTTGTCGAGAGCGTCGGGATGGTCCTCGTAGAAGCGCCCCCAGCAGAGAACCATGACGCGGACATGCGAGATAATGGCCTTGTTGTTGGGATCAACTCCGTCCTCGTTGCCATGGCAGGACTGATTGGTGCCTTCGGCACCGATGGCGTCGCGCCTTTTGAGCGCGGAGATGTGGATTCCGGAGTGCTTGTTGGCTGCCTCGATTGTTGACATCCTTGACCTCCCATCGTCATTGCGTCTCGCTCCGGATCAGCCGGGGCCTCAATACCTTACTGCAAAGCTATCAGAATTGGAATTAGGCCCTGGCCCGAAGGGAGTGGCCGCAGCGCCTTGCCTATAACCGAACCGAATGCCCTAAGCGGATCATCAGCCTTCATCGCGTGACCAGGTGTGGGAGATGTAGTTAGCAGGTCACCTACTTGAATCGGCGCATAGCCTGCGTCAACCTTGCAGTAGACCTTGCCCAGAAGTGCCAGCGGCTTACGGTTTAGCTGCGACTCCTGCTTATCGAGGACGATACCAGGCTTGAAATTGCCCGCCCCTGATATTACCCCAGCAACGCGCTTATCATATGCCTGCCGACCCTGATGCAATGAACCTTGTTCGCCGAGTACCATAACCGTTCCCGGCTCAACTGAATCAGCTGCAGCTATGTCGAAGTCTTCGGCGCAATCTCCGGCATTAGCGAGCCTGATGTCACCAGTCACCTCTACATGGCCTTCAAAGAGTGCGGCCAAGCGTCCACCTTTCCCGTAAACCCCAACGCCGGCAGCGTTGGTGTTCACTCCGACCACTGCTCCGTGTTGAGTGGACGCGCTTTCTCCACGCACGCCCTCGCCGCTGTCGCTTTTGCCGAACACGCCCGCGCCACCTGTCGTGCTGTTGGTTATGCCGAAAACCCCCATCCAGGTTTCGCTAAATCCCCATACTCCGGTTCCACTGCTTTTGCCAAAGACGCCTGGACCTGCTGCATCACCAAGATGCTTGTTGATTCCGATTACGCCTCCTCCCAATTCTCCGGTCCCTTCGCTTTGGCCAAAGACGCCCGGCCCGCCCGTGAACGGGTGTTCCGGGGGATGAAGGGGGGACGGTTTGGCGTCATTCACCCCAACAACCCCACCATGCGTACTGTGACTGACTCCACGAACACCTTCCCCCGTGGCGCTCTCGCCGAACACGCCGGCGCCGCCGGTGGTGCTTGTGGTTTCGCCGAAAACCCCCATCCAGGTTTCACTCTTTCCCCATACGCCGGTTCCTTTGCTGCTGCCAAAGACGCCTGGACCTGCTGCGTCGCTAGGATTCTCGTTCATTCCAACCACGCCTCCGTGCCCTGCCGCATGACTTACTCCACGAACGCCTTCAAATTGAGTACTATCCCCGAGTATCCCGATTTCGTTCGGATGGGTTGCTTGTCCTTTATACGGTGCTGCCATATATCTTCTCCTGTGCGCCGGTTAAACCGGCAAGGTATAGTGAATTCAAGGGTCCGCTGACGACCGCCTTGCCAGGCAGGCCGCGATAGAGAACGTAGGCCGGCACAAGCGGCAGGAGGATTATGAGCGTCAGCACCAAGTATGTGTTCGTGTTTTCCATAGCGCGTATCTGAGCTGGAATTTCCATTAAGGATTAGCGTCTCTGCACGGTTTGGTACTGATCACACCCAGTTGTAAACCGAGGGGAACGCAAGACTCTGAGAGAAAAGCCGCAGACCCAAGAACCGGGTCTGCGCTACCTTGCTACCTTGCGGCGCGCCCACGTAATAATAGACGTGCAATTTCAGTACCGCGATCGGCAAACACTAAACACGACGTTTCCTGGCGACGGTGTGATCTCCCGGTGTCTCAAGTGGGGCAGAGCTGCCTTAGATGAGGCAACCCCCGGTCGCGGTAGGGACAGTGGTTGCTCGCTGCCCCCCGCACAGATCCGTACGTGCGCTCGTTACCGGTCGGGTAAGACAATGGCGCGGACCGGGCTTCGCATGATGCCGACGTTTCCATTGCCTCCCCTAAGATTCCGTACGGCGGGTTTTTCCCGGTACGGCTTCAAGGCCGGAATTTCAGACGGGGCCTGCCCCAACCTACTGGTTTGCCATCGTCCTTCGTGCTCTCTGCTGTCACCGAGATTCCCTGCTCTGTGTCAGGGACGCGCGGGCGCCTTGCGACTGCAGCACGGAGACAGCTTTCGAATCGAACGAAACAAACTCTTCGGCCCCCAGCCAGTCACCCTCATAAGCGATTGACCGTCCGCAAAGTCGCCGCCAGCCTCCAGTGAGGCCAGCCCAGCTTCTATTGCGGGTCGGTTCATGACCGCATTGGCGCTCTTCATAAGCCGGTGAATTGCGTCCGAAACTTCGGAAGCAGATCTCTTGTATCCGCGACGGAGCACCCATACAAATTCGCAAAGAACAGGGACGGGCACAGCGATTAGCTCGGCCTTTCGCAACAGCTCCGCCGCCTGGTGCGCCTGATGGGGTTCGTCTTGAACAGCGGCTCGAATGGGCACGTTCGTATCCGCCGTGATTTTCATTTCGCCCTCGCCCATCCCTGGCAGCTACGGTACCGTATAGGGCGTTCGGCGGGTGGAGCGAGGAACCCGGCGAGGCGGGGTAAGCCGAGCGCGCTAAGGCATCGTTGACTTTTCGTGGACAATTGCGGATGTCGGCTAAGAAGAAGAGTTGAGGAAGTGTCCGCGCCGCTGGGCGCAATTTCTGCTATAATCGTTTAACGGAAGCGAAGGTCCATCCCGAATGGCCCGAATCGCCCGAGTGGGCAATTCTTGGCTTTCAACCGTGTGGCTAGCGATGCGGGCAGTAGGGGCGCATGGCCATGCGCCGCTACACGCTGCGCTTCATGCGCCACGGTGGGCGTCCGCTTCCACTTAATACAATGAGAGGGCCTAGTCATGGCAACAACGGATTTGGCGCCTGCGCAAGTTGAACTCTCCGCGCGGCGCGACACGGTGGTGAACGACCTGAGCATTCAGGTGGCCACCGTCAACGGCTCCGGCAGCCAGAGCTCGAACATGGTGCTGCTGCGGGCGCTGTTTCAGATGGGAATCCCCATTTCGGGGAAGAACCTGTTTCCCTCCAATATTGAAGGCCTGCCCACCTGGTTCACCATTCGAGCTTCGAAGCACGACTGGATTGCGCGCCGCAAAGAGACTGACTTCCTGGTGGCGATGAATCCCGAGACCGCCGAGGAGGACGTGCGCGGGCTCGAATCCGGCGCGGCCTGCCTTTACGACGAGAAGCTCGACTTGAAACGCTTCCGCGACGACCTCATTTTCTACCCCGTGCCCTTTGACAAGCTGGTGGCGCCCGTTTGCCCTGACGCCAAGCTCAGGAAGCTTGTGCGCAACATGATCTACGTGGGCGCGGTCGCCCGTCTACTCGAAATCGACATGGGTGAAATCGAGAACGCGTTGCGCAAGCAGTTCAAGAAGAAAGTGAAGGCCGCTGACTTGAACTTTAAGGCGGTGCTGGCAGGATATGAGTTCGCCGAGAAGAACCTGGAAAAGAAGGACCGCTTTCAGGTGCAGCGAATGAACGCCAACGAGGGCAAGATCCTGATTGAGGGCAACGCGGCGGCGGCCCTGGGCTGCATGTTTGCCGGCGTCACGGTGGTGACCTGGTATCCCATCACGCCCTCCTCTTCGCTCTGCGAAACGCTCATTACGTATATGAAGCGCTATCGCATGGACCCTGAAACCGGCAAGGCCACGTTTGCCATTGTTCAAGCTGAGGACGAGCTGGCCGCCATCGGCATGGTGATGGGTGCGGGCTGGGCGGGCGCGCGCGCTATGACCTCAACCGCCGGGCCCGGCATTTCTCTGATGGCTGAATTCGTGGGTCTCGGCTACTACGCCGAGGTTCCCGCGGTGATCTTTGACATTCAACGCGTGGGGCCCTCCACCGGTCTGCCCACGCGAACGGCGCAAGGTGATGTGCTTTCCACGGCTCTGCTTTCGCACGGCGACACCAAACATCCATTGCTGTTCCCCTCTTCCGTCGATGAATGTTACAGCATGGCGCTGGACGCCTTCGATCTTGCCGAAGAGCTGCAAACGCCGGTGTTTGTGATGAGCGATCTCGACCTCGGCATGAACTTCTGGATGTCCGAGCCGTTCAAGTATCCGGACGGGCCTCCGAAGAGGGGCAAGGTGCTAGGAGCTGAAGACCTCGACCGTCTCGGGGGATTCTTGCGCTACCGCGACGTGGACGGAGACGGAGTGGGTTATCGGACGCTCCCGGGCACCGCGCATCCGGGCGCCGGCTACTTCACGCGCGGAAGCGGCCACGACGAACGCGCCATTTATAGCGAAAAAGCTGACGTTTACGTCAACAACATGGACCGGCTGGCTCACAAGTTCGACACCGCCAAGCGCCTGGTGCCGGGTCCCGTGATCGAGGAGAACGGACACGGCATTGGAATCATCGCCTACGGGACCAGCCATTGGGCGGTGATGGAGTGCCGCGATCAACTGGCTCACGAGTTCGGGGTAGAAACGGACTACTGCCGCATCCGGGCCTTTCCCTTTGCGGACGAAGTTGCCGCCTTCGTGCGCCGTCACCGCCGCGTTTACGTGGTGGAGCAGAATCGTGACGGGCAACTCGGCGCGCTGCTGCGCCTCACGCTCAGCGCCGAGGAAATCAGCCGCCTGCGCAACGTGCTGCACTACGACGGCTTACCCATCGACGCGCGCAGCGTGACCGACGCCATCATGACCCAGGAGGTGGGAAACTAACATGGCCACCACCACGACATTACCGCCGAAAAAGGTAAATCGCATCGGACTGGAGCAGGCTGCTTATAAGGGGAACAAGAGTACCCTCTGCGCGGGCTGCGGCCATAACGCCATCAGCGAGCGCATTATCGAGGCGTTCTACGAAATGGGCGTGGAGCCTCATCGCGTGGCCAAGCTTTCCGGCATCGGTTGCAGCTCCAAGAGTCCCGCTTATTTTCTGCGCAGCACCCACGGCTTCAACGCCGTTCACGGGCGCATGCCGTCCGTGGCCACCGGGACGCTGCTCGCCAATCGCAGCCTGATCGCGATCGGCGTGAGCGGCGACGGCGACACGGCTTCCATCGGCATCGGCCAGTTTGTGCACCTGATGCGGCGGAACCTGCCGCTGATTTACATCATCGAGGATAACGGCTGCTACGGCCTGACAAAGGGGCAGTTTTCAGCCACCGCAGACAAGGGCAGCGTGCTGAAGAACGGTGTGGTGAATGACCTGCCGCCCATTGACACCTGCGCCTTGGCGATTCAGCTCGGGGCCACCTACGTGGCGCGATCATTCTCTGGCGACAAGAAGCAGCTTCTGGCGCTGCTCCAGGGCGCTATCGGGCACCGCGGCACCGCGATGCTGGACGTAATCTCACCGTGCGTCACGTTCAATGACCATCTCGGCTCTACCAAGAGCTACGGCTACGTGAAAGACCATGACGCTCCCGTGGGCGATATCACCTTTGTTCCCTTCTTTGACGACATCACCGTGGACTACGATGAGGGTACCACCACGAATGTGACTCTGCACGACGGCTCCCGCATACTCCTGAAAAAGCTCGACCGCGACTATGACCCCACTGATAAGTCGGAAGCACTCCGCGTACTCACCCAGTCGCACGATCGTGGCGAAGTGGTGACGGGATTGTTTTACGTGAATACGGAGCAGCCCAACTTCATTGACCTGCTGAACGTGGTGGACCAGCCCTTGGCCACCTTGCCCCTCGCCCGCGTGCGGCCGCCGCAAAGCGCCCTCGAAGAAGTGATGGAGAGCTTGCGCTAAGGCTGTGAAGAAACCGTCCAAGCCCGTCATCCTGAGCGACGGCGAAGGATCTCAGCATTCGCGAAAGGCTGGGGCGATTAACCTCGTTCGGCCTGTCGTGACGTTTACCGCTTTCACCACGATCAGAAAGGTGCCTGCTAGGCCGGCTCCAACCTCTTCCGAAAAACTCGCTGAGCTTTGACGAGGCGGTAGCCGAGGCGTCGATAGAAGGCGTGAGCGCCGGTGCGAAGGACGTTGGAGCGGATGGTCAGCGTGGGGCAGCCAACTGCTCGCGCCCAACGTTCCGCCCGCTCCATCAGCAGCCTTCCCGCTCCGACACCTCGGCGGGTTTCCTCAACCACGAGGCCGCCAAGTTCCGCTGTGCAGTCGCTTTCCAACGTCCGTTCGATGTAGACATGAACCCAACCGGCGAGAGTCAAATCCGCGCCGCGTGTGTGTGGGCTCTCGGCAACGAATACGGCATGTCCGGAATCGGCCAGGATCTCTCGGAGCCGGTTTTGGACTTGCTGGTGCGACGAAGGGTAGCCCAGATGACTGCAAAGGCGAGCGAGAGCGCCCGCATCGCGGAGAGCCGCTGGGCGAACGCCGAAGCGAACAGTCGCCCTTCCTAGTCCGTCAGTGCGTGCTGCAGTCATACTGCAGGATCGACCCGTCGATGCCGTCGCCTTCGACGACCTCGATGCGCTGGTCGTAGCTCGGGCATTTACGATGCTTGAGCGTGACCACGTCGAGGCCTGGGATGAGATCCAGCGCCAGCGTGCCGTTCGAGTCCGTTACGCCTTTCACGGTTTCGGCAATAGGTCCGTTGGAGTAGAGCGTTTCCACCGCAACGCCTCCAAGCGGCGCACCGGCGCTGCTCGTCACTTTCAGCAGCACGGGCTTATGCCACAACTGCTTGGGTTCATACGCTTCGCTCTCAAGGGGTACCAGGTTGACGGTCGCCTTGGTGGCGTCGGCGCGAAGCTCGGCATGATCGTACGCCGCGGTGACGTCCATGGCCACCAGCGGCCGCGCGGTGGCCCAATAGGTTCCCAGAGGCAAATGGTCGAAGGCATAGTTACCGTCGATGCCCGTGATGGTCTGACCGATCACGTGACTCTGCCCGTCAGTCAGCGAAACTTGCATGCCAGGAAGAGTCTGCCCGTTTGGGTTCATCACTCGCCCCGAGATCGAACCCGGCGCGAACGAGGGAGCGGCCTCGAGGTCAATGTCCACGGTGTTGCTCGTAACTTCGCCTTGCCAGATGTCGACGCCCAAATCACGGGAGAGCGCGTCGCCATTCGAATAAGAGGTTTTGTAGACAACCGCGAAGTGATAGTGGCCCCAGACCGGCACGTCACTACCGCCGCGCGAGACAAGCCCCGGATTGAGCGCAACGACGCAACCCTCGGTGTCATCAGCGCCCGGCGCGAGCTTTACGAGGTGCGGATGCGGCATGGCTACGCTGGCCATCACCTTGCCGCCAGGAGGCTGCGTCCACGATTGCGTCCCCAGCGGCGCGGCCGGTTCGAGACGAACAACAAGACTCGATCCGCCGGCGCTCGCGCTGCCGTTTTGAGCGCCATTCGTGGCGTTGATTTGGGCCATCTGCCTCAGGGCGCGATCGAGATCCTCAGGATCGCGCACGTGACGATAGAGCCAGAGCGCGTCTTGACCGGCATTATGGAAGTGCAGCGTGATGCGCGCGGGAAAGGGCTGAGCAATCGTATTGTGCTCCAGCGTGAGCGTGACCGCTAGATTCGCGGCCGGAGTGGATGCCGGACTCGCGTTCTGTGACTTCCCAGAGTCGGCGGCCCAAGCTGGTCTCGCCAAGAGCCTTGGTGCAGACACCGGAATGGCAAGTGCGATCTGCCAGACCAGCGAAGCCATCGCAATCAAGCGGAGCAATTTCATGTAATTGACTTACGATCTAATTATGCGGCCAAGCCGCGTCAGAGGGAAGGTGTTCGGTCAAATCAGTAGTCAATATGCAGCCGGATCGATGGCACCCAAACCGGTCCGCGATCCCGATTGTAACCGGGATCGGTGACGTGCTGCACATCGACGGAGCCGAAGAATCCGCGCCAGAGATGAGCGGTGTAGTAGGTTTCGAAGATGCGTTCGGTGCCATAGTTTAACGTTCCGTCGCCCAGTAAAAACCCGAGGCCGCCCAGCGCGAGATACTCGCGATGGTCCCCTGAAAGTCCGTTCATAATGCCGGCGATCCCGAGTTTGTCGACTGGGCGCTTCCAGGCGTTGCCACGCACGTCGATGCCCAGTTCGCCGGTGCGGTCGACCTCCGTGTACGCGAATGACTCGTTATGACCGTCGCTCCATCCCCAGCGTGCGAACCCTTGGAAATGGTCTGGCAGATCTTGCTCAAGATTGACGCCGAAGCCGTACTTTACGCGGCCCTGCTGGCGGACTGCCGTGATGTCCGGCACGGAAACTAGTCCTTCGCGGAACTCGTCGATAGCTCCCCGATAGCTGCCCATGTTGGCGTGATTGACGTAGGAGAGCAGCCGCACGACTGAAGCCTGGTGGCGGAACGGAGCGGGATGGAACTCGAATTCCAGATTGTCGCCACGAGCCCGCGCGAGGTCAGCATCCAGGTAGATGCCGTTGGCCACCTTCGGCATGAGGGTTGATCCGAAACGAACCGCCCAGCGGGGCGCGATGTATTGAACGATAGCACCATCGGTGTAGCCTCGGGTGTTGGCGGCGTAATCCCAGGCGCCGTTCTGGTCATCGCACCAGTTCATGAACTGCAAATGGCTGTCGCTGCCAACGTCGCTCAGGTCGAAGAAATCAGCCAGGCTGAACTTGCCCGCAATGATTTCGATTCTTCGCGCCGGGACCTCCGTGCGAAGATCAAGCCAACTGCGCTGGGCCTCCACTTTGTCGTCACTGAGCGGTATGGTGTAGCGGAAGATGGCTCGCGCCAGGTACGGCGCCTTGCCCAGGTCAGGATTTCGCACGACGTCCAGATTGGTGAATCCGGCGACTCCCAAGGCATCGCTGATGCCGTGTCCGGCGGCGATCTCGACATCGGTCAGCACTTGTAGATTCGGCGTCAGCTCGTAGCCGGTGTAGAGCGTCAGGACCTGCGAGACCGCAAACTCCGGGGTGTTCTTCAGACTATTCGGACCGCTGTATTCGGCAGGAAACGAGCCGTGACCTTGGCCGATGAAATTCATCTGCCCGGAAACCCACCATCGGGTTGTCGAGGAGTGATCGAAGAGGGTGACCGCGGTGCCGGGATCGTCAGAGGAGGTGTCTTCAGAGGTTGGCGCCGGGCCAGACGCATCCTGCCCCGAAGCCTTCGTGGCGAGGCACACCGCGGCGGCGAGGAGCAGCAGCCAACTTAGGGGCTGAAGAGCATGCTCCTTTGATGACAGCCTGAGGATGGCGTGGCGTGGCACCATTGGAATCTAGCACGCGAAATGTTACAGATTCGTTTCGAGGCCTGCGCTTGGCGCGCAAGGGCCCATCATCACAAAGTACAGGCATCGTCTACCAGCGATCTCCTTAAGTGATGCATACCTCGAAAGAAACGCACTCACGAGACTCCACGGGGCACGCGCCTTCCGGTCATGCGCAACATCGAGTGTAATAGCTCCCCGTAGAGTGGAACAAGATCGGGAGTCGTCTTCTCGAGAGCAGCGAAGTGCTTACGAAGGGTCGCCCAGTCGCCGCGAAGGGCCGGGCCCGTTAGTGCCCGCGGAGCGCCCAAGGCGGCGAAGTTCTTGGCCGTCTCCGCCACAAATCCCTCCAGCAGGTGTCGCGCACGTTTCGGTGGCACGCCGCACCGCTCCAGCAGGCGTCTTGAACTCTCCAGCAAAGTCACAATACCGGCGCAGGCGATCACGGCAGCCGCGTGATACGCAGGTTTATGTTCTGGGCGAAGCGTAAAGACGGCGCCGCGGAGCGCCCGAACCCACCGCCTCGCCAGCTTCACGCCCTGAGGGTCGCCTTCAATTGCCCAGAAGCATCCGATCAGATTCCGAACCCCGGCCTTGGCGCTCGGCACCGTCTGCAGAGGATGCAGTGACGCGGCGCTGGCTCCGCGTCGCCGCAAAGGCTGAAGCACAGAGTCTCTGCCGCCAGCAGGCCAGGCGCCGCTGGTGTGCAGCACGATCGCGCCCTTCCAGCTCTCGCGCCGCTTGGCCAAAGCCAGGGCGACCCCGGGCAGGGCAGAATCCGAAGTCGTGATCAGCAGCAGGCCGGCGGCCGCAAGGTCTGCAGAATCGAGCGTGACCGCTCGCCCCGCGCCGATGAAGCGCACGGCTTTCTTCGCCGCCGCTAGCCTACGCGCCGCTACCCAGCCGATCCGCACGCCCGCGAGCAACAGAAGCCGTCCGAGGGCTTGACCCACGCGGCCGGGACCGATGATTGCGACCGTGGTCTGCGAATCTGTGATCCGAGAACTCATGGGCGGTGCCACTAAGGAATCCGTGCCGGCCACAGGCGCGCACATAGACGGTCCCGCCGCGGTATTTGTAAAAGACGACCCAATTTCCGGCAACAAAGTGCCGATTCCCTCGGAACCGACCTGAACGGCGAAGGGCGTACATCTCCGGAAACGAGGCAACGAGCTTAAGACGATCCTGAATGATGCCCTGCTCGCGGTCAGGCAATTCGAAGTAGACGTCGAGAACCGGCTCCGACCAGACGATGTCAGCCATGCCGGCGTTTTCGCGTCATTTCCTTAACCTGAGCATTGGTGAAGGTTCGCCCCTCGCGCTCGGCTCGAATGGATTCTTTGATCAAGCGCTGAAACTCCGGGTCGGCCTCGATGCGCTGCAGTTCTTCGTCGGAGAGTTGGTCGCGGTTGGCACGGTTTGTTTGGTGTTCTCTTGGCATACCGTTATCCTATCACGCGAGCGGCACCGTCCGTGGCTTCTAACTCCTGACTCCCGACCCCTGACTCCTAACTTCCGGCTTCTGGCTTTCGCCTTCCGCCGCCAGGCCCACTTCCTTCTCACGCAGCGCCTTCACCCGGTCGCGCAGGCCGGCGGCTTTCTCAAACTCAAACCGCTTCGCCGCTTCGCGCATCTGGGCTTCGAGTTTCTTGATCAAGGCCTGCATCTCGTCTACCGTCGTAGGCTCCGATACGTCCTCCTCAAGAGGCACGGTGACGTAGTCCGCCTCCACGATGGAAGCCAGAGTCATATCAAGGGGCCGCACGATCGACTCCGGCGTGATGTTGTGCTCGAGGTTATACTCGGTCTGCTTGGCGCGACGACGCTCGGTCTCGCCGAGGGCGTACCGCATCGAATCGGTCATATTGTCGCCGTAAAGGATGGCCCGGCCGTTGATGTGTCGCGCCGCGCGCCCCACCGTCTGGATCAGCGAGCCGCCCGAGCGCAAAAACCCTTCCTTGTCGGCATCGAGCACCGCCACCAGTGACACCTCCGGCAAGTCGAGCCCCTCGCGCAGCAGGTTGATGCCGATCAGCACGTCAAACTCGCCGCGCCGTAAATCGCGGAGGATTTTCACGCGTTCCAGCGTCTCCACTTCCGAGTGCAAGTAGCGGCAGCGCACGTCCAGCTCCGAGTAGTACTGCGTGAGGTCCTCTGCCATGCGCTTGGTGAGCGTGGTCACCAGCACCCGCTCGTTCCGCGTGGCGCGTTCGCGAATCTCCGCCAGCAGGTCGTCCACCTGGTTGCGCGTCGGCCGCACCTCGATTTCGGGATCGATCAAACCCGTGGGACGGATGATCTGCTCCACTACCACGCCGCCGGCGCGCGTCAATTCGTAGGGGCCGGGTGTGGCCGAGACGTAGAGTACCTGATCCACCCGGTGTTCAAACTCCTCGAACGTCAGCGGCCGATTGTCGAGGGCTGAAGGCAGGCGGAAACCGTAATCCACCAGCGTCTGCTTGCGCGAGCGGTCGCCGTGGTACATGCCGTGAAGCTGGGGTACGGTCTGATGGCTTTCATCGATGAAGAGCAGCGCGTCCTGCGGCAGGTAATCGAGCAGCGTGGGCGGCGGCTCGCCCGGCAGCCGGCCCGAAAGGTGCCGCGAGTAATTCTCAATGCCGTGGCAGTAGCCCATTTCCTTCATCATTTCCACGTCGAAGCGGGTGCGCTGCTCCAGGCGCTGCGCCTCCACCAGCTTGCCCTGCTTTTCGAGCTCGCCGTGCCACCATTCGAGCTCTTCCAGGATTTTCTCCTGGGCCGCCTCGCGCCGCTCCGCCGGCATCACGTAATGGGTACGCGGGTAGATGGGTAGCCTCGCAACGGTGCGCTTCACCTGGCCGAAAAGGGGATCTATCTCATGGAGCGATTCCACCTCGTCGCCCCAAAGCTCGATGCGAAACGCCTGGTCCTGGTAAGTGGGATAAACCTCGATCACATCGCCGCGCACGCGAAAGGCGCCGCGGCGGAAGTCGATATCGTTGCGCTCGTACTGGATGTCGACCAGGCGGTGCAGAATATCCTGCCGCGAGACCTTCTGGCCCTTTTCCAGCAGCAGCAGCATGCCGTAATAGGCTTCCGGCGACCCCAGGCCGTAAATGCAACTGACGCTGGCCACAATCAGGCAGTCACGCCGCTCAAAGAGCGAACGCGTGGCGGAAAGCCGCAACTTATCGATTTCCTCGTTGCTGGTGGCCTCTTTTTCAATGTAGACATCGCTCGCCGGAACGTAGGCCTCGGGCTGGTAATAGTCGTAGTAGCTCACGAAATATTCCACCGCGTTCTCAGGGAAAAAACTCTTGAACTCGTGATAAAGCTGCGCGGCCAGGGTCTTGTTGTGCGCAAGCACGAGCGTAGGCCGGTTGACCGCCTCCACCACCTTGGCCATGGTGAAGGTCTTGCCGGAGCCGGTCACGCCCAGCAGCACTTGATGCTTCTGCCCTTGCTCGACGCCATCCACAAGCTCCCGGATGGCCGTCACCTGGTCACCACGAGGCTGATAGTCTGAGGAGATTTTGAAGTCCATAGCTCGATGGAGGATCAGATTCAGTATAAACGAAGCTGGAAGGACAAGTCAGAAGACAGGAGTCGGGGGAAAGAGGCAGAGGGCAGAGGCCAAACGTTGCAGGCCAGGTAGCCGCCGGTCCGGATGTCGCGGCGAGACGTAGCAGGCTGCGGAAAAACAGCTCGGAACCATGTCATTTCGCAGCCAGAAATCTCGCTCTGAAACGCAATCTGCCTCCCATCACGCGCAATCCTCCCATCACCGAAAGCGAGATCAAGAAAAGGCGATACTTTGTGTTCTCCTCGGCGTTTCCCGGCGTGCGCAACCCCGTGGTGGGTATCGATTTCTATATCAACAATCAGCTCTATGACGAATTCGCCGTGCCCACCACGGTGTTTCTCAACGAGTGCGAGGAGTGGCACATCGTGGTGCCGAGCGGCGAGCACGGAGGAACGGAGGGCCATCCCTTCCATATTCACGTCAACGATTTCGAGGTGAAATCCATTGCGGGCATCGAGCAGCGGCGGGGACTGATCCAGGATACCATCTGGGTTCAGCAGAACACCGCATCGGTAATCCGCATGCGCTTCAAGGAATGGACGGGAAAGTCTGTCTTCCACTGCCACATCCTTCCCCATGAAGACACCGGAATGATGCAGAACTTTCTGATTCTCGAGAAGCCG
>DATJYK010000366.1:0-1795 GCA_035578005.1 Terriglobia bacterium
AAGGGTGTCCGTCGCGAGGCGGAATCTGGAGGAAGCCGGAGGCAAAGCGCTGGCCTGACGAACAGGAAGCGGATAGAGGCGGCAGGGCGGGGTGAGCGGGCGCATAGACGCAAAGCCCAGTACTTGCACGGAGCGCCGTGACGTAGATCCGACAGGCATAAGCGTGAAGGTGAGTGCGCCATACCCGGGGAGGTCTGGCGGTTTGCTCTTGGGCTACCGGCGCGGAGAGGCGCGGGGATGAATCGCCAGAAGTCAGCCGAGGCCATAGTAGCCGCCCGTACGGGGCGAAGGGCCGAACATGAAACACGGGAGTAGGACAGCAGACCTCGATGCGAGCCGAAGAAGCAGAAGCTTACGTGAGTAGGACCAGGGCGGAGGAGGGCAGGCGGAACCTGTCCGGGGCCGGTTCTGGTGCAGAGGCTGGTACGGCGGTTGCTGGGCGAACGAAACCGGAGGCGCTGCGGCTGAGGGAAGCCGTGGTGGAACGCAGCAACATGCAGTGCGCTTACGAGCGAGTGGTGAAGAACGAAGGCGCTCCGGGAGTCGATGGACTGACGGTGGCTGAGTTCAAGCCTTGGCTTCAGGCGCACTGGCCGAGCGTAAGAGAGGCGCTGTTGGCAGGCGACTACATGCCGGCGGCGGTGCGCAAGGTGGAGATACCGAAGCCGCAAGGCGGGGTACGCGCGTTGGGCATCCCGACGGTGTTGGACCGTCTGATTCAACAGTCGCTCAATCAGGTACTGCAACCGCTGTTCGATCCGGAGTTTTCCTCGTCGAGCTACGGCTTTCGTCCCGGATGCAACGCACATCAGGCCGTCGAAGCGGCACGAGGCTACGTTGCGGAAGGCAAACGATGGGTCGTGGACCTTGACTTGGAAAAGTTCTTCGACCGAGTGAACCACGATGCGCTCATGGCGCGTGTGGTGCGCAAGGTGGAGGACGAACGGGTGCTGAAGCTGATCCGGCGCTATCTAGAAGCGGGACTGATGGAAGGTGGGATAACGAGTCAGCGGACGGAGGGCACACCGCAAGGCGGGCCATTGTCGCCGCTGTTGTCGAATATCCTGCTGGACGATCTGGACCGCGAACTGGAGCGGCGTGGGCTTGGCTTCTGCCGCTATGCGGACGACTGCAACATCTACGTCGGCAGCAAGCGGGCAGGAGAGCGGACGATGCAGGCGATCACGGCGTTTCTGGAGCGGAGACTGAAGTTGAAGATCAACGTGTCCAAGAGCGCGGTGGCGCGGCCGTGGGAGCGGAAGTTCCTGGGCTACAGCATGACCTGGCACAAGAAGCCGAAGCTGAAAATCGCGCAACCGAGCCGCGAGCGGCTGGCGGAGAAAATCCGCAAGACGTTGCGGGAGGCGCGTGGTGGAAGCCTGAAACAAACAATCGAGCGGCTCAATCCCATACTTCGGGGTTGGGTTGCGTACTTCCGGCTCACCGAAGTCAAGGGTGTGTTGGAAGACCTTGATGGTTGGATCAGGCGTAAACTACGTGCCCTACTATGGCGGCAATGGAAGCAGGTCTATACACGGGCAAGGAACCTGATGCGGGTGGGTTTGGGGAAAGTGCGTGCGTGGCAATCGGCCACCAACGGGCATGGCCCTTGGTGGAACGGCGGCGCCTCGCACATGAATGCCGCCTATCCGAAGTCTCGGCTCGACCAAATGGGGCTGGTTTCGTTGCTGGAAATGCAGCAGCGCTTCTCGCCTGTTTCATGAACCGCCGGATGCGGAACCGCACGTCCGGTGGTGTGGGAGGACGGCAGGGGTGACCCTGCCTCCTACCCGAT
>DATJYK010000367.1:0-11916 GCA_035578005.1 Terriglobia bacterium
GCGAAAATCGCCGAGCTTGGAAATGTCTTCCAGCAAGCGGGTTCTTTCGCCTTCCAGGGCAGGCAGGGTTTGAGGCATAGCCACCTCCTCTATCTGCAAGTATACACTACGCACAGATAAAGGCCACAAAAAAAAGAAACACCAAAAAGCCCACGTCTATGTCGCGCACCCAGACGTGGATGAACAGTTGCATTCAGGATACTGTTCGTGATACGAACTTCGCTCTGGGCGCTGCAAACGCTTTCCAGATTCCAAACTGCGCTCAAGCGGAGGGACTATGGCTCGCATTTCCAGAAGGCGGTTTACCAAGCAAGCGGGGATGGCCGGTTTTGGATTGGCAACAGGCTTATTGCTCGACAGGACGCCGAGAGCCCAACAGGCATCCTCGACCACGACGCGCGTCGTAATTGACCCCTCGCGCCAAGTCTCGGTGCTTGACCCTCACATCTTCGGATCTTTCCTCGAACAACTGGGGCGCGCCATTTACACGGGCATCTATGACCCAGGTTCAAAGTTGGCCGACGCGAATGGATTTCGCACCGATGTGCTGGAAGAGATTCGCGGGTTAGGTGTTCCCATCATCCGCTGGCCGGGCGGAAACTTCGTCTCCGGCTACCATTGGCTGGATGGGGTGGGTCCGAAGAAGGACCGGCCGCGCGTACTCGACCGCGCCTGGAACACGCTCGAAACCAACCAGTTTGGCACCAATGAATTTATGACCTGGTGCAAACTGGCCGGCACGGAACCGCTGATGGGGCTTAACTTCGGGACGGGTTCGGCTGAGATGGCGGCAGCGCTGGTGGAATACTGCAACGTTGACCAGGGAACGCGTTGGAGTGACTTGCGCCGCCAGCACGGGTACGAGGCGCCGCACAATGTGAAGTATTGGTGCCTGGGCAATGAAATGGATGGCCCTTGGCAGATCGGCCATATGTCGGCCCACGAATACGGCGAGAAGGCGGCTGACGCCGCGCGACAAATGCGCGTCATCGATCCTTCCCTGAAGCTCATTGCCTGTGGGTCGAGTGGCCCCTTCATGCCGACTTACCTCGAATGGGATCGACAGGTGCTTGAGGAGTGCTACAACGAGGTGGACGGGATTTCCCTGCACCGATACTTCGGCAACTCGGAAGAAACAGGCGGGGACAGCTCCAAGTACCTGGCGCTGAATCTGGCCATGGACCGCCAAATCGAACAGATCATTGATGTGGCCGACATGGTGGGAGGTGTTAAGAGGTCCAACAAACGTCTCTGGCTTTCATTTGATGAATGGAACGTCTGGTATCGCGCCCGCAGCGGGGACGCCTCAAACGGGCACCGGAAAGAAGCCCCGCACCTGCTGGAAGAGGTCTACAACCTGGAGGATGCGCTGCTCGTTGGGGGGCTTGTCAATTCCCTGCTCCGCCATGCCGACCGGGTAAAGGTGGCTTGCCTGGCTCAACTGGTGAACGTGATCGCGCCGCTGATGACGAATGAGAACGGCGTGCTGCGCCAGACCATCTATTATCCCTATTCCTGGGCCCTGCATTACGCCCGTGGCAGCGTGCTGAGCTTGGTACCGGAAGGACCCACCTACGAAGTTGCCCACCTCGGCCGGCCCATCGAAGCGGGCGGCACAACCATGGCCGGGTTCGGGCAAGTACCCTACCTGGACGTGGCCGCCACATTCGATGCGGCCGCCAAGACGGCGACCCTGCTGGTGCTGAACCGGGATTTGGAGAAATCTCGCGAATTGCAGGTGGAGTGGCGCGAGATCACTCCAACCCAGGTCGTGAATTCTCAGGTGATCACCGGCCCTGACCTGAAAGCTACCAACACTTTCGACGATCCAAAGCACGTCATCCCGCAGACGCTTGAGAAGCCCGCCGCGGGGGCGAAAATGACGTTGCAGTTACCAGCCCACTCCTACACACTGCTTACCGTGGCGGTGTAAGAAGACTGTCTGAACGTGTCCGCTCGGCTGGGAGCGCGGGCGTCCCGCCCGCTTTCGTCCCAAGGCGTAGCTCGAGGATGAAGTGGCGGGCGAAACGCGCGCGCCCCCAAGCCGCGCAAAGATCAACAATTCTGGTCACCAACTTAACTGCACCAGCGACACTGCCTGACGGGGCAAATCGAACCTGAGGTCAACGCTGCCATTCTTGTTCCAGGCCCATCGCGGCGAGTCCAGCAGTTCAAGTTGGCCCGCTGCTTCGAGTTGTGCGTATTGTTGTGGCGTCGGATTCTGGGGAGCGCCCATGCGCTGCCAGAGCGTGTACGCATTGCTGTGGTCCTGGTCGATACGGTAGTGGCGCAGCAGAAGGCGCGGCACGCCATCAGGGACGCCGTTCACGGTGAGTTTCACGGTCGCTTCCGGAGCCGGCGAATCGTCGTCGTGATAGTTCCACACCAGCACGTCGATCTCCCGATCTGATCGAGACGCCAAGGCATCAACGTCAGGTGCGTCCCGCACTCCCCGCTGCAGAATTTGGTCCAGCGAAACGGCGCCGGTGCTGTTTACCTGCACGCGGTCGCCTTGCATCATCCCCACCATGCGGAAAAGGTTTAGCACCGGCTTGTCGATGCCGTTGGTGGCGAGCGTGCGTAGCCCGTCGAAGTAAGGTTGACCCTCAAACTCAAACGCCCAGGTCAGCATGCCTTCGAGGTTGGCGTGGTAGCGATCTGCGAGCTTCAAGATGTTGATAAGAGCGGCGGCCGTGTAAGTGGGATAGAGAGTCCCGTTGCGATAAGCGTTGTGCGGATAGAGGCGCGCCGAGCAGGCGGCGCAGCCTTCAGGATCACACTCGCTCAGAATCACCGGCAGCTTTTTAAACTGCGGAATCGCCGTTACGATTTCGAGTCCCTTCGCGACATCATTCAGGTTTCGGGAGAGGCCCATCCGCACATGGCCCTCCACGATTTCGGGCGCACCTTTCGCGTGATAGCTGATGAAATCGAGAGGAGCGCCCACCTTACCGGTGGCGTAATTCGTGCCGCGCGCGCAGTGTTCGAGAAATTGCTGCAGGAAAGCGGCGGCCTTGGGATTGCCCGGTCCGGTGCTGGCCGGCCCCCCAACCCTCGCAGTAGGCAACACCCGCTTCACTCCTTCAGCAGCGTAGTCATAGAGTTTGTCGTATTCCTCGGGCGTCCCGCGCCAATAAGAAATGTCTGGCTCGTTCCAAACTTCCCAATACCAGGATTCAACCTCACCCTTTCCATATCGCGCGATCGAGTGCCGCACCCATTCCGAAATCAGTTCCGACCACTCCCCGTAGTCTTTCGGCGGGTAGGACCATCCGACTCCATCATCAGGTTTCGGCCAGTGCCGGACATAAGGTTCCGGCTTCACAGAGAGGGCTTCGGGCATGAATCCGATCTCGACGAAGGGCTTGGCTCCTGCCTGGACATAAGTACCGAAGATTCGGTCGATGATGCGCCAGTCGTAGACCGGTTTGCCGGAGGCGTCCTCGGTGTAAGCATTGGTGGAGCCCCATTTCATGGCAGGAGTTCCGTCGCCCGTACAGAGGAGATGATGAACCCGAATGTACACCGGCCTCTGACTTAGAGCTGAAAGCTCACCGACGAGCTTTCGACCGTTGTTGGCATAGGTGTAGTTGGGTTCGTCGTAGCCGAAGTACGTCCAGATGGGCTTCAGGGTTCCTTGTCGCACCGTCGAATCAACACGGATCTCAACCGGTTCCTGCCCTGCCTGGCCGCGCGGCTGGAGAGCGAGCACGAGTAACACTCCCAGAGCCGTTGCCTTAGCGATCGTCATGAGCCTCCCTTGATTCGCTTTGTTGTGTAAGGCGGCCCATGGTACTACCTGTGATCCCATCACGGCAACACAGAGCCAGCAGCGCACCGATAAGCAGATTCAGCGCCTGGGCCGCTTTGTCCGTAGCATCGTGATCGATCACGAGTCCGGGCTTGGTGAAACTGGAAGGGCGCCGCGAGGGCGGCAAGCAAGAATGACACGGCGCCCAAAATCAGACCCCTAACTCGCCGTCCTGAACCCTCTGGCGGTCCGAATCGCAAAAGTGTGTAGCTTTTACCCACGATGCCGTTCCGTCCGTCAGTCCACCCCAATTCTCCACAGGGTAACCTGAAGAAAACACGCCTCGGAATATTGTGTCCGGGGCTTCCCACCACTACCCACTTTCCCAGTTCAGACCGGTATAAGTGATAATGATGGCGAGACTAGGCCCCGTTTAGCCTGTGAGGTTCTACGTGCGACAAACCGCCGTTTCAAATCCCTGCTGGCGAGGCTTCATTCTGAGCTTTGGGCGGCTTCCCAGCCTCCCCCCCCCACCCCCCATATTGTTGTGAAAACGAACCCAAAACTGTAACACAATGATATATTTAATGTTATACAAATATCAAGGGACTTTTCCACAGGTGAGTTGAAAAAACGAACCCAAACATGTAAATGACACATGCCAGAGGGAATAGGAGGAAAAAACGACCCAAAAGACGTCCACAAAACGAACCTAAACGAACCCAAGTTTACTTCGCGAGTTGCAATGCAAGTCTTTTAGAATCAGTAAGTGCTTTTTTGGACGCGCAGAGCGAACCCAAGCGCAGTAGGAGCGTAGCCGCAGGGTCGCAGCGCGTCATGAGGCACATTTGGAGTCGCAATTATTCTACTCCACAGGTGGCGGGCGCAGGATGGAGGCAGCTCGAGTCACCACTGGGAAAAGCTGCTTGGAAAGCAAGGGTAGCTACGCGGAGATATGCGGCGAAAGCCCCGCTTGAAGATGCAGCTCGGCCTCGAGGTGAAATCCAACTGAATACCTCTCATCGATCCAATGCAGTAGAATATCCTCGCGCGACCGGCTTACGGCGCGGTTGGGAGGAGGTAATAATGGAGGGCGGATTGGCGCGAATTCCCACGGCGGCGCATCTGAAGCTCGCCGCGTCTCTAATCGCCGCCGCGCTCCTGGCAGCGCCGGGACTCTGCCAAAGGCCCGATAGCACGATTGCAGGACAGGTTCGCGTGACCACGGGCGGAAGTCTCCCCTTCGGTATCGTCGTAAAGCTGGAGGTCGCGGAGAACGTGGTCGCCGCACAGCAGATGGTAGGGGAAACGGGAAAATTTGAATTCCATGATTTGAAGGAAACTCACTATCAGATTATCGTTACCGCCGAGGGGTATCAGCCCGCAACCGCCCAAGTGGACATGGCGTATTATGCGAGCAGATTTCCGACCATCTACTTAACGCCGTTGGGCGCGAAAAAGACTCCTCCACCTCCTTCGGCCAACACCACCGATCTGGCGGCGCCCAAAAAGGCTCGTAAAGAATACGAGATGGGACACGAAGCTCTGCAAGCAAAGGACCTAGTGGACGCGCGCAAACACTTGGAAACGGCGATCACAGCGGACCCGTGCTACGCGCGTGCGCTGACTGAGCTGGGAGTGGTTCTCACCCTGCAAGGGGACCTGCCCTCGGCGGAAAGATCGTTCCAAGAGTCGATTCACTGCGACGGGGAGTTTTTGGAAGCCTACCTTCAGATGGGAATCCTTCTGGACATGGAGAAAAAGTATTCGGAAGGTGAATCCGTTCTGCAACAGGCGCTGCGCGTGGCGCCCAGCGACTGGCAACCCCACTATCGGCTAGGCGCCGTGCAGCAGCACTCCGGCAAGTACAAGGAAGCCACCGACGAGTATTTGAAAGCCGAGTCCCTGAGCGGCGCCGTGCCCGTGGAAGTTCATCTCCGGCTGGCCGATGCCTATCTGAAGCAGCAGGAGTACGACCAGGCTTATAGCGAAATGCAGACCTATCTCAAAATCGCGCCCGACGGGCCGCTGGCGAACCAGACCCGGACGTTGCTTCCAGAGGTGGATTCAATGCGCAAGTCGAATTCACAGGCAACGACGGGTCCGCCTTAGCGTGGAGATCGCTACCGCAAATATAAAACACTGGGACGTGCGGCACTCAGCGAGTCGCGGCAGCGACTGTTGATCGATAGGCGGTCGGGATTGTAATGAACCCTTTGATCTTTGCTCTCTGTATTCTTTTTGCATTTGGAAGCGTGACCGCGCAGACGCCCGCCTGGCGGCCATCGCCTGGCCTTACGCAAGTGCCGATATGGCCTGGTGCGGCGCCTGATGCGCAGCCCGTTGCTGCGCCGGAGGCCGCGGGAACGGAGAATAAGTCGCTGGTTGCCGGCCGTCCGTGGACTTACGTGTCTAACGTCTCGCGGCCTACGATGACGGTCTTTCCAGCGAAGGGAGCAAATACGGGCGCTGCCGTCGTGGTGTTTCCTGGCGGCGGCTTTCAGATTCTGGCCATCGATCTGGAAGGCACAGAGGTCTGCGATTGGCTGGCGTCGAAGGGCATCACGTGCGTGCTGCTGAAGTACCGCGTGCCCGACTCCGGGCCGCATGGGGATGAGAAATGTAAGTGCCAAGTCAATCCCAAGGCGCCGACAGCGTTGGAAGATGCGCAGAGGACTATGGGATTGGTGCGGTTTCACGCTGCCGAGTGGCACGTCGATCCGCACAAGATTGGAGTGCTTGGGTTTTCGGCAGGGGGTTACCTGGTGGCAGCCATCAGCACGCATTTCAACGAGCGTTTGTACCCCGCTGTGGACGCGGCCGACAAAGAAAGCTGCCGCCCGGATTTTGCGGTGGCTCTTTATCCGGGCCATCTGTGTGAATGGCCTGGGCATCCCTGTTCGAATCGAAGTTTTGACTTGAATCCGCGCATTCAAGTCACCCGTGAGACGCCGCCGACGTTTCTACTGCAGAACGAGGATGACCACGTGGACAATGTGAACGACGCGCTGGTCTACTACATTGCGTTAAAGAACGCGGGAGTTCCGGTGGAGATCCACTCCTACGCGCAGGGCGGCCATGCTTTTGGCCTGCGGCCCACCAAGCTTCCGGCCACGCACTGGCCTGGGCTGATGGAGACGTGGCTGAGATCGATCGAGATGATTCAGGAGTAGACAAACATGTGGCATAGGCTGGTAAGGCTGGCCTCATTCTTCGTCTTGGCCGTGGCGATTTTGCCGGGGCAGGAAGCGGCGCAGCATCCGCTGAGCGAAGATGAAGTCTATCGTTTGGTCAAACAGGAGAAGCAACACCCGGACGTCCTTGAGAAGACTTTGCATGACCAGGGTGTGGATTTCGACCTGGGCGCCGACACCGAAAAGAAGATGCGCAAAGCCGGCGCGAATGACGAAATTCTCGACGCCATCTGGGCGGCAGGCCCAACGATTCGGAACTTCAAGGGAGCGACCCTCACCAGTGCGACGGGTGCGCCTCTGACCTCCACTTACAAGGAAGCCCTAGGTTACAAGACCCTTGAGCAGGCTGCCGATCCGGACACCAAAATCCGCATGGCTATGGACTTCGCCCAGACCTTTCCCAAGAGCGAGCTCTTGTCTTACGTCTTCACGCAGGCGGCCACCGCCTTCCAGCAGAAAGGAGACTACCTGAACGCGGTAAAAACGGGCGAGAAAAGCCTGGAACTGGATCCCGATAATGTCTACAGCCTGCTCATCGTCGCCACGACTCTATCCGAGCCCAGCATGGTAAGCAAGGCCTCCGACAGCGCGAAGGCGCTGCAGGAGGCGCAGACGGACGCCCAGCGGGCGCTCGACCTGCTGCCCAAGCTCGCGACCCGGCCCAACGAGACACCAGACCAGTTTGCGGTGCGAAAGGCCGGTATCGAATCCACCGCGCATGCGGCTCTCGGCTCGGTCGCGATGCAGCAAGAGAAGCCGGACCAAGCCATTGAAGAATTCAAGAAAGCCATTTCACTTGCCCAGCCACCCAAGGCTTCGCTTTATTTTCGCCTCGGAGAAGTATATTCCAACATCGGAAAAAAGCAGGACGCAATGGAAGCCTTTTCGAAGGCGGCGGAATTGGGCAAGGGGACAGTTATTGAGACATACGCCAATCAAAGCATGAAAGAACTCCAGCAGAAGTGAGGCTGGCTGGTGAAGGCGTAAGACGTGAGGAGCCAGAAGCCCGTCCGCACGCATGTTGACTCTCAGCACCGCCAAGCGAATACTGCCCTGGTGAAGTCCAAGGCACTTGCGATCCTAATTGGGCTGGCAACGACTGCCCTCGCAGTTGGCGCTGCGCAACTTCCGGGTGCCAGGTCACCTCAATCGTCAGAACCACCCGTTCGGGTGAGCCGCCAGGAACTCGAAGTCTACAGCCGTGTCCGGAGCCTTGTGGATTGGACGCCCGAAGAGATCAAGCAGTCTCCCTTCTTGTACAAACTGCGAGCCGCTGGGAACGACGACACGCTGCCGGGGATTCTGAAGCGCGTGGGGGAACGGGCGGCCGCCATGATCGCCGAGTTCCGAAACATCGCCTGCGACGAACGCGTGTACTCGGAATGGAACGTTGGGAGTCCCATCGCGACTTGGCGAGAGATGGGTCCTAACGAATCAACCTACCATTTTCTTTACATTATTATTCCCAGGCCGGCCGGTGATCCTCGGATGTTTACCGAATATCGGACCGATCCGCGGGGGAATCCCATTGATTTGGCGCGCCAGACTGACCTTCAACTGATCACCACCAACTTCACGGGCAGTTGGGCCTATTTCAACACTTCCAATCAAGTTGAGAGCCGCTTTCGATACTTTGGGGAGGAATCCATTCGGAAGCGGCTTTGCTACGTCGTAGGCTTCGCACAGACGCCTGACATCAGCAGAAACTTCACCACTTTTGAGGTTGGCAGTCGTACCGCGGCGATTCTTGTGCAGGGACTTGCCTGGATCGATGAAGAATCGTCTGAGATCGTGAGAATTGAAACCTGGCTTCTCGCTCCCCGAAAGGATATCGGACTTGAGAGCCAAAGCACTGCGGTGGACTACTTCCCCATTCTTCCTGGGGGTGTTGAGAATGTTCTCTGGCTGCCCAAAGAAGTTACGGTGCTGGTCCAATACAAGAACATGTTCGTCCGGAACACGCATCGCTACTCGGGATACAAGCTCTTCCAGACTCACTCCGTGATTACTCGATGACCGATAGAGTTGATGACGACTTGCGAAACAGAGTGGTGGGCAACGCCAGGGTGCCCTGCGGCTTCTAACCGTCGAGCGTGGACTGGCCGGATCACGTGACGCAAAGCACTAACAGGTAGCCACCCCATTCAGGTTGTACGCGCGCGTTTGCTCCGCCGTTTCAGTGGCAGCATGGATCTGCTCCGACTTCAAACTGCGTCGCGATCGCAACGACGGCGATCCGAACTGCACGCGGCCGGCGAGTGTATAATCAGACGACCTATGACGCTGGACAAGGTAGCACAGCGCGCTGGCGTGTCAACGGCGACGGTATCACGCGTCCTCAACAATCAAGGGACGGTCAAGGATTCCACGCGCAGGCGTGTGCTCAGCGCCGTTAAGACATTAAACTATTATCCTAATCTCCACGCCCGATCGCTGGCCGGCGGGAAAAGCAACACCATCGGGTTGATCGTCTCGAACCTCAGCAATCCCTTCTTTGTGGATGTCTTTCAGGCGATGGACGCGGCGGCGCGCGCCAGCGGTTACGATGTGCTGGTTGAGCACACGGATTATCAGGTGAGTCAACTCCGCGCCGGAGTGCGCTCTCTGCTGGGAAAGCGCGTCGCGGGACTCGCCGTCGTCGTGTCCGAGATGGAAGAGGACCTTCTTGCGGAAATTCAGGCCAGCGAGCGGCCGACTGTTTTCTACGACGTCGGCAAGCCCGCCGAGAACTTCACCAACATCCGCGTCCGTTATGAGCTTGGCACTCAGCGCGCCGTGCAGTATCTGTATTCACTGGGACACCGGCGCATGGCCTTTGTGGGCCATCACAGCGCCCTCAGCCCGCTCCACGTCCGGCGAGAGGCTTTTCTGGGAGCGGTAGGCACCTATGACGGCGCCGTTTCGTGGAAAGTCGCTTTGGGCCCAGACTCTCCCGCGGGAGGCGCGCAGGCCGTGCGTGAACTTCTGCTCTCGGGCTTCAAGCCATCGGCCGTCGTCTGCGTGAATGATTACATGGCCATCGGAGTGCTTCGGGAATTGCGGGCCCACAACTACTCGGTTCCGGCGGACATCTCCGTCACCGGATTCGATAACATCTCGCTTTCAGAGTTTACCCATCCCGCGCTGACCACGCTGAATATACCCCGGGAAGCGATTGGCCAGATGGCCGTGAAGGCTTTACTGCCCGATCAAGCCAGCGCCCCGATCCCTCCCGAAGTGCTGCTCGAACCTGAGTTGGTGCTGCGCGACTCAACTGGCCCCGCACCGCTTTCCTAACGTCATAATCACTCATCGTCGGACACTTCGAATAGTACGTTAGGACTCGTCTGCCGACGATCGCCTTTGCACCTCACTCAGCCAAAAGCGCACGAACAATCCAGCCTACGCGGAGAAGACAGCATTTAGTACACTAGGAAGCCGGGTGCATAAGCGGAAGGAGGACCATGAATCGTCGTCAATTCGTTTACACCACCGCCGGGGGCTTGGCTTGGCTGGCCCACGCTCAGTCCGAACAAGCCGCGGACCAGAAGAAGCTTCGGGTGGGTCTGATCGGCTGCGGCTGGTACGGCAAGACGGATCTGTTCCGCCTGATCCAGGTATCGCCGGTTGACGTGGTCTCGCTATGCGACGTGGATTCGCGCATGCTGGCCGAAGCGGCGGAGTTGACTTCGCAACGGCAGGCGTCGCACAAGAAACCGCGTACTTACGGCGATTACCGCAAGATGCTGGCGGAGAAAGATCTGGACATCGTGCTGGTGGGCACGCCGGACCACTGGCACGCGCTCGCCATGATCGAAGCCGTAAAGGCCGGGGCCGATGTCTACTGCCAGAAGCCGATCAGCGTGGACGTCATCGAAGGTCAGGCCATGCTGGCTGCCGCGCGCAAGCACAACCGCGTGGTGCAGGTAGGCTTGCAGCGGCGCAGCACGCCGCACTTGGTGGATGCGCGTGAAAAGGTGGTGCAGGCCGGAAAACTGGGCAAGGTGGGCCTGGTGGAGATTTACTGCTATTACCACATGCGCGCAACGAGCAATCCGCCGGACACGGCGCCGCCCCCAAACCTCGATTACGAGATGTGGACCGGCCCCGCGCCCATGCGGCCTTACAACGCGCTGGTGCATCCTCGGGGCTGGCGCGAATTTATGGAATACGGCAACGGCATCATGGGCGATATGGGCGTCCACATGCTCGACATGGTGCGCTGGATGATGAATCTCGGCTGGCCCAAACGGATCAGCTCGAGCGGCGGCATTCTGGTGCAGCACAGCGAGGCCAACATCACGGACACACAGCTTGCCACGTTCGACTATGACGACGTCAAGATCGTGTGGCAGCATCGCACCTGGGGCAACCCGCCCGACCCGAAATACCAGTGGGGCGCCACTCTCTATGGCGACAAGGGGACGCTCAAGGCCAGCGTCTACAGCTACGACTTTGAGCCCGCAGTCAAGGGCGAGTCGCCCATTCACCAGGACGTCACCTACGAACTGGAGCAGTATCCCGAAGATAAGACCGAGAAGGACCTGGAGACGCAATGTGCTCCGGCCATCCGGCACCACATGCAAAATTTTCTGGCAGCCATCGCCACCCGTGGCAGACCGGTGGCGGATATCGAACAGGGTTATATTTCGACGACCAGTTGCATTCTGGCCAATCTTTCGATGAAGACCGGGCGGACGCTGGCGTGGGACCCGCAGAAGGGGTGTGTGAGCGGCGACGGGGAGGCCAACCGGCTTCTGGCCCGACCGTATCGCAACCCGTGGGTGCATCCCATGCCCGAAAACGTGTAGACCCGGCCAAGCATTCGAAAGCCGTCGAGATTGGCTTAACATTAGTCCGTTATGGCGGAGAAAACGTGAACTTTGTTGACGCTTTTGTTGTCATTTTCGTTTCTCGTGTCGAGTAAGCATCATGCGGCTTTCAGGCCGACGCCTTCAAGGAGGTTGTCGAGAGCTTGGGTGACGGCGAGAT
>DATJYK010000368.1:0-11767 GCA_035578005.1 Terriglobia bacterium
GAACCCAAACGAACCTGAGTTTCGGGGGAAAAAACGTGCAAAATCAGGAAACGAACCCAACGAACCCGAGCTGCGCCCGGTGGTTGCCCTGGAGTGCGAGAAGTCGGACGCGGGAAAACCGTGTTCCTGACAGGCCCCCCCGGGGGGCACCTATGCGCGCTAACGAACCCAAACTTGTATCATGTTGCTGTAGCGTATGTTAATGGCGATCCGGAGGCCTATTTTCCAAGCGAGTCGAAAAAACGAACCCAAGAAACGAACCCAAGGTTCACCCGGCGGTTGTGAACGCTGTCGCAACTTGGGACCTCCCGGCGGCATGACAGAATTACTTACAAGTCAGCAGGAGCAATGCACGAAATTACGAAACGAAACCGTCAGGTGTATGAAAACAAAGGACCGGCTTTCGGGAAGCCGTCAGGTGTTTGAAAATAAACAGGTTATTCTCTGGAAGCCGTCATCTTGCTGATAGATAAAGACATTAGCTCCTGTGGTGGGCTTAGATTCTTTGAGTCTCAGTACATACGCGGTGACGTCAAACTGCTGGAAAGGTTCGCATCTTCAGAACCGACGTGAGACTCTGGGTCTTCGCCGTTGTCTCGCCTGCACGAGCTTCCTCTAAGCTCGGTCGGCGGCGTTAAACACCTGTACGAGCGTGGCGACACCGTTCGGAGCAGCCGACTGCAGCATGAATGAGGCAAAGGGCCGTTGCGGTTCTGCGCAGCCTGAATCCTGGTTTGCCGGGTGGTTTCTTCACTCTTTGCTCACCCCGCGAATCGCGGAACGTCTTATAATTAGGAACGGGAAACTCCGCGAATCGGCCACAGCGTCGGTAAGAATTCAGTCCGGAGGTTGAACTCGATTCCCACGCTCAGCGGCTTTCGTAGCAAGCCGAGACGTGATGCAACCTCAAAATGAGGCGTACGATAGCGCTGCGCCTGCATCTCATCAAGAGAGACCAGGAACGAACGGCGCACGGATGGAGGAGAAAGGTTTTATGGAGAGCAAAACAAAGAAATTTCTGCGGGACAATTTTCTGGGCGTGAGCTTGGCGCTCATCGGCCTATTATGCCTGGCCCTTACCGGCATCTCTTACGTCAACCACGAAGGCTATCCGCAATTCACCTCGGCGGCGGGTGTTGGGAACGGAGCGGGTTTGAGCAGTCCCGATATTGACGTGCTCGAGCGCCTCAATCGCGCTTATGAGCAGATCGCAACCTCGGTAACTCCCGCGGTGGTGAACATCAGCACCACTTCGGTGGTGAAGGTGCAGCAGTCGCCGTTCATGATGGACCCGTTCTTCCGCCAGTTTTTCGGCAACGTGCCGGGCATGAGCATTCCGCAAGAGCAGCGCGAACACGCGCTTGGCTCGGGCGTCATCGTGTCTCCGGACGGCTACATTCTGACGAACAATCACGTCATCAAGAATGCGACGGACATCAAGGTGATGCTGTCGAACAAGAAGACCTTCAAAGCCAAGCTGGTGGGCGCCGATCCGCAAACCGATATCGCGGTCATCAAGATTGATGCCAAGGACCTTCCCACGGTGGCAATCGGTAACTCCGGCGAGCTCAAGGTGGGAGACACGGTGATGGCCTTTGGGAACCCCTTCGGGTTGAACTTCACGGTCACGCGGGGCACGGTAAGCGCTCTCGGACGTTCTGATATGGGGATTGAGCGCAACGGTTTCGAGAATTTCATTCAGACGGACGCTGCCATTAATCCCGGCAATTCGGGCGGACCGCTGGTGAACGTGCGCGGCCAGGTGATCGGCGTGAATACAGCCATTCTGAGCAATAACAGCGGCATGGGCGGTGAAGGCGGATTCATGGGCGTTGGCTTCGCCATTCCGTCGAACATGGCCCAGCATGTGATGAATGACCTCATCAAAACAGGCAAAGTGACGCGCGGATATCTCGGCGTACAAGTCCAGAGTCTCAGCGACCCAATGGCCCATAGTTTTAACATCCCGGACACTTCCGGGGCTTTGGTCCAAGATATTGAAAAGGGCGGACCCGGGGACAAGGGGGGACTGAAGAACGGTGACGTCATTCGCACCTTCAACGGACAAACCGTGGATTCGTCGGGGGCTCTCACCGCCATGACCACAAATACCAACCCTGGCACGGCCGTCACGCTCGGCATCATTCGCGACGGCAAGCCGATGGACATTCATGTGACTCTGGGCGAGCGTCCCGCAAATCTTGCGGTTCAAGCGCCGCTCGGCAGGGGCGGGTTCGGCGGCCAGGGCGCAGCACCTTCTCAAGGCACTTTGCGAGGCCTCCAGGTGCAACCGCTTACCCCGGACGTTCGCCAGCAGTTTGGATTGCCCGAGGACGTTCACGGCGTGGTGATCACGCAAATTGACCCGAACAGCCCGGCCGGACAGGCCCAGTTGCAACCGGGCATGGTGATCGAGAGCATCAACCGGCACCCGGTGAACTCGGTGACGGACTTCAACCGTCTGGCCGGCGAGGCTAAGGGTGATACCTTGCTTCGCATCAACGTGCAAGGCCAGTCCCAGTTCATTGTGATTTCGCCCAGTGACAACGGCGATGACGACGGGCAATAGGCGTTAGCACAATCGATCGATCATTGAGCGGTGGCTGGGCTCGTTAGCTCAGCCGCCGCTCTTCGTTTTTTCGGGGGTCGAAAAGTGCGCAGAAATGTGATGATTCTCAAGCAGCTTGGGAAGCTCGCGCATATCGTCGAGCAAAAAATCCGGCGGTGAAGTTTTAAGCGTTTCCGGCGCCAATCCGTAAGTGACTCCGCAGGTCCACACGCCCGCGTTTTTTCCGGTAAGCACGTCCGTGTCCGAGTCACCGACCATCATGGTGTGCTCGGCTTTCATATTGGCCTCGCGCATGAGCGCGAGGATTCCCACCGGATCGGGCTTTTTCTGCGCGAAGCTATTACCGCCATAGACCTGCGTGAAATAGCGGTCGAGACCGAGACCGGCAAGAATCGCCTGGCTGAATTTCACGGGCTTATTGGTGAGCACGGCCATCGGGCGCGCCTTCAGTTCCTCAAGCGCCTCGCGGACGCCAGGATAGGCAACGGTGTGGTCAAGCATATGGTCGCGGTAGTATTCGAGGAAGAATTCGATGGCCTGCGCCACCTCGGCCTCGCTGGCTGTCTCGCCCAGCGCGCTCCGCATGAGGACCACCACGCCGCGGCCGACGTAAGAAGCGACCGTTTCCTCGGGTAGCGGGTCGCGACCCAAGCGTTGGCGCACAGCATTCACGCTGTGCACGAGGTCGTCCTTACTGTCAATCAGCGTGCCATCAAGATCGAACACCAGCAAGCGGATGCGGGAGTAATCTGCGCGGGAGTTGTCATAGGTGAATCCCATGATTGATGCTCCATTATAAGCCAGGGTCCTGAATGCGCCGAGCTTGGCGGAGAAGAACGTCACGAAAACGGCATTGAGCCTGTGTTATAGTCGGCGTTGTAACCTTGAATGCATAATCTATGGCCGAAATAATTCCCTTTCGCGCGCTTCACTACGATGCTGGGGCTGTGGGAAATCTGGGAAAGGTTGTAACCCAGCCCTACGACAAGATCACGCCTGACATGCAAGCGCGTTACTACCAGACGAGCTCCCACAATCTGGTGCGGATCATCCGCCGCTTGTCCGAGGCGGGTGAGACGGATCCTTACGCCGCCGCCGCCCGCGATTTTCGCGGCTGGATCAGCCAGGGCGTCCTGGTGCGGGATACGACACCAGCTCTTTATCCGTATGACCAGGAGTACGCGGTGCCGGGCACGCCGCACGTGCGGAAACGGCGCCGCGGCTTTATCGCGCTGTGCCGGCTCGAGGAGTACGCGGCCCACGTGGTTCACCGGCATGAGGAAACGCTTTCCGGCCCCAAGGCAGACCGCCTGGCGCTGCTGCAGGCGACCCGCGCGCACTTCGGGCAGATCTTTCTGCTTTACAGTGATCCCGAAGGCGCGCTGGAACGCGACATTGCGGCCTGGGCCGGTCAGAACGCGCCCTGGGAGAGTGTGGACGACGAGTATGGCACGCGTCACACGGTGTGGCGCCTCGCCTCTGGCCCGCTTCTGTCGCACATTCCCGAGGCGCTGCGCGAACGCAAGCTGGTGATCGCCGACGGCCATCATCGCTATGAGACTGCCTTAGCTTATAGGCGCAGCCTTCCGGAAAGCGCCCGCACGCCGGCGACGGACTATGTGATGGCCACATTCGTCCGGATGGAGAGCGAGGGCCTCGTGATCCTTCCCACCCATCGCGTCATACATGGGTTGCTGGGCTTCGACTGGACCATCTTCTTGTCGGAGGCTACCCGTTACTTCGACGTGAAAGAGCTGTCCGGAGAGGCGTCCCAAGACCTTAGGGCTTGGCGGGACAAATTGAGTCAGGCTGGACGCGGGGCTCCGGCTTTCCTGGCCTACGCCGGTCATCGCCGTGCGGCACTGCTCGAGACACGCGAGAGCACCGAGGAGATGGAGATGGCCGGCACGCCTCCAGGCTTGGCGCGGCTGGATGTGTTCATCTTGCATCGGCTCGTCATCGAGCAGGTGCTGGGAATCAGCCGTGACGCCGTGCGCGAAGAGAAGAACATCCATTACGAGCGCGAAGCCGAAGCGGCCGTGAGCGCCGTGGACCAGGGCCGCGCCAACTTGTGTCTGTTGGTAAACCCGACACCCATCGAGGCCGTGCGAGACAATGCCTTCGCCGGCCAGCCCATGCCCCAGAAGTCTACTGACTTTTATCCCAAACTGCTCTCGGGGCTCACCATTTATGATTTGGAGGACGCGTAACACCGGTGCGGACGGCCTTGCAAGATTAGCCTTTGCTTGGTGTTCGCAAAACCTCTTGGAGCCGAGTCAATTCGAGCGAGAAATCTCGCTCTAGAATGCGGATGGCTACGTGCTAAGGCAACTCACGTAGCCATTTCCCAAGCGCGTGGGCCTGAGCTTCGGGCACACCTTCGGCCCAGCGGCATTCGTCTCCCTCGCGGAGCAGCCAGGCTTGACGTGCGCCCGAAGTGTGAAAGAGAACCTCCGGAGCCGTGGCGGTTTTCGCATCCTGCTCTTCCCTGCCCTCCTGTGGGTGAGCGGCCGCCGCATCTTCGGGCCATCGCTTCTCCAGGATGGTGCGATAGTCTACGCAGAAGGCGCTGGCGGCTTCGGCGGTCGACCACCGTGTGCGCGCGATCAGGGTGAACTGGCCGGGCGTCGGCCCCTCGTAAACCAGATACCGGTCAGCGACCCAGGACGGCGTCACCTTGTCTGCCTCTTCGGGTGTGAGAAGCTGGCCAAGCAAAGCGTCGTAACCGAGTTCGCCCATCACGTTGCCCTGGACAGGTTTTAACGCCGGCGCGTGAGCGAGAGCCGGAGGCGGCGGCAGGATGAGCGGACGGGCAGCGGATTCCGTTCCCGGCGGCGGGTCGGCGGGCGGCTTGAAGTAGAAGTCCGGCTGGAAAATCTGTTTGGTACTGACGGGAGGCTCTGTAAAACATTGGTTCAGCCGCTTCCAGCCGCCCAGAACCAGTCCTTGGCGCACGAAATGCATGCCTTGCGCATAGGGAAACAACGCCTGAAAGCGCAGGAAGTACGGCGCCTTGGTGAAGACAGGGTATTCCGCCATCTGCTGGTTCACCATCGCTTCCATGCTCGCGTCGAGCGAAGGCAACTTCTCGATGGGGATCGATCCCAGCATCACCTGCATCATGGCCAGCGTGGCGTAGCCTTCCACCAGCGCCTCGCGCGCTGAGCTCGCGTCGTCATCGTCGCGGGTCGCTTGCATAAACTGCCAGAGGTTGAAGCTCTGATCCTGCAGCGCGTGAGTGAGCTCGTGGCTTAGCACCATCCTCTGGGCGTCGGGTTCCACCCAGTTGGCCATGAACATCGTTTTGTGGCGCGGATCGTAGAACCCTGCGGCTTGTTCGGTGTAGAAACTGATGAGAAACTTCTCAAGATCGAAGTCCGCGCCCACCACGCCGAACGCCTTGAGCGCCGCTTCCTGGCTGTGAATCTCCTCGGGAGTGTACTCGGCGTTGAGGTTGTCTCGCAGGTACCGGTCGACATCTTCACGGCTGACGATCTGCTTCTTCAGGGGCGCCTTGACAGGTAAACCCGTGAGCCGGCTCATTTGACTCAGAACGGTGTCGGCCGTCTCGAACGCCGCCTCCGGCTTTTCGGCCGGCGCAGGCTGCGTTTCCTGAGTCTGCACGGCGGCTGCGGCCGTGCAAGGAATGACGACGAGAGCGAGCGTCAGGAACCAGCGAAAGCGTGACCAACTCGGGAATCGGAAGGCGACTTGATGACAAGTCATGGTCAGTAATGGGATGCGAACGGCGAGGTGTTAGGTGCCAGGTGTCAGACGCCGAGTGTTAGGTGTCAGGTGCGAGGTGTCAGGTTCCAGGTCACGTAGTTTTCTCAGAGAGTTTCGGAGTTTCTCGGTTCGGAGTTCGAAGTTCCGCTCGATGGGACTCCGAACTCGGAAACATCCGGCGCGTAGCCTCTGACCCCGACTCGCAGAAGTAGCGCTCATACTGGACTCGCACCTGACACCTGACACTTGGCATCTAACACCTGCACACCCTGCACCTGACACCTGGCACCTGCTATCATAAGGATTGCGCGGGCAGGCCGGGCGATCGCTGCTCCGTCCGAGCGCTGAGCGGGCCCTCTTCGAGGCCCGTGAGGCTGGCAGGGACGGAGGAGAGGAAAGTCCGAACTCCGCAGGGCAGTGTGCTCGCTAACAGCGAGGGCTGGAGGTGGATGGCTGCGGCCCGTACGCCTCCGGTACGGAAAGTGCCACAGAAAATATACCGCCTTGCCCGGTGACAGCGTGCGTCAGCGCGCCGGCGTCGGGCAGGGTAAGGGTGAAAAGGTGCGGCCGCCTCACCGTCAGGTTCGGCGGCTTAAAGTAAGAGCGCACCGCGCGGGCAGTGATGTCTGCGGCAGGGAAAACCCCACACGGAGCAAGACCAAATAGGAGGGAAGGAGCGGCCCGCTCCGTTACAACCCTCGGGTAGGTCGCTCGACCTCGGTCGCAAGATCGAGGCTAGATGAATGATCGCCGGCCGCTTTCGGGCGGTTACAGGATTCGGCTTACAGGCTTGCCCGCGCTGCTTGGATACAAAACCAGCCATTCCCGAGTTGAATCCTCAGAAGCGGCCGCAGCGAACACCTGCTCCTATGCAAATCACCGCGCGTGAGCCCTTCGATTTCGAGCGCACGCTTCGCTTCGTGCTGAGCCCGCCCGCCTTGATCAATGGACGATTGTTTGAGCCTCTACTCGACCACTTCGAAAACGGCGAGTATCGACGGGCTGTGGATCTCAACGGCCAGCCCGTCCTTTACGCGGTGCGCGAGGTCAAGCCCTCTCTCACGAAGACAAGCCCGCGAGCGCGCCGCACACCGGAACGCGCCACGCTTGACCTTCGTACTCTCGCAGGGCCGTTCGACCAAGGTACGGAACGCGCCCTCGTAGAACTGGTGCAGCGCCAATTCTCCACCACTCTTGACCTCGCGCCTTTCTATCGCCTCGCCGCCTCGGATCGCGTGCTTTCACGGCTCGTACAGCATTTCCGCGGCATGCGGATTCCGCAGGCTCCCACGGTTTACGAAACGCTCATCGGCGCCATCCTGGAGCAACAGGTTAATCTCACCTTCGCGCATCAGGTCAAGAAGGCGCTGATCAGAACTTACGGCTTGGCAGTCGAATTCGAGGGACACACGTACCGCACTTTTCCGGAGCCCGTGCGCCTGGCGCTGGCAACACCGGGCGATCTTCGCGTCTTGCAGATCTCGGGACCGAAAGCCCGCTACATCATCGCGCTCTCGCGAGCGGTGCTCGACGGGCGCCTCGACCTCGAGGCCTTGCGTCACGCGGATCCAGCGCAGGCCGCCGAGCGGATGCTGCGGGAAAAAGGCGTAGGCCCTTGGACAGCGCATTATGTGGGGTTGCGAGCGATGGGCCATCTCGATTGCCTGCCTGCCGCCGACGTAGGCCTGCAAAAGGTGATGCAGCGATTTTACGGGTTGCGCCAAAAGCCCACGGCTGCGCGAGTGGAAAGGATGGCAAAGGCTTGGGCCGGCTGGCGCAGTTACGCCACGTTTTACTTGTGGCTGACGTATTGGGAAGGCGCGGCGTGGTGCGACGCCCTCAGGGCCGAGATCCGTGCCGGCAGCAAAATTAAATCCCGAAGCCGATTACTTTTGTAGGCTAGAACACCCATCATGAACAAAACTCCTTCACCGAATCCCTGGCAGCCTTTCCTGAAACTTGCGGAGCACTCCCTGCGGCGGCATCATCTGCCCCGCATCGAGCGATGCTTTGATCTGCTTTCGCCGGAACAGATCTGGTGGAGGCCAAACCCCGCCTCCAACAGCGCCGGCAACCTGGCCCTCCACCTTGCCGGAAATGTCCGTCAGTGGATCGTTTCCGCCGTCGGTGGAGCGCCGGACGCGCGCCAGCGCGACCAGGAATTTGCCGAACGCGGGCCGCTGCCGGACCCGGAATTGGTGAAGGTGCTCAGGGTAAGCGTTCGGGACGCATGCCGGGTGCTGCGCCGCCTTTCTGCCGTAGAATTGGCCCGAATTTACACAATCCAGGGACTGCAGGTCACCGGCCTGAACGCTATCTTCCATGTGGTGGAACACTTCGCCTTTCACACCGGGCAGATTATCTTCATCAGCAAACAGCAACTTCGCAGAGACCTCGACTTCACTCGCCTGCCGGGCGACATGCCCGAACACCGCACGCGGGAGCGCGCCTCGCGCAAGCTTCCTGTGATTTGAATCCGCGCGGCGCCGGCTTTGGGTGATCTCGGAGTGATGCATCGTTTATTCCCCGCCTCACTGGATGAGTTGGGTCACTTGTTTTGCCAGCATCACCAATGTGCCTGGAGGCGTCGTGACGCCGTTGAGGGTGACGCTTGCCGGCTCATAGAAAAGCAGACCCTTCACCAGGGTGCGCGGTTGCGTCCGAAGGCCCGTGAGGCCCGTGGTGTTCACATACGTCGTAGCCGGGCTGGTGAAGACATAAATCGGAATTGCGGAGGCATTGTTCAACTGCATCAAGCTGGAACAGGGGTTCAGCGTAAAGGCGCCCGTGCGATTATCGGGCTGGGAGGCCAGCAGCGTTACCAGGTTGCCCTCGTGGGTCTGCAGCCGCAGGTCTACCTCCGCGGCCGTCACCGTGGTCAGCAATCCCGTGCTCCCGAGCGGCGCATTTTTATACACGCCGCTCACCACAACGTCCTCACCCACCGCGATCTGTGGCAGGCCGTAAGGCAGGGCGGCAAAGTTTGGACCCTGAGGCGTCATGGGACTCGCAGCCGTGTAAATGACGGGAGGAGACGTCGAGTAGATCGTCTGCGGCGATAGGGTCACCATGATCGCCGAGTCGAGGTTCAGGCCTGGCACCGGCGGCTGGAATTCCCGCAGAAACATCATGAATCCGGTAATGTTGCCGGCAGCGTCCTTGGTGAGGGACAGAACGGGACCCGAAAAGGCCGACGTGTTGATCGACAGGTCGGCCTGCTGACCGATGTCGATGATGTTCGCGTTCAGATTTCCGTTGCTGTCCACGAATCCATCCACCCAGGCGTAACTGTTGGTGAGAATGGTATTCAGCGGAGGCGGAGTCACATTGTTACAGAGTGGATTCGAGATTTCGGTGGCCGGGCAGCAGGGCTGGTTCGAGAACGTTCGGGGGCCGCAAATGGCGGTATCGTTGGTGAAGTCGACCGTCGCCGAGGGCCCGCTGGTCACGGTACCGGCCAGGAGTTGAAGCTGGACGCCGCCCGTGAAGGTGGTGGAACTGGTCTGGAATGCTGTGGTCTTCACCGACTGGATGAAGCCCACCAGGCCGTCGATGTTCCCGAAGCTGCCTGAGGAGGAGAGCGTGAGAGGCGTCACGGTGGCAGTGGGCGTTACGTTACCCGTGAGGTTGCCTTCAGAGTTCTGCTCCAGCGAGTGCTCCAAGTCAAACTCGAAGGAAACCGCATCGACGGAGCCGTTGGTGATGGAAAGCGGAGGGGTGATGTTGAACGTCGGAGGCGTGTTCCCGGTCGTGAAGGTCTGCGCGATGCTATTGATGGGAGGGTTTTTGGAGGCGTCATACACATAAGTACTTTGGCCTTCCAGGCGGATGGTGAACGTGTCGTAGATGTTCACCGGCACATTGGTGTTAAACGAGAGCATGGTTGTGGAAGACCGCAGGGCGGCCCAGTCCACCCCAATCACCGTGTTGAGCGAGTTCAACAGCGTGTGCGCGATCACCGTGTTCGCGATGCCCAACTCGAGTCCGAGCACGTTCATGCGCACTGCGAGCACGTCACAGATGGGCACATCAGAAATGAACGTGAACACCGTGCCGCCAGACACGGTACTCGTTGTGGTTGTTGAGCTGCTGCACCGCCAGCCGAGGCTCGCTACGATCAGCAGAAGCCCGCCGACCACGGCCCATCGTCTCGCCATCGTTGCTCCCTGAAAACCCGTGTCATCGAATCGCCGCCGCCGCACGGCCAGTCCTATTCGCCGGAGCTCCGGCTCCCCAAAAAAGACCTTAACTGATTGGGTCCATTGCTCAGATGGCGAATCCGCCGGTGTGGGTTATCCGGGCCGCAGCCATCCAGGCGGGCTTCCAGCAGACCTGAAGCCTAATGATACTAATACCCCGGAATCGGTCTGCTGCGCAACGGAAGAGAACGGCGCTAGTAGATGAATTTGAGATTTCAGGTTGACCCAAGACCGGAAGGGCCGGGATGAGAAGGACCACGATCTGCCGCTCAACGCGCGGAACCGCTCAGGCGCGCATAGCGGCTGGCAGCCCGACGCTGGCGCCTTTTCGCTGGGCACATCGGTCACACGATGCGGAACGCATCAAAGTCATGACACATGGTCCAGCCCACGACTTAGTGCGTTCTCTATAGTCACATTGCTGCCGTACGCCAACGGCGCAATGAATAATCGTGACTCCAGCCACGGCTCGCTGTGACGGATGTCACAAATCCGGATGGCCCCGTCTCGGTACCGTACACTGAAGTTGCGCCCTTTTCGAATTCTGCGGAGGAAATAAGGTAACATGGTTTATTTTCAATCAGTTGACGGCTTTGCAAGAATAACACCCATGTTTTGAGTAACTTGACGGCTTCGGGAATCTCGATCCTTTGTTTTCATACACCTGACGGTTTCGTTTCGTAATTTCTACTGGTTAATTTAGTAACTCTTGAGTAAACTTGTCATGCGAAGGACCCCCTACCGTGGTGGCCCGGACACGAAGTCCTTTCCCCACGCCGCCTTCATGGCCTCGGTCACTGCCATGGCGCAGAAAATCCGGGCAACTGCAGCAGCGAGGGGCAAGGCAACTGGTCGCCGACGAGCCCGCAGCAACGATTGGTGAAGACGCCCCGGACACAGACAGTCATTCCCGCGAAGGCGGGGTAGGCCGGCGCACAGCGGAGCTGTGCGATTTCGAGGGCGATCAAACCACGTAAAGCGCAGATCTTTGATCTGCGCCTGGAGTTTGTACATTTTGAGGCCCGAAGGGCTGCACTAACAAAGCCCTGGGCAACGCCCAGGGAAAACCCAGGGAGTATGAAACATCGTAGCCCTGAAAGGGCGAACTAGAGCGGGTCATCCGAATGGGCCAATCACTTTCCCAACTCTACGTTCATCTGATCTTCAGCACCAAAGGCCGTGAGCCGTTGCTGCTGGGAGCGTTACGGAAACAAACCCACGCGTATCTGGCCGCCGTCCTCAACAACCATGGCTCTGTGGCCCTCAAAGTCGG
>DATJYK010000369.1:0-13595 GCA_035578005.1 Terriglobia bacterium
AAGATAGCGCGGACCTCAACGGTAGAGGTCCGCAGACGTCGGGACTGTAAAAGGTTGCCGAGTCTTGTACCGCTCCAGCAGCTCACGAACTCGGCGGCCCAGCACAGCCCGCATCAGGATGTTGGCGTCCAGCACCAGCCCTCTTCGTGAGTTCATTTGCGCCTGCCGGCACGCCAGCGCTTGAAATCAGCAATCATCTCATTTTCGGCGAGACCTTCGGCTGCCAGCATCTCTTGGAGTCGGGTTGCCGCCTGCCTCAATGCGGACCGCTCCGCTTCTGAGCGCTTGCAGGGGGCCGCTGATTCAGTGCGCCAGGTGTGTCCCGACTGCTGGTGCGGCGCCTGGCGCTGGTAGAGTTCTCGGGGACGCGCCGTGCCTGGCCGCAGGAGCAGGCAGAGTGTCGCCCGGTATCTCGCCCCCGAAGATGAACGGCGATTCACGTGCCAAGGAGCCAGATCTTGTTTAGTCGCCATAAGAGTTCTCCTCAACGTTGGCGTTGTCATCCCGGCCGTTTAGCCAGCCGTGGGCGTTCCGTCGCGTCCGGAGTCGCAGGCGCAGCCCATCCGTCCGCGGAAACCTGATCTCTCAACAAAGAATCTGCATTTCGCATTGCGCCGTCTTTCACCGCGTACTGTTGAGGTTCGCACAATATTGGGCGTCGTCTGTGTAGGAGCGGCGTCTCGCCGCGACCCTTTCGGCGCTGAGGACAGCGCTGCTGCAGCCCACCGGCTGCTCGTATTTTGCGAATCTCGGTAGATCGAAGTCCTTTTGCACTCCCACGTCACTCCACAGGATACATCCCACCAATACCCATGCAACTGTCAGTCGGCCTGTGGCTTGCCGGAACTTCGCAGTGGTGAAATTTCTTCCGCTTGATGTCCTTTTGGTCTCGATCTCGACGGAACGACGGTGCCAAATCTTCTTAAGGGAAGCAACTGCGGGATGCAAGGTGAGTGATCGGCCGAACAGGACGGCGTGGCTATGCTGCTCGTCGCTCGTATCGATGATCGAGACCGCCGACCTCCGGCAGGTCCACCACACCTCCGAGTTCCGATGGTTGAACGATCCTGGGCTCAGGCGCATCTTTTCCGAGCGCCAATTGAATCCGGCTGCGGTGATAACGCGCCTGTGCCACACCCCTTCAGTTGCCGCAAGCAGCAGAAACCGAGGGGTTAGAAGCAATGCCAACATAGCCTGAACGCAGTGAGGACTCCACCTCGCGTGGCGGCAAGAGAAATTAGGTAGCATTCCCACCTTCGCTGCTAACCCACAGCGGCTGGCTCGGTCGTGCATCGCGTCGCGTGACACAGGCACCGTGAAGTTTGGTGATCAGGAGAGCAAACCGAACACGACGGTTTACGTTCCGCAGTTGAGAACGCTGCTCTCGGCGGACCGGGTTTCTTCGGCAATATCTGTAAGGTTGATTCGGCTCGGGAAAGACTTACGGATTGAACGATTGCGAGGCCGTGTCGGGCATCCGGACGCTCGGTGAGCGGGCATGCTATCGGTGCTTAAGGCAGGAACGGTGACCGCAATGGAATCAGACATGCGGTCTTAGCGCAGGTCGGTCGGGACATGGCTGTTTCCCGCAGCGCGACGTAGCACAAGTGTAGCACTCAAGTGGTTCTGAGAATCGCTTTCTCGTGAGTAAGCCTTGTATAATGTGTGAAGTATGGACAAGGATTGGCGAGTCAAGATAGTCTGACTGCTGGTCAGCCTACACCCTCGAGTGTGCAAGGGAATCTCGACGCCGGCGAAGCCGACGTGTGCAGGCAGTGTGCCGGCCAGGATCGGTACACAAACTGTGACGACAACGGGCGGTCTGGCCCGCACCTCTGCTCAACAAGTGGAGTGGAAGAGGCCGCCCACGGGTTCGCGTCCGGCGAGCTTGTTGTACAGTTCCGCCGCGTTCCGGGTCTCTTCCACATGAACGCCGACGCCCTTGTCCTCCAGCAGCTGCAAGGTCTCGGGGCAGGTTCGCAGCATCAGTTGCATCCCGCGGCTTAGCACTACCACCTTGCTGCCCCGGTCGGGCAACTCCTGGACATCGGCAGGCTGGATGCCCGGCACGTGCTCGGTGTCGGTCTCCCGCCAGTCCCATTCGCGCCCGCCGCCAGGGTATAACTTGAAGTCCTTGCCCGTGCCGACGCCCTCGACCTCCATATGGCCCCAGGAGATGTTCAGAATGCGAGGAGAACGTCTCTTCATCATTCATTGCGCCCCCGATGCCGACAACATAGCATGAATCGCGGCCTTGCCCCCCAGGGCTCAACCCCACTGAGGCCGGCCACAACACCGCCGCCTATCGCTAGAACTCTACTGAAATGATTAGATTATGTGAGGTTATCACAACGGCAGCCGTCTTCGAGCGGCTCGGCGATAATTCCAACCCACAATCCAACCCACTCTACTCGATGTCTTATATGACTTCCGCGCACTTTGGCAGTCCCCGCGGTCTTGTAAGTTGTTGTAAAATCAAATCGCGCTACCTTGACACGGTAGCGGTCAACGGGTCTGCTCCGTCCCCCGGCCCTTCCGGGCTCACGGGGGCGGGGCGCAATGCCGGAGTTTACAGAATGGCAGGGCTTTGGCCGCTTAAACGCGGCAAACTTACCAGCGACGAGCACTGTCACTACTTTGTCACCATAAACCGGTCAAAACCCGTGAAAATCCGTGAAATCAGGTGAAAAGAAAAATCGGTGCAAGCGCTTGGCTGGACAGAGGATTTGCTTGGTTTTGAGGCACTTGCCGGAATAAGGCAAAGCGGTTTTCAAGACCGCCGGTTTCAACCGCTCACCCATCCCTCCGTCACTCAGTCTAGCATGGCGGTGCACCCCGCTACGCTTGCTCCTGGCAGGGCCCGAACTCTACCGGGACTGCCCAGAAACGGCTGTCCCATCCCGGATGGAGTCCGAAGCGATGGCCACGACTTCATCGCCGGCCTGGAGGTCGCCGAACACTTCGGTGGTTCCCTTCGAGGTCACACCCGTCTGGACGTCCACCCATTCCGCCTTTCTTTGACGAATGCGAATAACGAACGTCCGCTGCTGATCCGTGGTGACGGCGGTTAGGGGGACGAAGAGAGTCGGGTACGGCCGATGGATAGGCCAATTAACTTTCGCAAATGAGCCGGGCGCGATCTCTCGGTTTGCATTCCGAAAGTCGAGCTCCACCTGCATGGTGCGAGTGTTTTGGTCAATGGACTGCGAAATGCGCGCCACGGGAGCCTGAAAGGTTCTACCGGGATAGGCCGGCACGCTGAACATAACCTGCTGCCCTTCGTGGATTCCCGCTACGTACGCCTCCGGTACAGGGACCGTCACTCGAAGGCGATCCGTACTTTCGATTCGGACAATCGGCTGTGCGCCGCCTTGCCCTGCGGCAGGCCCCACCAGAGCGCCGGGATGCAGGTTGCGCTCAGTGACCACACCGTCGAACGGGGCGCGGATGTCCAAATAGGACTCTAGCTGACTTACAGCGCGCAAATTGTCGCGCGCCGCTTGCACATTCCGGGTGGCTGCCTGCACTTGTGCGTCGTCGGCCGCGGCGGTTTGTTGAGCGACCAGAAGATCGTTGCCGGCGATCACCCCCGGCGTCTTGGCGGCCGCCGTCAAATGTAAATAGGTTCCGTGATCAGACGCGAACCTGGCTTCCGCTGCGCTGAGTTGAGCCTGCGCGCTTTGGACGGCAGCTTCGGATTGCCCGCGCTGTGCCTCCAGCTCCGGCGCGGACAGACGAATGATGACTTCGCCGGCACGGACGCGCGAACCGCGATCAACGCTGATGGCGTCCAGAAAGCCTGTCACCTTGGGGTAGACATCCACAGCTTCGTAAGGAGTGATTTGGGCGGGCAGATCCAACGTAGTATCGAGCGCGTGGGATTCCACCGCAACCACCTTCACGATTGGGGGAGCGCTCCCGGCAGGCGCCGGATTGCTCTTCTGCGAGGAAGGCGGGCTGCAGCCCACCACCGCTAAGCCTAAAGCGAATACAACGAGGCGCATTTTCATGGCGTCACCTTCGGCGCGTCGGCGAACGGACTTTCGGGATCGTCGGGATCGAGAGAAGGCGAGACAAGGGAAGCACGCTTCTGAACCAAGCCGAAAACGGTCGGCAGCACTAACAGCGTCGCTGCGGTTGCCGCCATGAGGCCGCCGATAACAGCTCGGCCCAGGGGTGCCGTTTCCTCGCTGCCCCGGCCAATCGCGAGCGCCATGGGAAGCATGCCCGTGATCATGGCAAGGCTGGTCATGAGTACCGGGCGCAGGCGTTCGCCTGCGGCATTCCGAGCGGCCGTCTTCGCGTCCGCGCCCGCTCGCCGGTTCTTTTCAGCAAACGTCACCAACAGAATTGCGTTCGCAACAGCGACGCCGATGGCCATAATCGCGCCCATGAAACTCTCCAGGTTGAGACTCGTGCCCGTGATCCAAAGCATCACCATCACGCCGGCCAAAACGGCAGGGATAGTGGAGAAAACAATCAGCGAGAGCCGCACGGATTCGAAATTGGCCGCGAGCAGGAGCAGAATCACCAGGATGGCCAACGCGAGTCCGATGCCCAGGTTGTTGAAGATTTCCCGCATCGCGGTCACTTGGCCGCGTAGCTGTACGGTGACTCCGCGCGGCGGCGTTCCGGCTCGGGCGATGGCTCGATCGATATCTGCCCCCGCGCGGCCCAAGTCGCTTTTCCCGAGATTGGCGGAGAGGCTGATCATCCAAAGCCCGTTGTGGCGATCGAGCTCGCCCGGCACGGTTCCGGCACGCACCGATGCAACTTCGCTGACCAGGGGATCGGCTCCGGTGGCGCTCGCCACCGGGATCGTCTCTACATCCTTAATCGAAGTCATCTCCGCCTGCGGCACCTCCACCTGAACTTGATAGCTGACTCCGGATCTTGGATCCCGCCAGTAGTTTGGCGATACGAACCGGCTCGAGGCTGTTGCGGAAACCACTGCCTGACCTACCTGGTCAGCCGTGACGCCAAGTTGTCCGGCCAGGACGCGATTCACGTGAACTTCCACGGTTGGATAGCGCAGCGGCTGCTCGTACCGGAGGTCGCGCAGTTCGCCGATTTGCGCGAGCTGCTGCCTCACCGCTGCGGCAAATCCGGCTACATCGTTATACTGTGGACCCATCGCCGCCACCTCGATCACCGACGAAGTGCCGAAATTCAGGGTTTGGCTGATGAGGTCTCCAGGATCAAATGAAAAGCTCGCTCCGGGCAACAACGGCGGCAGCTCACGGCGAAGTTTTTCCTCCAAGTCGTGAATCGTAGTGGAAGCGTCAGGGCGAAGCGCGACGTTAATCACGGCCTCTTGCGGGCCGCTCGTCCACAGGAACACGGTGTTGATGGGATAGGAGGAACCCTGAGTGCCAACGTAGCCAAGCGTCAGAGCGACATTGCCGGGGCCTGCCTCACGCTCGATGGTGCCGAGCACTTGCCGCGCCATCTCTTCGGTCTGCGCCACCCGGGTACCATCGGGGGCGTCAAAGCGCAAGCGGAACTGTTTCGCGGCCGACGAAGGGAATATCTCGCGGGACAGCCGCGACCCCACCAGCACCAGCAGACCCGCGGCGACAACGGAATAGACAACAACCATCACGACGGGATGGATCGTGAGCCGATCGAGCCTCCGGTAGAACCCTTTTCGGAAGCGCTCGAAACGCGCTTCCGTAGAGGCCTCCGCAAGCACTTTTTCGGCTTGGAGGAGCCAGTTGGAGAGTACGGGCACAAGGGTGCTGGAGAGCAAATAAGAGGCTCCCATGGCAAAGCCCACCGCCAATGACAGCGGCACAAAGAGCGAACGGGCGGGGCCGACCATGAAGAACGAGGGTAGAAAGACGGCCAGCACACTGAGCATGGCCAGCAGCCTCGGAATGGCCACTTCGCGGCTTGCTTCCAGCACGGCTCGAGCCTTCGGCTTGCCCTGTGCAAGATGGACGTGAATGTTCTCGAGCAGCACCGTACCTTCGTCGACCAGCACGCCCACCGCAAGCGCGAGGCCGCCGAGGGTCATGATGTTGATCGTCTGGCCGACGGCCCACAAAGCCACCACCGCCATCAGCAGCGCAAAAGGAATGGTGATGACCACAATCAACGAACTGCGCCAATCGCGGAGAAAGAAGAGCAGCGTGAGTCCCGTCAGAAGCGCGCCCAGAAGCCCCTCGCGCAAAACAGAGAGCAGGGCGTCGCGGACGTACTGGGACTGGTCGAATTCGTAGCTGATGCTGATGTCTTCGGGAATGAGCGATTGGAATCGCGGCAGGCTGGCGCGCACTTCGTTGACCACCGTAAGCGTTGAAGCGTCAGGCCGTTTGGTGACCGGAATATACACGGTCCGCTTTCCGTTCACCAGCGCGTAACCGGCCAGAATGTCGGAAGAATCAGTTACTGTTCCAACGTCGCGCAGATAAACCGAGGGTCCCGGGCCAAGCCGCACGGGAATGTCGAGCAAGTCGCTGATGCGTGCCACCGTGGAATCCGTGGTGACCAGCTCCTGGTAGTTGCCGATGTTCGCGTTTCCGGCCGGCTCGATACTGTTTCCCGCGAGGAGCGCCTGCACGACGTTTTGGGGCGACAGCCCGTAGGCGTGCAACTTGTTCGGATCCACGCTCACCACAATGGTGCGTTGATTGCCCCCAAAGGGCGGAGGAGAGGAAACGCCGGGCAGCGTCGCAAAAACGGGCCGCACGCGGTTCAAGGCAAGGTCTTGGATTTCATTCAAGGTGCGCGATGGGCTTGAAAATACCAAATACCCCACGGGCAGCGTGCCCGCGTCGTAACGGATCACGAATGGAGAGACGGTGCCCGGCGGCATGAAGGCGCGGGCGCGGTTCACGTAGGAAATCGTCTGGGCCAGCGCCTCGCTCATGTTGATGCCGGGATGGAACGCGAGACGCAGCAGCGCCGCGCCCTGGATGGACTTGGCTTCAACGCTCTCGATGCCGTTGATGTAAAGAAAGTGGTATTCGTAGTAGTAGGCGACGAATCCTTCCATCTGCTGTGGGCTCATGCCGCCGTACGGTTGGGCTACATAGATGACGGGTAAGTTGAGATCGGGGAAAATATCGACGCGGGTGCGCAGCAACGCCAGAATTGATGACAACCCGAGCGCCCCGACAATCACCAAGACCGTAACCGGCCGGCGCAGCGCGGCACGAATCAGCCACATGACTAATTGCTCCTTGCGGTGGCGCTACGAAGCACCTGCAAGAAATCCTGCAAATTGCCCTGGGCGTAGGCAACGGCGAACAGCGCGCGCCACACGCCGAGCCGGGCCACCGAGTCATCCATTTCGGCCTGGGCCAGCAGGCCCTGGGCGTCGGCAACTTCCACCAAGGTTGCGAGACCTGATTGATATCGGGCCCGCGACTGCGTTTCAGACTGGCGAGCTGCCGCCAATTCCACCGGCGTCTGCTCGGCGATGAGCTTCGCTGTCTTCCATTGATCGCGGGCTGACTGAATCTGGCCTGTCAGATCCTGAACCGTTTGGTCGTAATGGGCCTGTTGCGATCTCTCGCTGGCCTTCGAGATCTGCTCTTCGGCGCTCCGCGCCTTGAGACTGAAAACGTCCGGGAAAAGGATGGTTATTCCCGTCACCCAATTCCCGCGCGCCGGGGCCAGCCCATTCCAATTGCCGATCATCGACCCGTCATTCGGCACCTCACTGCCGCGGCCGAATCCCTCGGCCTGAAGAAAAAAGCGGGGATAGTCAGTACGCTGCAAAACTTTCTCCTCCGCCTCAGCCTGACGCAGCGCGGCCATCTGATCGCGCGCCAGCGGATGATCGGACGGGGAAACTGCCGGCAATGAATCGCCCGGTACCGCATCGACAAGCCGCGAACCGTCCACCTGAAGTGAACTTCCGGCGGTTCCCATGACTGCCGCAAGCGTGTCCAGAGCCATGCGCTCTGCCTGTTCCGCCTGATAGAGCTGCATTTTGGCCCGAGCCAGCTCCGCATCGGCGCGTGAGGCATCCACTCCGGGACGCAGTTCGTTGTCCACCAGCACCTGAACGGACCGGCTGAACACCTGCCGGCGATTGACGTTGGCCTGCGCCGCCATTGCCGCCTCGTGATTGGCCACGGCGAGCAGAAAATAGTCTCCGACACTGGCCGCTACTTGGAGGCGGGTTAGGCTCACATCAGCCTCTGACTTGTCTTCTGCAGACCGCGCCTGGCCCACCTTGGCCGAACGTAATCCAAAGTCCAGAGGCTCCCAGGAAAACAACGCCGCCGCCTGGCTGCCCCAGAAGCTCTGCCCTGATGACGGACCAATCGGCCCTTCAACCGTGGGCGTAATGGGCGTTGGCAGCCAGATGCCCGGCACCTGATTCTGGGTGGCGCGGCTGCCCTGGAACACCCCATTGAGTTGCGGTAGATATTGAGTCCGCGCCAGGTTTACGCCGGCTCGCGCCGCTGACGCTTGTTCGAGTGCGGCGCGAACGGCGGGGTAATGATCCTGCGCATAGTTCAGCGCCTCTTCCAGCGTTAGAACCTTGGGTGGGTGATCGCTGCTCGTCTGCGCGATCGACAGGCTCGCGAGAACAGTTACAGCGAGCAGCAGGGCGGGATATCTTAGGAAATGGCCCGTGAGAGACGAGAGACGGGAGATAAGAGACGAGCCTCCAGGCTGGCCGGTCGGGGTCTCGCTCTCGGCTTTCGACTGTCGACTGTTAACGTCTTCCACGATTCTCCTTCCTCCCCGTGAAGTGAGGCGCGCTCACAGGAGCAGATTGTTTTGTCCCCTGGTGGGCGCAGTCATTCGAGCAGCTCACCCAGAAGTATCTTCACCTTCTCTTTCGCCCTGTCGAGCGCCCGTCGTCCCGCCGAGGTCGCCCGGTAAACTCTGCGTCGCCGGTTACCGCGCCGGGTCTTCCGGGAGCGCAACAGGCCCTTCTTTTCAAGCCCATGAAGCATCGGGTAAAGGGTTCCGGAGCTCAACTTGTACCCATGCCGCTGCAATTCTTCGATCATGCCCAACCCGAAAATGGGTTCCTTGCAGGCATGGTACAGAATGTGAATGCGGATCAAGCCCGACACAAGTTCTTGATCACGGACTCGCCCAATCTGCGTGACTTCCATTTCCGAAACATAGTATCGTAATTAGATATCGAGAGTCGATAGAATGTTGAGGGTGGATGGGCCTCCGGCGTGTGAGGTTGTAAAATCCACGCGCAGCTTTTGGAATTGATGTGGTGCTGGCTTGCTCTTAGCCTGGCGGCGTTTTGGTTGGAAGGCTCGCCTGGATTGTTCACCAGCCTTCGCGCGGCTGGCGGCGACCTTGTATTTTTCGCCACCGCGCTGGCCCAAGCTATAGTGAGCGTCTGCCGCGGCGAAGCCATTACGCCGTGAGTTTGGGTGCGGCGAGCGCGGGCGCCCAGAATGCCCTCTCGCAAACCGATACGCAGCGATTTACGCGCTACGCTTGCCGCGCGGGAATGACTGCGTCCGGGAGCGATCAAATGACACCAATACCCGCCTTGGAGCGCAACCAAAGTGGGTTTTCCGCGACCTCTGTGCCTTACCAGGATGATGAAAAACCCGATTCGTGTCATTTCGAGCGCCGCCGCGTCTTCCGGCGCCGCGAGAAATCTCGCTTTGGTTGCGGCCCTGACCGCGCCAGGTTGAAGGCTTCTGGCCACAGAGAACGCAGAGGTACCACACGACACGACCGGATTTGCTCCAGCCATGAAGGCGAAATCTTCGCGACCGGAAAGGAACCCTGGTGCTACGAAGAACGACTGAAAAGCAGGTAGAGCTTCGACCCGTGGCGGTGAATTGCAAACGCAGTAAACCTGCTTGACACCCCTTCCGCGCGGCGATATTGTGCCTCTGTCATAAGTGTTGTTGCAGGCTGCACGATTCAGCAAACAATTTGGGGGTGATTCATGAAAAGACCCGCAGTAATTTTGCTCTGGCTTGTAGGGCTTCTCTGTTCGTTTCCGGTTTTGGCCGGTGTCCACGGCCATTCCAGCGTATACGTTGGCGGAACGGTGACGACGGTTGAAAAAGGCGCCAGCGGCCATCTGGACACGGCCGACAAAGATCTCACCTTCAGCCCTGAAAAGGGAGACGATCTGCAGATTCCTTACGCGCAGGTGACAGCCCTCGATTATGGCGAGCACGTGGGACGCCGCGTAGGCCTGGCGATCGTGGTGGCTTGGCCCCTGCTCTTTTCACACAAGAAGCGCCATTACCTCACGGTCTATTTCAACAAGGACGAAGCCAAGGCCGCCGAGGAGCGCGACAAGATTGCGAAGGAGCCGGGCGCCGCTCCCTCAGGCGACGTTGCCGCGTTCGAGATAAACAAGCACGATTTCGAGGACGTGATGGATGTGCTCCAGGCGAAAACGGGACTGAAAGTAAAGGTGGAAGAAGTGAGCCACTAAAGATGTAGCGCAGAACCGTTTTGCAGGGTCTGCGGCTTTTGCGTGCGAACCTGGAAAACCCGCGGTATTTCCTGGCCTGCGCGAACAAAAGCCGCGGACCTAGAAATCAGGTCCGCGCTACGCTTGCTCAAGATTTAGGTCAACTCACCCCGTTACGACAGGCAGCGAGGGATCGGACAGCACCGGAGTAAGTTGTCATGGCAACTATTCAGATGATCGTCGCCTCTTTGACGCTGCTAGCTTTCATTGTCAGTATCTTCGTGCTCTGGAAGACCATGAGGGCCGCTGAACTCCAAAGCGAGGGAACGGCAAAGCCAGTGCTTACGCTGATGCGCAAGAAGTCGGAGCCCTCGGACGAGGATTTCTTGGAGCCGCAGATCCACGTAGAAGTGGCCGTGCCGTTCAAAGTGCGGAATGTAGGGACAGGCCCGGCGCTAATGGTCCAGTGGAAGTTTAGGAGGGATTCGGGCGATGAGCTTGCCTGCGGGATGATCCCATACATCCGCACGGAGCAGTGGGTGAACACGCACCTGAGTGTCAACCAGACTGGGGCTTACCGGAGGTGTGATTCGCGCGAGTTTGGAGTGTGAGTACAGCAGTGCCACCGGCTCCAGGTACAGATCGGTGACCAAATTAGAAAACCGAAAAATCATTGAGTTTGGCGTGGAACGTATGAGCCGGTAGCAGCGGTCAGTGTTCTTCTGACTGTGGGCCAGGCTGGCGCACAACAGCAAGCGGGCGTAGCGCAAGGCTCGCTTTCAGCCTTGCGGCTTTTTGGTATTTCAACCGGCGTCGTACCTTGAGCAATTCGTAAGGCCGGAAAGGCGAATCGAAAAGCCGCAGGGCTTGGGAAACGAGCCCTGCGCTACGCCCGCTTTGGCCCTGCCACATGGGGAACCGGGGAGCCTGGACGTGACGGCAGCGGTACGGTTGCTCCTGAAGCGTAGAATGGGTTTGTGCCTGAATTAAGCCGGCTCTTCGGTATCATCATCCGCATGTTCGCGGAGGCGAGCGCACAACATCACGTCCCACACTTTCACGCTTACTATCAGGATGAGGTAGCGATTTTCAGTGTGGACCCGGTGGAAATGATCGCCGGTTCGGTGCCGAGACGGCAAAGGGGTAGTGTCTCAGTTTGACGTGGCACGGGCATCCTGCCCGTGTTATTTCATGGCCAAGATGGCCATGCCACTTCAAACTGAGACACTACCGGCAAAGGCGCCTGGTTGAAGCGTGGGCTGAATTGCACCAGAATGAACTGTTGGCGGATTGGAACACCTTGCAGGAAGGAAGGCCCCCGCGGCCGATTGAGCCGCTCAAGTAAACCCATGAGTCATCCCATCTATCGCGTGGTGAACTTCGAAATTGTGGCGCCCTACACCCTGCGGCTTCAGTTCGATGATGCCACGGCGCAGACGATCAACTTCCAGCCGGTTCTGGCCGGTGAATTGTACGGGCCGCTCAATGAGCTGAAGCTCTTCAACGAAGTGCGTATCGATCCAGAGGTGCACACGCTGGTGTGGCCCAACGGTGCAGACTTTGATCCCGCTAGCCTGCACGACTGGCCTTTAGTTGGGCAGGCGTTCGCCAACCAGGCTAAGCGCTGGCAGGTCGTTCACGCTTAAACAAGTGTGGTCGCGGCGGTGGGATTGTCTTCGGCGATGAAGCTCCATACCTCGTCAAGGTCTGTACGGGCCTCAGGGTGAAACTCATAGCCGGTCATGGACGCCGCGAGAGGCGAGGAGCACTTTTGGCGGCGAAGTAAGCCTCAATTTCATCCCCGGGAATGGGCTTCACCTTGCCACTCTTAAGATCGTCATAGCGGCTGTCCAGTGTTTCGCGCACCTGGACGAGCTCGTTAAAGTACCCGGCCATCGCATCCAACACGAGCTCGTTCTTTGCGCGTCCGGTCTCGCATGCGAGGCGATCGAGTTGCGCTTCCAGTTCGGGGGTCAGGTGTACTTCCATGCCTCAGAGTCTAGGGCGTGCCGCAGTAAGCTGTCAACGGGCAAGCAAGCGTAGCGCGGACCTGATTTGTAGGTCCGCGGTATTTCCTGGCCTGCGCGAACAAAAGCCGCGGACCTACAAATCAGGTCCGCGCTACGCTTCTTACCTCTCACTCTTTTTTCCATCAACGGTAGCGCCTCTTCTCTTTCCCGGTCATGGGTCTTGCAGTAACCGGAAAGCCCTTGCCACCCGGAAATCTGATGATAACGCAGAATAGATGTCGTCCGGACAGCGTCTCTCCGAGAACATAAAACACGGGGCTTCTACAGCGAGACTTGGCGCGCTGCACGAGTGGCCGGCCAAAGCAAACCTCCTCGACCTCTTCCGGCTGAATGCCGTGGCGAGCAATGTGATCCACCTGATCGGCTGCGCCACCCGCGACTCTGAGCGAGCGCAGAATTCCGTAAGTGCCGCTTGCTCGCCGTGCAGGAAGCAGCCTCAATCCCGAGTACCATCGCAGACGTCAAAAGGCGGACGTCTGCGCCAGCCGGCGTGCGCAGTCATTCCCGCGAAGGCGGGAATCCACTTTTGTTAATGCTGATTTTTTAAAAATTTCAAAAATGGATTCCCGCCTTCGCGGGAATGACCGCGTCGGGGGACACGGGGCTGGCTGGCGCAGATCAAAGATCTGCGCCTGGAGTTTGTACATTTTGAGGCCCGAAGGGCCGTACTAACAAAGCCCTGGGCAACGCCCAGGGAAATCAGATGCCGCGCCAAACGCTGAGCCCTGAAAGGGCGATCCCAGCGCAGTGTTCAGTCCCACACGTAGCGCTCGTCATAGTCGACTTCGTAGCCCTTCAAAATCCGGCGGTATTCCTCCTCGAAACTCGTCGCCCGGTGGTGTGCCTCCTGTTGCTCGATGTAGTTCACGACGCTGTCCAACTCGCCGGAGCTCACCGAGAAGCCTCCGTAGCCACTTTGCCAATGGAACCCGCCCAGCCCTCGAGCCTGCGTCTTAACCCACTTCGAGGAGCTCGTCTTGATCTCCTCCACCACCTCGGCCAGGGCGCGGTTTTTCAAAAGGCGGAAGAGGGCATGAACATGGTCGCTGCTGCCTCCGACTTTGAGGGCCACAGAGCCATGGTTGTTGAGGACGGCGGCCAGATACGCGTGGGTTTGTTTCCGTAACGCTCCCAGCAGCAACGGCTCACGGCCTTTGGTGCTGAAGATCAGATGAACGTAGAGTTGGGAAAGTGAT
>DATJYK010000370.1:0-41999 GCA_035578005.1 Terriglobia bacterium
CGCATGTTTGGCTCAGGACGCGCCATCCTGTCGCTTCGCGAAAGCTACCGGCATGATCTCCGCACCGTCAAGGAAGCGACGGGATTTGAGTACATCCGCTTTCACGCCATCTTCGATGACGACGTCGGACTCTATAGCGAAGACCCGCAAGGGAACGCAGTCTACAACTTCTCTTACGTCGATCAAATCTATGACGGTCTGCTGCAAAACGGCATCCGTCCGTTTGTCGAGCTCAGCTTCATGCCGCGCCAGCTCGCGGCCAAGCCACTCCTCCAGCCGTTTTGGTACCGCCCTTACGTCTCACCTCCGAAGGACTGGGACCGCTGGGGCGCGCTCATCGAGGCCTTCGTCAGGCACCTGGTGGATCGGTATGGCCTCGAGGAGGTTTCGTCATGGTACTTCGAGGTGTGGAACGAGCCGAATATCGATTTCTGGGCCGGCGAGCCTAAAGAGGAGACCTACTACCAGCTCTATGATGCGGCGGCGCGCGCGATCAAGCGCGTAAGTCCGCAGTTGCGGGTCGGCGGACCTTCCACCGCGCAGGCTGCCTGGGCCGATCGATTCATCCAGCATTGCACTGCCAACAAGGTCCCGGTGGATTTTGTCTCTACTCACGTTTACGGCAACGATACGGCGCGCGACGTCCTCGGCACTAACGAAAACATTCCCCGAGACGAAATGGTGATCCGGGCCGTGAAGAAGGTTCACGACCAAGTGAAGGCATCTTCGAAGCCTGACTTGCCCATCATCTTTTCCGAATACAACGCGGCCTATGATAATGAGGTGCCGGTGACAGACTCCGCCTACATGGGACCGTGGCTGGCTCACACCATCAGCCAGTGCGCCGGCCTTGTAGACATCATGTCGTACTGGTCGTTCTCCGACGTCTTCGAGGAACAGGGCGTGGTGAAGCGCCCGTTTTATGGAGGTTTCGGCCTGATGGCAGCAGGCAACATTCCCAAGGCAGCGTTCAACGACTTCAAGATGCTGCACGAATTGGGCGACCAGCGCCTGCCAGTGGATTCAAACTCCGTTCTGGCCACACGCCGCGCTGACGGGTCGCTGGAGATCGCGGTGTGGAACTACGCGCCGCCGGACAGCAGCGGCAGCGGGCCGAAGCAGGTGACGCTCTCGTTCCGGGGCCTACCGCGCGAGCGCGAGGCCCACATCAGGGTTGTCGACGACGATCACGGTTCCTCGCTCAAGGCTTGGAAAGCAATGGGTTCGCCTGACTTTCCCAGCCGCGAGCAGCAGCGAGAGCTACGCGAGGCTGGCCAATTGTCGGCTCCGCAAGTGCGAGCGCTGGCGAAGGGCGACTCGCCGACTCTGACCCTCGCGCTGGCCCCCCATGCGCTGGCAGTGGTGGAGGTGGGCAGATGAGCGTTGATCCCAAGGCTGTCTGCTACTGCGAAGGTCGTTGTGAAGTGCGCGTCCCAGTGAAAACACGTGTAGGCTCTGCCGCCCATGCCGAAAACGTCGTCAGGCGGCCGGCGGGTGTGCCCTGCCGCCGTTTCGTGATCCATTTTGCCCGCGGCGCTTGGCGGCCGTCGAAGTAAGCTTCTTGCCCGGCTTCACCGCGCTAGGGTGATGGGTAAGCAGATAGGCTTGGCTATTCATGGCGTCTGGTTTTCCGCTGCCGCCGTCGCGTACGTAGTATCCGTCGCTCTGGAGATGTCGCGCCTTCGCTGCGTCCTTCATATAAATCGCGAGGATATCCTTGAGCCGGGCGCAAAGCTTCGGGTCTTCAATGGGGAAAATAATCTCCACCCGATGGCTGAGATTGCGCCGCATCAGGTCGGCGCTGCCCAGATAAAGCTCCTCAGCCCCGCCGTTCCGGAAGTAGTAGATGCGGCTATGCTCCAGAAACCGGCCCACGATGCTGATGACGCGAACGTGCTCGCTGACGCCGGGAACGCCGGGCCGCAGGCAGCACAAACCGCGCACCAGCAGGTCAACCTTGACGCCCGCTTGCGAAGCGCGGTACAGGAGTTGGATCATCTGCGGGTCCTCGAGGGCATTCATTTTGAAGATCAAGTGCCCCCGCTCGCCCGACTCTTGCCGTTGAATTTCCCGCAGGATCAGCTCTTCCATTCGTTCTCTCATGTTCACGGGCGCGGCCAGCAGTTTGCGGGGCGCATGCTTCTGTGAGTATCCCGTGAGCGCGTTGAAGAAATAGGTGGCGTCTTCGCCGATTTGCTCGTTGCAGGTCAACAACCCAAAATCGGTATAGATTCGGGCCGTCGTGGTGTTGTAGTTGCCCGTTCCCAAGTGCACGTAACGGCGGATGGTTCCGCTCTCGCGCCTCACCACCAACGCGATTTTGGAGTGCACCTTGACCCCCACCATGCCGTAGATGATGTGGACGCCCGCGTCTTCCAGTTTGCGCGCCCACTCAATATTGCTCTCCTCGTCGAAGCGCGCCTTCAATTCCACCAGCACCGCCACCTGCTTCCCTTTTTCGATCGCCTCCAGCAACGCGGCTACAATCGGTGAATTGCTGCCCACGCGGTACAGGGTCATTTTGATGGCCAGCACGTCGGGGTCGCGCGCTGCCTGGCGCAGGAACTCCACCACGGGTTGGAACGATTCAAAGGGATGATGTAGCAGCACGTCCTCGCGCCGGATGACGGCAAAGATGTCACCTTCCAAGTCAGGATCGAAGCTGGCGGGAATCAGAGGCACGAAGGGCTTGTCTTTCAGGTCGGGGCGGTCAATCGAGTAAACATCCATCAGCCGGGCCAGGCCAATCGGGTTGTCCACGCGGTAGACATCCTCCGAATCGATCTCCAGGTTGCTGGTGAGGATTTCCAGAATTCTCTCCGGCATGTTGGAGTCGACTTGGAGGCGCACGGCCGAATTGAAGCGCCTCTGTTTCATCGCTTCTTCGACCGTCTCCAGCAGGTCGTCGCTTTCGAGTTCCTGGATCGCTACCTCGGCATCCCGGATGAGCCGGAACGGATAAGACTCCAAGATTTCAAGGCCGGGGAACAGCAAGCCTAGGTTGGCCGCGATCAATTGTTCCAACCAGACGAACGATCGCTGGGACCGCGCATCCTCAGCGGCGTCGCTCTTACTCGGAACGCAACAGATGGGAACCACCTGAGGCAAGGTATCGGGAACCTTCACGCGCGCGAAGTGCTCGGCGCCTTGCCGGTCACCCACCATCACTGCGAGGTTCAGGCTGCGATTGGAGATGTGCGGGAAAGGACGGCCGGGATCAAAGGCCAGCGGCGTGAGAACGGGAAAGACACTCTTCAGAAAATAGTCGCGTAGACTCGCCTGTTGTTCCGCGCTCAGCGACGTGAAGTCGAGAAACCTGATGCCCTCACGCTCGAATTCCGGCAAAAGCTCCTCGCGCAGTACCGTGTGCGCTCCGCCCGACAGCTCCCGCACCATGCGCCGGATGAGCTGAAGCTGCTCGGTGGCAGACCGGCCGTCGATTCCAACTTCGGCTACGCCGCCTGCAAGTTGCTTCAGCAGGCCCGCCACGCGGACCATGAAGAATTCGTCGAGATTGGAGCTCAGGATGGAAAGGAACTTCAGCCTTTCCAGGAGCGGATTTGTCTTGTCTTGCGCCTCTTCCAGCACCCGCCGCTGGAACTCGAGCAGGCTCAGCTCGCGGTTGATGAACAGCTCAGGATCGTCCAAATCCTGCCTTGGGGCCACAGCGGGCGCTTCAACCAGCGCGGTAGCCGTGTCGGTCCTGGGCTCCACCCCATCCGGCTTGCGAACTCGGGTTGTGGGCATATTCCTCATCCTACCTGGATTCAAGGCTCGCGGCAAATGAAGGGTGCGTGAAGGTTGCGTGAAGGCAGATGAAGTTCAACCCTTGTCAGTTGGCGGGTAGCAGGAGAAAGGGACGAGACCTTCTTGACCTGCATTTCTCACCAGGATTCGAAAAGGGCGGGGCTTTAGCCCCGCCGAGAGCGGAACACGTCAATTATCAAACCGCCGTTGTGACGGCGGGGCTGAAGCCCCGCCCTTTTCGAATCCTGCTGAGAAATGCAGGTTAAAAACAGGAAATCGAAATCACGAGCCACTTAGCAGGCTCATGCGACTCCGATGAGGACACGCTGCGATCACTCGATCCGATGGCATGAGCGGCCCGCCTGGCAATTATCGGGATTGGCAATCTGGCCGTCGGGTCCGAGGCAGTTCTGGGTGTGCAGGCACCAGAAAATGCCGCTTGATGACTGGCGGATGTCCCAGCCGGGCTCGTCGTGCGTAAACATTTCTTTCGATCGCAGGCAGTTGCAGACTTGCCCGGTTTGGATTTGAGTTTCCACGCTCATAATGGCTCCTTCGATCTGTGCTGCCTATCGCGCCGACCGGCCGGCTCGTAGGGCCGACCCTTGGGTCGGCCTTGGCCGGGGCAAGCCCCGGCCCTACAGGGCCTAAGCCTGCGCCGCGCGCAGCACGGCGCGCTTCACGGCCACGCGCGCCAGCGTTACCTTATATTCGTTGTGGCTCAACGGTGTGGCTTTCTGCACAGCCGCTAGCCCAGCGCTGTCAGCTACTTCTTCGCTCACGGTCTTACCCGCGAGCGCCTGCTCAGCCTCGGGCGAAGCCCACGGGATGGGCGCCACTTGCCCCAGCACCACGCGCGCGCTTGAGATGGTGCGGCCGCTCATGCGAAGCACCACCCCGGCCGTGGCCAGCGGCCAGTCAAATTGCGCCTTTTGCCTCACTTCGTAGTAGGCGTTCGGGCCCTGCGCGGGAGGCACCATCACTTCGGTGATGATTTCCGTGGGCTTCAAGTCATGCTCGCGCTCGCCCTCGGCGTGCGGCGTCACGAAAAACTTCTCCGGCGGCAATTCCCGCGAGCCTTGGGGCCCCACCAACCGCACTTTGGCGCCGAGCGCGATCAGCATGGGCGCAAGATTCGACGGTGCCACAAAATAGGCCGGTCCCGAGTTGCCGAAGATGGCGTGGTAGCGGTTCTCGCCGTTCGGCACCAGGGACTTGCCATCCTGCATCGCCAGCAGGCCGAACCCGGCGCGATAATACCAGCAGCGCGGCCGCTGGCACAGGTTGCCGCCCACCGTGCCCACGTTGCGGATTTGCGGGCTGCCCGCGTTCTCAGCGGCTTGAACCAGTCCGGGGTAATGCCGCTTCACTTCCGCATTCGCACCCAGTTCCTCGAGCGTCACCATGGCGCCAATGCGCAGGCCCTGGCCCGAACGGTACTCGATCCCGCGGAGATCGCGCGCGTTATGAAGGCTCACCAAGCGGGTGGGTGTGGAAATCGAGTCTTTCATGCGCGCCAGCACATCGCTTCCGCCGGCGAGCACCTCGGAGCTTTCGGGTTTGGCGGCCAGCAACTTCACCGCCTCGCGAGCACTGGTGGGTTGGGCAAATTCGAAGGCTTCCATTAGGCTGTTACTCCTTTCCCGGAAAGTGCCGCCAGAACTTTGTCTGGCGTGAGGGGCAGCGTGGACACTCGCACGCCGATGGCGTTGGCCACGGCATTGGAGATGGCCGCGCCCGGCGAGACGGTGGGCGGCTCGGCAAGGCCCACCGGACCGCGCTCGTCGTAACCGGGCCCGGTCATCATGTGCACGACCATCTCCGGAATGTCGCCATAGCCCGCCAGCCGGTAAAACTCCATATTAGGATTCAAGGTGCGTCCCGTCTGCGCGTCCACCACCTTCTCTTCGAAAAGCGAATAGGTGATGCCCATGATCATGGCGCCGTACACCTGGCTCTCCGCGGTCTTGAGGTCCATCACCAATCCGCAGTCCTGAACGGCGGTCATGCGGTTCATTTTGATGATGCCCGTCTCGGTGTCCACGGAAACGTCAGCGATTTGCACGCCGCCCACGCCGCTCGAAGTCAAGTTACACTCGCCCGGGTTCTTCCCCGCAGTCTGAATGGGCTTGGCGCCCAGCTTGGCGCAAGCCTGCTTCCAGGTGAGAGACTTCGACGGGTCGCTCTTCACGCAAATATGGCCATCCGACGCTTCCAACTGATCGGCGGAAGCGCCCAGCGACGGAGCCACAGCGGCAAAGAGCGCGTCGCGAGCGTCCACCGACCCGCGGCGCGTGGATGAAGACACCCCGCCCACCGTGGTGCTGCCGCCCGAGGCGCCGGAATAGGGCAGGTGACTGTCGCCGATGTTCACCGTGATCGCTTCCACCGGCAGGCCCAGCGTCTCGGCCGCCACAATCGCAATCACCGTGCGCGTGCCGACGCCGAGATCCTGGCTGCCCAGCGCGACCTCAACCGAACCGTCAGGATGGATGGTGACGTTGCAGTTGCTGTTGTGGCCCCGTCCGCCCCAGGTATGGAGCGAGACGCCCAAGCCGCGCTTCACGGGCCCGCTGCCGCCCAGGCCGCGCGGATGCCAGTATTTCTTCCACTCGGCCAGTTCGGCCGCCTTCGGAAGCTCGTCGCGATAAATCCTCTGCAGCGGCTCAGGCGCCAGGCCGATGTTCTTAGTGAGGAACTCGATGGGATCCATGTTGAGCTTGGCCGCGAGATCGTCCAGCGCTCCCATGGTGAGCACGGCCGCCTGCGGGTGATTGGGCGCCCGCCAGGCGCGGGCCCCGCCCGTATTTGTGGATACGGCCTCGTAGTGCTTCTTTTGATTGGGAATGCCGGTGAAGACGTAAGGTAGCGGCGGAACACCGGCGCCGGCCACACCGCCCGTGCCCCAAGCTTCAGACTGCCAGCCCACAAGCGTGCCGTCTTTGCTGGCCGCTACGCGGATTTTCCCGTAGAGAGAGGGGCGTGTGCCCGCCACTTCCAACTCCGCAGCGCGCTCCAGCATGATCTTCACCGGCTTGCCGCCGGCGTCTTTGGAAAGCCGGGCGCACTCGATGCCCCAGCGGTCCACCTGAAACTTGCTGCCGAATCCGCCGCCCATGTTCTGGCAGAGGATCTCTACGTCCGGCGCTTTCAGGCCCAGGACCTGCGCATACTGATTGGGATTAACGGAAACCGCCTGGGTGGACTGCCACACCTTCAAGTGCTGGTCGTCCATGAAATGGGTCACCTGTCCGTGCGATTCCAGGCAACAGTGGCAAATGACGGACGTTCCGTAAAAACCTTCGCTGATCACCACATCGGGGCTCTGGAACGCCTTCTCCACGTCTCCGGTGGTTTCGTCGGTGGTGGGTTTGGCGCGCTTGGCCTCGCGCGCCACCTCGATATCCTTGTCCACGACGAAGGGCGGCAGCACCTCGTAGACCACTTTCACTTTGCGGGCGGCGTCCTCAGCGATCTCCTCGGTGTCGGCGGCGATGGCGACAATCTCATCGCCTTCCCATTGAATCTCGGTGCCAACCGGCTGAACCACCCGTATGGCCCGAACGCCGGGAAGGTTCTGGGCCTCCGACGTATCGACGGAGGTGATGCGGGCGTGGGCGTGAGGGGAGCGTAGAACCTTACCCTGCAGAAGGCCGGGCGGGTTGGTGTCATAGGTGTATTTGGCACGGCCACTGGCCTTGGCCGGCCCGTCGATCCGGCTGATGCGCTTGCCGATCAGTTTGCGTTCGCTGGCTTCGGGCCATTCGTATTTGCACGCTGTCGCCATTTTTCACCCCGCGAATTCAAGGCTAAGTATTTTGTTATCAAAACTATGCTGGGTTTCTTTAGTTAAGCTATTAATTTTCAGCGAGATGCTGGGTTCCGAAAATTCCTGAGCTTTGTTTTCAATAAGATGCTGGGTTCGTTCGTAGGGTCTTGAATTTTCAAAGCAGAAGTCAGAAGACAGGAGGCAGAAGCCAGAAGCAAGAAGCCAGGAGGCAGAAGTCAGAAGCCAGAAGTAAGAAGCCAGAAGCCAGAATTCCGACAGGTTCGTGGGATCCACGGCTCTTGCCCCCAGCTCGCTCGAACTAACGAAGCATCCTTTCAATCAACTCTCCCTGAGTAGCATTCTTACTTCTTGCTTCTGACTTCTGGCTTCTGTCTCCTGCCCTGTGACTCTCGGTCAACCTGCTGATTCTAAACGTGCGAGGAATTGAGCGTCACATTCCGTTCAATCGGGCGTCGCCGGTGGCTGAGCTGACTTCTGTCTTCTTGCTTCTCGCTTCTGACCTAACACCTGACACCTAACACCTCACGCCCTCATCGCCTTGGCCGCCTGCATCACCGCACCCTTCTGTCCCACATAGGTACCGCAGCGGCAGAGGTTTCCGCTCAGGCCGCGCTCGATCTCCTCGGGAGACGGATTCGGATGCTGCCGTAAGAGCGCGGTGGTGGCCATGACGAATCCTGGAGTGCAAAAGCCGCACTGCTGAGCGTCGTTATCCACAAACGCTTGCATTACCGGGGTCAACTTCCCTTCTGCGGCCAGACCCTCAATGGTGGTGATCTCGTGTCCCTGCGCCTCGATGGCCAGCGTACTGCAGGAGTAAATGGGCTTGCCATCCAGCATCACCGTGCAGGCGCCGCAGGTACCGCGGTCGCAGACGCGCTTGGCGCCCGTGGTGTCGAGATGATCGCGCAAAGCGTCGAGCAGCGTTACGCGCGGCTCAAGCGTGACCTGTTGCGCTTTGCCGTTGATGCGCAGCGTGAAGGGCACCGCTCCGGGACCCACGACTCCTGCCTCGCTCTCGGGCGGTGCGGCGTGGAGCAAGCCCTCTCCCGCGATCAACGTGCCGGAAACCGCTACGCCCGCGCCGCGCAAAAAGTCGCGCCGCGAGACGCCGTGTTCCGTGGTCGTATCGGCTTTGGGCTCAATAGGCTCGGTTTCATTTCGCTTCATGACTGGCTCCAATTCGGGCGGGGGATTGGGGTGAAGGCCGGAAATCTGTTAGGCATTCGCACGCTGCGGGACTCCGAACGTTCGAATCAGTTCCGTGAAGAGAAATTATAGCACCGGGTAACAGGTCAAGAAAAATTGTTCTGTTCCGGGGTACTGTCCTAATTTGAACGTAGCGCCGCCATCTTGGCGGCTATCTGCCGGCTGGAAGCCGGCGTTACGGGTCAAATTAGGACAGTACCGAAAGGGGCTGCCAGCGCCTCATAGTGCCAATACTGACTGCAACTAAAGCTTCCTTAGTATTGCTCCTGAGCGCGCGCGCGTCATATAAAGGTAGACCGATTTTCGCTGCCCTGAGAACTTTGTAGGCTGAGGTGAACGCGATGGCAGGCTCTGCGCGCCGGAAACTGGCATACTCCTGGTTCCTGATTACGCTGCTGGTTGCGTCGGCCGCGGGCGTCGCTTACCCCCTGTATGTGATCCAACCGTTCCGCCGCCAAGGGCCGCGCGAGCTGGCAGCCGCGCTGGCGGTGATTCAGATTCGACCTATCGTCGAGGGCATCTGCGCTATTCTCGCGCTTGCCGGGCTGGCCTGGTACTGGCGGCTGGAGCGCGGGCGAAAGCAACGCATCCTGGCAACCGTGGGCACGGGGTTCGTTTGCGCGTTTGCGGTGCTCTCGCACGTCAACGTGTACGAGTTCATGTTTCACCCAGACAGGCATCCCCTGTTTGCTTCCATCCAGCAGGTGAAAATTGACCCCGATGACAAAGTCCTGGCCGTGAAGCTGGGCACGAGCGCCCGAGCTTATCCCATCCGAACCATCGCCTACCACCACATCATCAACGACGTAGTGGACGGTGTGCCGATTATTGCCACCTATTGAACGCTCTGCCACACCGGTCTGGTGTGGAGACGCGAAAGCAACGGCCTGGTGTTCACTTTCCATCTCGCCGGCATCAACAACCAGAACTTTCTGATGCGGGACGACCAGACCGGCTCCTACTGGCAGCAGATCACCGGCGTGGCTGTCTCTGGACCGATGGCCGGCCGGCATCTGACCCTTGTTCCCTCGGACGAACTGTCGTTCGGTCTCTGGGCCGCGGAGGAACCGAACGGTACGGTGCTGAAGAATGTTGGCAAGTACGCATCCGACTACGCCAAGAAAGACTGGGAAGCGGAAATCCAGAAGGATCCCACCGTGCTCAGCTTTGCGAATCCGGCCTTGGGCCTGAAGCCACGATCCCTCATGCTGGGTATCCAAGCCTTTGGGGCCAGCCGGGCGTATCCTTTGGACGCGGTTCTTCAAGGCAAGGTGGTGCTCGATCACGTCGGCTCTGAGCCGGTCCTGCTGGTCGTGGGTCCGGATGGGCAATCCGTGCGTGTGTTTCGCGACCGCATACCTGGCGTTGAAGGCGAGCCGGCTTTCTATCGCATCTTCGATGACAAGCAATCGCACCCGAGCGACGCGGCATGGCTGAAACAGGTCGCAAACGCGCCACTGCTGATGGACGCCGATACCGGAAGCCAGTGGGATTTCCAAGGCTGCGCGGTTTCGGGCAAGGCCCAAGGAACCTGCCTGGAACAGGTGACAGCCCTCAAGGACTTTTGGTTCGACTGGCGAAATTACAACCCGAATACCACCGTGTACGTTGCCAAGCGCTAGCCGCATTTTCTCATCACGCACCAGGCTTGCTAAAAGGGCGCGGTCCCGCCTTACCACACTTCCTTACAGACACGATTCGCTACTTAAGATAGTCTGTGAAATCCGAAGTCACCGGTCCCAACGCCGGAAGCGGATGGCTGAAGGGAGCCGCCGGACATGAAACCCCATGAGCGAAGCAAAGCAGAGCCGCGTCTTCTACGGCTGGTGGATTGTGGCTGCAGCCTTCCTGAATTTGTTCCTCACAACCGGAATCGTTTACTACGGCCTTCCGGTTTACTACGTTTCCCTCATTGACTCCCTCGGCTTCACCCGTCAACAGGCGAATAGCGGAATCTTTTACGGCTTTGTGGTGGTAGCTCCCTTGTTTGGATTGCTGGCCGGCGCGCTGATCGATCGCGTGGGCGCCCGAGCGGTGATCCTATGGGGAATCGCATTCGGGGGGCTCTCATTTGTCTTCATGGGAATGATCTCAACGCTTCGGCAGTACTACCTGCTCTGCTTTACCGAGGTTGTGGGTTACGTGCTGGCCGGGCCCATCCCCAACCAGGTTTTGATTGCGAATTGGTTTCGTGCCCTCCGCGGACGCGCCATGGGTTACGCCTATTTGGGACTCGGACTTGGGGGTGCGACGGCCCCCTTGTTGATCCACTCACTCGTGGCCAACTTCGGCTGGCGGCGGGCGTTTGAAGCAAACGGGATTATGATGCTCGTGATTCTCTTTCCAGTCGGAATCTGGATCACTCGCTCGTCGCCCCAACAACTAGGACTGCTGCCCGATGGCGCCACGGAGGAGGTCTCCAAGCCACCGGCGATCGAAACAAATCCCGTGCCTGTGGGCCGGGCCGTGCGCACGCTGAATTTCTGGCTGCTTCTGGTGGGCAGCACGCTCACTATCTGGGCCATCGGAACGGTCATCTCTCATTTCATTCTCTTTTTGAGGGACGCCGGTCATGACGTAGGTTGGGCGTCTCGCATGCTCAGCGTTCTGCTCGTCTCGAGCCTCGCAGGCCGAGTGACGGTGGGCTACGTGGCGGACCGGTTTACGCGCAAGAACGTGATGGCGCTCTTTTACCTGCTGCTTGCGTCTGCGATTCCACTGCTGTTCATTCGCCACGACAACGCATCGATCGTTGCCTTCGCGGTGACCTTTGGCTTCGCCATGGGCGCCGATTACATGCTGATTCCGCTGGTCGCCGCCGACTGCTTCGGCCTGGCAGCTCTGGGAAAGTTGCTGGCGCTCATCATCATGGCGGATTCGCTGGGCCAGACGTTCGGCGGCGTCATGGCAGGTTACATCTTCGACACCCGGCATAGTTACGATCTGGCGTGGGCTCTCATCACCATAGGAGGCCTCATCGGAGCCTTCGCCATCTATCTCATCTCGACCAACCGTGCCGCCCAGCCCGAATCCCAGCTTGCCGAAAGCACCCGCTCGGCGGGCCCATCGAGCTAGCCTCTGCCGACGTCCGATGGAAACCTAGGATGTCTCAGGTTGGCAGCGCCGGAACCCCATAGAGATAGTGTCGAAATTGGGATAACGTCACGACTTATCAATAACATACTGGGTTATCCAGCGCAACAAGTTTATTATCAATAAGATACTGGGTTCGTTCGGAAAGCGTGTTGATTCTAAAGGAGTCTTAGGCTTCGATCATATATCTTTCATTATGGCAGAGGTTGGGTAGTCGGGTTTCGCCTTCGGAAGCGTGGACGAGGGAGGATGGGACAATCGCACCAATCCTCACAACGTCCTGTTGGTTCATGGTCTTGACAGATGCTTTCACGTTCCCACCTAACCCTGTGCGATATACAAGACCATCCAATAACCATACATCTAACATCCGCTCGGCCGGAAAGTCAAGCAGAAACGCAAAGGTCGGGCGTCAGGCAGCGACAGTCAGCGAGTCATTGGGAAGCAGCCTTGCCCAACATAGAGCCGTGTGCAGGAGACTGCCGAAGCAGCGCGAACAGGGAAGGCCCTACGAGCACAGAGTTCAATTCGGGAATGATCTGGATTCAGAAAAGGAAACAGCGCCCGTGTCCGAAATGGACCAAACGCGCCACAGCCACGTACTCCGACTGGTCCAAAGCTTTCCTGCCGAGACGCGCTCAGGTTGTGAGGCGTCAGCGGAGGGAAACAGCATAAAGAGACGCGCGTCGTCCTTATAGGCGAACTCAGCGATCTCCGCCACCACATCGCCCGAGTCGCTCGGCTGCCACTCAAAGTCCCCGAATCGCTGGCCTGCGGCCGGCTCCGGGTTCTCACCATCCTCGGGGGCCAGAATCTTCGCAGCCACCGGGTTGCTGCTGGGCGTCCACGGCTTCTGAAGCAAACGAGCAAGCGTTGGCAGTTGCTTCATGAACTCCGTATTTGAGATAGGGTCTGTACTGGCCGCCAGCAACCGCCATTGCTCCCGCCGGTTCCGCAGAATCATTAATGTGCTCAGCTTGCCGAGGTGCCTTTCTGATTCATAGGTCGAAAGAACCGGCACAAAGGCCAGGTGGTCATTTCCCCAATATCCGCATGGCATAATCTGGTGGAGCCGCACTCGAACGAGATCGAGACTTGCCCTGGACTTGCCCAACAACTCAGCCCTGGCATCTGAATTCGCATTGGCAGTCTCGGTCCGCAGCCGCTCGGGGTCATCGAGCGTTGTGCTAGGGTCGGAGCCCCCGAGGTAAGCACGCGCAGCACGCTCCACCACTGCCAAGAGGTGTTCCGATAAGGGCGAACCCTGCAAACTTTCAGAACAAACCGGTGCTTGAAGCGCCAGTGATTTTGCACCCTCATAGTTGCGCGAGGTCCGAAGCAGGAACTCCCAGCCTCCCCGCCGATCCTCCAGACCCCTGAAAGATTCTGTCACCTGCACCAGCGCCTGGCGGACGCTTGCATTGCTGGACGTCGCTGTGAAGTTCACGGAAGGCGTGGCGATCTCGAAGATCATCCGAGCGTTGTCGACCGCCAAGATGTCTGGCTCCTGGTTCCTACTAAAGGCGTCAAAAAACCTTTCGGCGAAACCGTCGGCGGGAAAGGTCTCTACTTTCAGGGTGTAGCCGAGCTTCTCGGCGCCAGCCTCGAGATCCTGAGGAACTGACTCACTGTGAATCCTGCCGCCGTAGTTCACCTTCCAGACCGTGATCGCAGGCAAGGAGGTTTTCTTCTCGCCGGACGCCTGCGACGCCACCTGCGTGGTTGTTTGACCAGCGCTCGTCTGCCCGGCAGTCTGGGTTGACTGTTGTGCGGCCGCTGTCGGACCGCTGCCGCAGATGCCTACTGTCATTGCAAGAGCGCAAAGTGAAGCCGGCCAGAAATCGCGGGGTTGGTTCTTTCGACCGCCCATAAGGCCTCCCGCCGCTCGGGGTATCTCACCTGATTATACCCTTAGCGAATGCGGCAAGCTTTCCGCTCGGCTGCTATGGACTACCGAGTTTGCTTGGTCCGGCGCGGCCCGGCGACAGCGGTCACTTATCCGGCAGCGCGAAGGCATCCAAAGTGTCGGAGACTTTTGCTGAGAGGTCCTTGGTGTCGAACAAGCCCCGGCCGCCCGCCGCCACCACCACGAACTGCCTGTGCGTTTTCCTTCCCCAAAAGGTCATGGGCGTTGCGTGGCCGTTGGCTTCGAGACGGGTTACCCACAGCTCTTTGCCACTGCGCGAATCGAAAGCCCGGAAGCGGCTATCAATCGTGCCGGCGATGAAGACCACGCCTCCGGCCGTAGCGATCGAGCCGCCCAGGCTCGGCACGCCTGTTGGGGGAACGCCCTTGGCCACCAACTCATCCACGACACCCAGAGGCACCTGCCAGGCGATGTTGCCGGTATTCAAATCGACCGCGTTCAAGGTGCCCCACGGCGGTTGCTGGCAGGGGTAGTGCTTGTCGTCCCAGAAGCGCGCGTAGGTGCCCCACTTGCTTCCCCACTCGTAGGCCTCCGGAGAGCCTGGTGGCTGTGGCTGCATCAGGCCGACGGCGCCCACGTTATTGACGTTGACGAAGAGATAGTGGGACGCGGGATCGAAGGATGCCCCTGACCATGTGGCGCCCCCGAGCGTCCCCGGCATTTCAATCTTGAGCGACAGACCCCAAGGATTGAAGATTCGCCCCGGCGGAGCGGAGCCGAAGTTCTCCAGGCAGTACTGGCGCGATTCGGGAGTAACGGTGGTGATGTCGTCGAGCGCCACAGAGGTGCGCGCCAGCGGCGGCGGCTTGACGGGGAACGGTTGCGTGGGCCAACTGCTCTCACCGGGTAAGTCGCTTTGCGGGACCGCCCGCTCTTCAATAGGAAACAGTGGCTTGCCGGTGAGGCGGTCAAACACAAACACGAATCCCATTTTGGTTACTTGAACCACAGCCGGGATATCGCGGCCCTCCTGGCGCACCGTCACCAGAACGGGCTGAGCTGGAGGATCATAATCCCACAGGTCGTGGTGGACCAACTGGTAGTACCAGATGAGCTTGCCGCTGGCGGCATCGAGCGCTACCAACGAATTGCCAAAGAGGTCTTGGCCCTTCCGGTCCGCACCGTAAAAGTCGTAGGACGGCGAACCCACAGGCAGAAATACGATTCCGTGTTCGACATCAACGCTGATGGGCGGCCACGCATTGGTGCCCGAGCGGTCTTTCCATCCGTCTTCTTCCCAGGTGTCGTGTCCGGGCTGGCCGGGCTTCGGCACCGTGTCAAATCTCCACACCAGCTTTCCCGTGCGGACGTCGAAGGCGCGCACCGCTCCGCTGGGTCCTTTGGAGGGGAATTCCTGCACGCCCGCGCCGACGATAACGAGATCCCTGTAAATCGCCGGCGGCGAGGTCACTTCATATTTTCCCTTGGGCCACTCATCGGCAGCGCCCTCACGCAGATTGAGAGCGCCATTGTCACCAAAGCCTTTGCACGGCGCGCCGCTGCGGGCATCGAGCTCGAAGAGACGGGAGTCCACGGTGGCGTAAAGGATGCGCCTGTCCGGCTGGTGTTCTGCGCCGATGCAACTTGTCTCCGAGTTGCCTTCCCAGTACCCGGCGCCGCGGTTCTGCAAGGTTTGGCGAACACCGGTGGTGCCGGCCAAGGGATCGAACACCCAAATTTGTTTTCCCGTTTCGCCATCGAGCGCGATGAGGCGGCTGGCAGGCGTGGTGAAGTAAAGCGTCCCATCGACCATTAAAGGTGTGGTCTCAAAGGGCGCGAGTTGCTTGATGGAGCTCCATGACGTCTCTCCGGTGTGATAGGTCCACACTCTGCGCAAGCGCTGCACGTTGGCCGGGCTAATCTGCGTGAGCGGCGAGAACCGCATGCCACCTGGATCATGACCGTATGACCGCCATTCCTGATCAGAAGAGCCGGACGCTGCCTGCGCCTGCACGAGGCCGCACGCTACAACCAAGCACGCCGAGATGTGAATGCAATAGGATGGACGCATGAGTCGAAGGGGCTAGCTTTGGTCCCGTACTGTAAGTCGATACGATATCAGTTTCTTGGGCAGCCTTCACCAAACAACTCCGACTTGCTCCTCTGGGGACGCCGGTCAATGTGGCCGTTTCGCGCCCACCCAGAGAAGCTCGATGGGCTCGCGCTTGGAGAGTTCCAGAATTTCCGCGTCGCCCGTTACCAGTGGAGCCTTCCGCTGGCGGGCCGTTTCAACAGCGAAAGCGTCAGCGTAAGAAATCGGGAAGCGACTCTTCAGTCGCGCGGCATCGAGAATCAGTTGAGAAGTCAAGACTGTAAGGCGGCGGGCGGGACGCCCGCGCTCCCAGGTTCCGAACTGCCCCACGTGTGCCAACAGACTCCAAACACCTGATACCTAAAACCAACGACTGACACCTCTCACCCGTTAGTGTGGGGGCTCAGCTCGGTGCTTGGGCGCCGGTTGTGCCCATCTGTGCGGCACAGCTCGCGGAGCAGCGCTGGGACGCGCCGCTCTGGGGGGCTGCATGGCGCGGCGGGCTGGAGCGAAAGACCGCGGCGGCAGCCGATACGAAGCCGGGCGGTGCGGTACGGTTTGCCGGCGTTGCTGTGCTTGCCGGCGTTCCAGTTCCGGCCGCGCGGCGTTCGGCCGAGCAGGCTTGCTCACGTGCCTGGTGTTTGGCGGCCGGGTCGCGCTGTGTGCCGGTCTTGTGGCCCTTGAGGGAACGCGATAAGAAGCCGGACGGTGCGGAACGGTCTGCCGCGTTGGTCGAGCGCCGCGAGCAATGGTCGCCGGCCGCGCACCTTGCTGGTGCGGTGCACGGGCAGTGGCTGAGGTCCGCGAGGCCTGGTGCTTTGCGGCCGTAGAGGGCCGACTGGCGGCCGCCTTGTACGGGCCTCCCGCCCGGCTGGCGTGTACCGCTCCGTGGCCCGCGAAGGCTCCCGGTTTGGCGGTGGCCGCTACGTTGGGCCTTCCGTGGTTTACTGAAGCCCATTGCGCCCGATTGCCTCGGGCTAGTTGCGCCTGGTGGAGCTGTGCGACTGTCGCAGTACGATGCGGCACGTTCGCCGCGGCCGACTCTCCGGCGGTGGGTCGAGCAGCGATTCCGCCGGCGCCGCCGTTATAACTCACGCGATTCACCGTAACGTTGTTCACCACGGTTCTGTCGTAGACGTTCGTGATGTTCGTGGTCTGGATGTTGTTCACAGCGCGGTTGTAAAAGAAATTTCCGTGGTTCCAGTAACCACCCGCGTAGCCGAATCCGGTGTATCCGAATCCGTAGTTAATGCCGCCGTAGAATCCTACAGTCGGTCCCCAATAGCCCGCGTGCCAAAAAAAGGCTGCGCCTTCCCAGCCCCAGTAACCGGGCGTCCACAGCAGACCGACTGCGGGGGCCATCACCCACGTGCCCGGAACCCAGTAGTAGCCGTAAGCCGGATCATAAGCCCAGTAGCCGGGCGTCCAGATGTAGCCTGGACCCGGACAAAGCGGTTGGGTGTAAACGGGCAGCGGCGGCGGAGCGAACGCAACCGACACGCCGATGGCGATCTGGGCTGAAGACATGGTGGGTGCGGCCAACATCGCAAAAGCCAGTGCAAGTATACTTATAGAGGCTAGGGCAATCCGTGCCGCAGAGCCTCGCGGGCCCTTCCCGTGCGGAGTTTGAAAGAAGGGCGCCTCAAGCGTACCCTCGTGGTCCCCGACCGATAAGTTTCTTAAGTTTCGCTCCGCGCCTGCTGAGTGGTGCAAAGCGAGCTCTTGTTTTGTGCTCATGTCAGGTACCTCCAACCTGAACACCGCAAGGAGGTTGCCAAATACCGGGTCTTGTGGCTCAGTTCTTGCGCAACTTCCATTCGTCGAGATACTTGCGGAAGTTACGGAAAAGAAACCAGCACCTGAACCACGCACACGTTCTGCGCAAAATTTGCTCGTAGTGGTGCGGGGCGGCGCGCCAAGCGGAATTTCCCTGAAGGGTAGTGGTAATGCATGCCACTACTTATATGTACGCACTATCCTTGTTGCGGAGGTGGTCCTGGCGGTTCCGCCTTGGGATGCGTTGATTGCTCTTGAAGCTCGCGACGCATGCGGTTCGGGTTATCGAGGGGCTCAGAGCGCTCATCGTGTTCGAGCGCGCCTTCGACTACTTTGACAGGGTCAAAAACGCGAGTATCAGGGGGCAGCGCGTTGTAAGGCGTGAAATCGGGCTTTTCCGTGAAGGAGTCAGAAAGGTCAGTGGCCGCGGCATCGTATTGGTTGAGGTAAGGTAATCCGAAGATGAGGTCGAAGGTCTTCAAGATGCTGGCCATGCTGGTGTGGACGTGCGAGACTCCGCGGCGCGAGTAAGGGCTGATCACCAGCAGCAGGCTGCGATGAGCGTCCACGTGATCGGTGCCGGATTGGGCGTCATCTTCGGTGACGAAAATCGCCGTATTCTTCCAGGAGGCGCTGTGGGAAATGAGCTGCACCAGCTTGCCCAGCGCGAAGTCATTGTCCGCCACGTAGGAAGCTCGATAAGGATAGCCGTCGGCCGGCCGCGGGTCTGCCGTGTGGTCGTCCGGCAGCCAGATATACATGAACTGCGGCATGGGTTTGCGTCCGCTCGCAAACTCGTGCCACTCCTTCTTGAACTGCTGGAAGCGGTATTGGTCCGAGATATTGGTGTTGAACGTCGGATAAATGCGCGAGGTATTCTCGAACAAAACTTGCGGCATGGGCACGTTCACCACTTCGCGCACTCCGGTGGGTTCCGTGCCTGCTTCTTCGTCGTCATCGGGCATCTCGAGCGCCTCGCCGTAATTGCGAAACGTGATTTTGTTCTGGGCGAGGTGCTCCCAGAGCGACCCGGCTTCAAGGTAGGTCTCCGGCCACGGGTTGCAGGCGCCAATTTCCAGCCGTCCGGGCGCATTCGGGTCAGGCTTGAAATCGAATTGGCCTCCGTAAGCGGCCGGCCATCCTGCTTCCTCCAGCTCATTAGGGTAATTCCCCACCAACCAATGATGGCCGTCCACTGAAACGTCACCGTCGACGTAAAAGTTGTCGCTGATGCCGAAGCGCTCCACAAGCGCATGATGATTCGGTGTGACGCGGGCGTGCGGGATGACAGGCAGAGACTCTTCCTGCTGAGCGGTGGCCTTGTCTTTGCTTTTGTCTTTCTCGGGTCTGACGGTGGCGTTGTCACCGTATCCCGAGTCTGCGATGGAGGGCTCGCCATTCACCTTGTCGCCTCCGACGCTGGTCACATCGCCCAAGACCTGGTCAAAGGTGCGGTTTTCTTTCACCACAAAGATGACGTGCTTGATCTGTTCGCTCACCGGCAGGACCGCCTTCGACGATTGCGACCGCTCCGGCGAAGGAATGGGAAAGTGAGCAGGATGCACGGTGAGGCGGTCGGGAAGAAACCCGTTGTTGGCGAGCATTTGGCTGGTTTCGGCCGGAAATGAATCGCTATCCGGCATGGTGATGATGGAAACCACGCCATGGGTGATGTCGCCGATGTAGGTTCCCTCGGGACCTTCGTGAAAATTCGGTCCGCCGTTCGGGCCGGCGCCGAATCCTTTGGCGTTCGCCACGTAAAGCGTCTTGCCGTCGGCGCTCACCGCGACGCGCGAGGGGAACCAACCGGTGGGAATATATCCCTCCACGCTTAGGTGGCGGGCGTCAATCACCGCGACAGCGTTGATGCCGGCGCAAGCGACGTACAAGCGCTGCTCGTCGGGACTGAGAGCGAGTCCAAAGGGCAGTATCCCGCGCAGGCCACGCACTGCATCTGCGGGCTCAAGCACCAGCGTACGCTTCAGGCGCAAGGTGCGAGCGTCGATCTCCACGATGCTGTCTTGAGTGGAGTTCGAGACAAAAATTGACTTGCGGCCGGCCACCACCGCGCCCGGACTGCTGCCGCCCACCGACTTCGGCCCCACCGGAATGCCCGTGCGTAACTCCGCCTTTACTTCGGGATGGCTTGGGTTTGAAATATCGAGCGCCCAGACGGAATTGGAACCCGGACCGTTGGGATCGCCAAGCCCAGGGATGTTCCGGCCGTCGATGGTGACGCCTTCCGCGGCCTCTTTCGAGGGAAAGCCATAAGGTGGAAAGTTCAGTCCGGTATCTTTCGGATCGTTGGGATTGAGGCCAGGAATAAGCGAATAGGTGAACATCCCGATGTTGGTAACGTAGGCGGTGCGGCCGTCGGCAGAAAGCGCCAAGCCGAACGGAAACAAGCCAAGTCGAGTGCTGGAGGCGATACGCCGCGAGCGGGTGTCAAAAACTACGAGACGGAAATGGGCGATGTCGAGCACGAAGAGATAGCGGCCATCCGGCGAGAGCTTCATATCGCCGGTGAGGCTGTTTTGCATTCCGGTCGCGGCATCGTCGAGTGACATTTCCCCGAGCCGCCGATGGGTTACCAAATCAAAGATTCCCACCTCTCCGTTGTTTCCCTCGGAAACGTAGAGCGTCCGGTTGTCGGGAGCAATAGCCGCGCCGATGAAGACGCTCTTGGGATCAGCATCGGCCGGCTTGGCGCCCGGCGGAATCTGCGCCACCGTGGGGTGCGGGTCTGTCAGATGAGTGATGATCGAGACCGAAAACGGAGCGGTGCCGCTATTCACCGTTACCAGTGTGGACCCGTCAGGCGACAACACCATTCCGTACGGGTGCGGAGCCACCTTGACGTTCACGCCGCGCGGCGTGATCCGACGTCCGTTCGGCAGGACGGCGCCGCCGTCGGGAACAATGTTCGTGGGCAGAACGCCCGCGGGAGCGTTAAGCTCGATCTTGCCGGTCTCCTGCGCCCGCATCGCGCCGCCCCAAACGAGCGTTAATATCGCAACAAGATCAAGAAAAAGTGCAATTGAGGAAAGTATTCGCACCCGCAGCTCTCCCGAGACGGCAAAGATTCGAAGCACGCACAATAGCACACCAGTGTAAACCCTAATCCGTCGGTAAGAGTGGCCGCAGGAATCCGTGCCCGGCGCCTATTTTGGGATAGCGTATACTGTTCAACTTGGAAATGGCTAAGCCTGGAATCAGGATCGAACCCCCGTACAATCCGCTCGCGAAGGAAAATCTCGGCAAGAGTGTCGCCGATGCGCTGCTAGAACGTGATCTCGGTCCGTTGCCTCCAGCCGAAAGATTCATCGCGGCGGGTGTTTACGCAGTCTACTACAACGGCCCATTCAAGGCCTACGCGCCGCTGATCGAGCAGAATCGAAACGCAGCTAGGCGTGGCCTTGCAGAAAGGCCGATTTATATCGGAAAGGCTGTGCCTGCGGGGGCACGTAAAGGGGGCTTTGGTCTTGGTGCGACTCCCGGAATGGTTCTTTACAACCGGTTGAGCGAGCATGCCGACTCAATTCGAGACGCGCAGTCCACTTTGAAGGTGGATCATTTTCGCTGCCGGTACATCGCGGTTGATGATATCTGGATTCCCCTTGGCGAGTCGATGTTAATCGAGATGTTTTCCCCGGTTTGGAATAAACTGCTCGACGGCTTCGGCAATCATGATCCGGGAAAGGGGCGCTATGAGCAGCAGCGCTCGTTCTGGGACACCGTCCACCCTGGGCGCTCCTGGGCCGAAAAATGCGGGCCAAACACGGTCAAGACGCGCGAAGAATTGCTCGAGGCCTGCCGCCATTTCTTGCAGGGCAAACAAGTTGATCCGAACGTTCTAAAACCATCGTCAAGCGAAGACGAAGACCCGGAAACTTAAGGCGCCGCACCCGTTCGTGAGGCAAAAAGGGCTTCTCCTCTTGCCGGAGGCCGACTCCTGACAACCGGATGACCAACCGCGCTGATGACTTCAAAGATTTCGCGGTACGCCCGACTTCGTGAGCTCATCAGTGAACTCACCCAAGAGGCCGCGGCTGGCCTGCCGGACCGCAAGGCAAGGGCTGCTTTGCGTGAGGCCAGGCAGGCAAGCGATGAGGTTGACCGTCTCGTCCAGCAGCTCGATCCGATCACGCGCCCGCAGCACGTTTTTTATCCGAGCGACCCACGGATTACGGGGCTCTTCGTCGCGATGGCCCTCGTAGCGCAGGAGACCCTGGCGCTTGGCTCTCTCAAGGTGTTTTATGGAAGCGGCGTCTACGCACTCTATTACAGGGGTGACTTTTCACCTTATGGGCCAATCTGCAGAACTGAACATCCCATCTACATAGGCAAGGCCGATCCAAAGGACCCGCAAGCAGGACTACCCTGGGATCAAGGAGACAAGCTGTTCGGACGCCTCAAGGAGCATCGTAGCTCTATAGCCAAGGCTAAAAACCTCAGGGTAGATGACTTTCGCTGTCGCCACTTGGTCGTACAAAGCGGCTTCCAGAATGCCGCCGAGGGGTACCTCAGAAGCTTCTTTAACCCGCTCTGGAATGGTTTGGGTATCGGGAAACACGGCGACTTCGCGAGCACACGCCAAAATAAGAAGTCGGTATGGGATACCCTCCACCCCGGTCGTACTTGGGCAGGCCCATCGCCTGAGGGCAAGTCCGAAGCTGAGATCCTCAGCAACGTCGAGGCGCACTTTATAGCGCACCACATTTACAGGTCAGTTAACGAGATCGTGGATCAGTTCTACTTACAACTGAAACAGAAATAAGCTTGTGCACGTCGGCGGGCGACGCCTAGCCGCCAAATGTCCTGGTGCCTCCCGCTGTCGTCTTCTTCTTTCGGCCTCCCAGACTGTTGTGCTGCACCAGTGAATCCTTCATCATCTGCCTGAATATTTCGGCCTTTTGCTCGTCCGATAGTTCCTGGGCCGGAAATCGCTGCTCCAGTTCACGACGCAGGGCGTTGAACCTCGCTAGGGCCGTCCGCTCCGACCGCGTGTGGAGTATCTCCTGCCCGTCCAAGGTGAGCCGCAAAGAACCGTCATCGGCAGAGTCTAGGAAGAGTTTGCCTGGTAAGAAGGAAAGCTTCATACCGTGCCCTGCTTTCTCCTAAGTACAATGGCCGACTCATAGAGAACAGTCTTGTGAGCGGCTTTGTCCACCCGCACGGAAGACTGAATGATGCTTGTTCCGGTGCGCTTTTCCCTAAGCAAGACGGTGTCTTCGAAGGTGAGGCCGCAAAGCTCGGCAATCTTACCAAAGAGATAGTCGGTTTTGACTTCGACGCCCTGAATGATGCTGTTCCCGAGGACAATCACGGCCGCGGCGTTCGGTTTGAGCAGCTTGGCAAGAATTTCGCAGAACTGCCGGGTATCGTTGAAGTACGTAGCGACGTAATTCGCCCAGCCAGGACCGCCGTACGATCCCTTTTCCGTGTTGCGTCCGCGGATTTGCCCGATGATTTCCGTTAGCTCGGGCAGATCAAAGCCCAGACCCACAGGTTCGTGTTCCCGGACAGTTTGCCAGAATTTGCCAAAACTGCTGGTCTCTCGAGCGCCTTGATAGCCTGGGCCGGAAGCGAACCCGAGCCAATGGAGTTGCGGCCTCGTGTTGCGGGGATAGTGATAATTGTTGAGGTAGGGTGGCGATGTTACGGCCAGATCCACAGAACCCTCGGGGCCCAACATTTCCTCCGCCGAAAAGAAAGTTACGGTATAGACCTTGCCAAGCGGCCGACGGCCCAGGTTTTTGAGCTCGCGTTGGAGCCACTCGACATCGTCTGCCATCAATTTCAGCTTAAGGGAAATGTGTGTGCCCACATCAGCGTCTTTGATGGGGTCTTTGTCAACTGCACATCGTCTAGTGAGGCTGGGTTCGTACGAGTAGTTAGAAAAACTCACCATGACGGAGCCAAGGGCAAGCCGAAAAAGGTCGCGTATGGCTGGCACTTGAATCGCGTTGATGTAGTCCAACGCAAAAAGAACTTTCCGCTCAACCATAGGACTAAACAACTCCGTTCGCCCTGAGAAGCCTTCGGGAGGCGTGGAGTGCGGGTGGCCATTGCTCGGAACTGCCTGCCGCCCCATAAACTTCTGGAATCCGGCAATCTGAGCTCGCAGGGTTGAAGAATTAATCCTCGCCGCCTGCAGCTTCGTCTTGGACGCCAAGGCCGCGTAGGGATTTATCTCGAAACCGACAACATTGAACCCGCGGGTATAAGCCTGAACAAGCGTTGTGCCCACGCCTGCGAAGGGGTCTAAAACCCACCGAACCGTCTTGCCATTTGCCGGCAAATATTTCGCGAGACAGTCATCCACGAATTGAGCGGAAAAGCCCGCTATCCACGGGACCCACCGGTGGATAGGCAGGTCCCTGTTCCTGACGAAGGCAGGATCCCTGAAGCCGTTACATGCGGTAGTGGCTGAATCGAATAACGCTGCCTGTTGCATGGTCACTTAATTTCGCGCTCTAGTTCTCGTCGATGTCGTTCGACGAGTTCGGCGACCAGCTTGCTAACCGACGCCCTCCCGCCTTGATCTTGGGCCCGCTGAAAGGCCACAGCACGAAGAAGAGTCCAGGTTTCTCTCGGGATGTGAATGGCGGTGGTAACGGCCGAAGCAACCTCGCGCAATCTCAATCCTGGCCGCACCGCCTTCACTGCGAGTTCGCCAACTGAATTTGATCCTTCGCGCTTGGGCATCAATTGATGATATGATGAATCACCAGCCGGAGGCAATAGCGTATAGGTGCCAAATGGAAGAGGAAGCCGTCCGCTGGAACATCAAGGTCTCGAAGGACACCGACCTCACCCTGCGCACCTTTCTCGGCGCTCAGGGCATGAAAAAGGGTGATCTCTCGAAATTCATCGAGGAGGCCGTCCGCTGGCGCGTGTTTCAGCGCACCGCAACGCCGATGCCGACCCGGACGAAATCCAGCGCATCGTCGATGAAGCGCTCGGCGAGGTCCGCGCTGAACGCCGCCGCTAAACCCGGCGCGTATGCGTTACCCTCGAGAAGCAAGGTCCATTCCTGATTGTGTACAGATTTTGCTCACTCGGGCCGCCTTGGTTCGATTCCAGCCGAAATTCACAGGCTAACCTCTTCAAAACACAGCTCAAAATAAACATTCGAAATTGTCCCAACTTTACCCAACGTCCCATTTCGACCTGTTAGGTTTGGTTGTTGGTAGTCGGTTGGTCGGTCGTCGGGGGCCGAGGACTTGGACGTACTGTTTCGAAACGGGGCCCGAACACCGAAAACCGACGACCGAAAACCGAGAACTGACCGACATGTCCCTGCGCAAATCGCCAGAACGTACCCCGGCATTGCTGGCTGCGAATCGAGCCAATGCCCCTAAATCCATTGGCTTGCAAAGTATGTCGAAGACCAGGCAGCGCGAACTGCTGAACGGACTGCGGGATGGCGGCCGATTGGCGCGTTCGCTCGAGACGCTGGCCCGCGCACCCTTGCGCGTGCAGCTCGACTTTGCGCGTCTCTATGCCAATCTGCATAAGGCTGTGGCGCCAGAACCCTCGGAGGTGGACTTGGTGCTCGCGGCGGCCGCTTTCGTTTGGCGGGTGAAGCGGCGGATGGAGAATCGGGTGCGCACGGCACGTTTTAGGGTCGCTGCGCGGAAGGGTCAACTGCCTCCGCCCTGGCGCATGCCGTTGCAGCGCCCCGGAGGACTGGTGACCGTGACCATTTGGGTGCGGCCGGGCCGTCCTGCGGCCACCCACACGAAGCTGCTAGAGACCCGTGCGGAAACCCTGGGAGCGCGGGCGTCCCGCCCGCTTTTACGCAGTACCACTTCCGGTAAAGCCGGATCGACTGCAGATGGCGTCGAAAGAGCGGGGGGGACGCCCGCGCTCCCAGGGTTTCCGGATAAGCTTTTTGCAGGCTCCGGGCCAGATGACTTCGGGTCTCCGGGGGAGCCTCAGCTCGATCTGCCATTTGAAGCCCGAAGTTTTCTAAATGCCCGCCGTCCTAATCGGCGTCCCTTCTACGTGGCGGTCACCATTCGCCGCAAGGGACGGAGGCCGTGGCAGGCGTCAGACGGACCGCGGCATTCTGCAACGTCAAGCCCCACTCCGGACGCGGTTCCGCCGAGCGGCCCAGACGCTACCTTCGACCGCAATCAGGCTCTGCCCGGCGAAAGTGGCGCTGAAACTGAGAAGTGTAACCGTAACTTTGAGAAGTGTAACCGTAACTCTTGTGATAATGTAACCGTCCAGTTTGTCAAGCCCGGCAAAAACGCGTGGCAGGCCGGAATGTCCAAATTTATGAACAGCGTACGGAGTTATGTGCGGCGTTTGACCGGAAAACCGTGAGGCTTGAGGTGAGAATTGTGAGAAATGCCAGTAGCACCCCGGAATGCTTAAAGGAATGAATGGTTTGGCGGGTTATGTGGCCCTCGGCAGGCGAGAAGATTGGGATTAATGAGAAATTTTGCATTGAACGGCGCTCGCGTTCTGGAACTTCGATTGCTTGAGCCCGCCGGCCTCAAAGCAAAACCGCGCTATCAACGGATTGCGGTGTAAACTGGCAGACCGCGACGAAGCGGTGGTCGGTAACGAATTCCAAACTGTAACACTACCGGCCTTACGACGTGTGGACAAGGAGGCTAGGGATGGTCGAATCGCTCCTGGCAGGGAAGGGCCGCCGACTTGGCCGCCGAGCCGGGCCTACGGTATTAGCAATGCTTGCGGCCGTCCTATTGGAGGGGTCCGCTGCACTTGCACATACTGCTTTCCGTGCCACAAGCGCACAATCCAGCACCGCGCAGGCCCAGCCGCTTTCTCTCGCCGAACGCCTTCGCCAAGTGACCGGCCGTCCCGAATTCAAGCACGCAACGTTCGGCATAGAGTTCTACTCGCTCGACAGGCAGAAGCCGGTATTCACCCTTAATCCCGAAGAACTCTTTACTCCTGCTTCCACCACGAAGCTCCTAACGGAGGGCACTGCCTTAGCCTTGCTCGGGGCCGATTATCGGTTTCATACACGCGTGTATCGCTCTGGTCCGCTGCAGCCGGACGGCACCTTGCGCGGCGACTTGGTGCTGGTGGCGAGCGGCGACCCGAATCTCTCGGGCCGCATCCAGCCGGACGGCACGCTGGCGTTCGAGAATGAGGATCACTGTTACGGCGGGAGCTATGACACTCGAGCCGTGCCGGGAGATCCGCTGGCCGTGCTTCGCGAACTGGCTCATCAGGTGGCGGCGCGCGGCGTCAAGCGCATCGACGGCCGTGTGCTGGTGGACGCCACTCTCTTCCCCGAAGGCGAAGCCGAGCTCGGCACAGGCGCCATCGTGTCGCCCATCGTGGTGAATGACAACATCATCGACGTGACCCTTGCGCCTGGCGCCGCCGCCGGAGCGCCGGTGAAACTCCAGATCTCTCCGGCCACGGCGTACGCTAAGTTCATCAATCAAGCGACCACAGGAGCGCCGGATTCAAAACCCGACATCAACTTTGCCAGCGACACAGCCTCGGCCGACGGCAAGCGCACCGTGACCATCACTGGGACCGTTCCTCTCGGCAAACCGTCAATCCTTTTCAACTACGACGTGCCTCAACCCAGCCGCTTTGCTGAAATTGCCTTCGCCCAGACTCTGGCCGAGGAGGGAATCGGGCTCACCAGCGCCAGCAGCACGGTCACAGCAACTCCGGACTTCAAGAAAATTGCGAGCGCTTACACCGCGGAGAATCTGGTGGCAGAACACGTCTCACCCCCACTCTCTGAGGAGATCAAGGTCACACTTAAAGTGAGCCAGAATCTGCATGCGAGCCTCATTCCTTTTCTGTTAGGAGCCGTACTCGCGCATGACTCAAAGGACCCTGCCGCCGGGGGCTTTGACCGCGAGCACCAATGGCTCGAAGGTGCGGGCCTTGACCTCACTCAGGCATCTCAGGGCGACGGCGCGGGAGGTTCGCAGGCTGCTTTCTTCACGCCGGACTTTATGGTCCATTACCTGGCAATGATGGCGCGCCGGCCCGACTTTCCCTCGTTCTTCAAGGCTCTGCCGGTCCTGGGCCATGACGGCACGCTGTGGAATATTCAGACGACCTCGCCCGCGGCCGGCAAGATTTTCGCCAAGACCGGCACCTACACCGCCGAGGACCCGCTGAATCGCAACCTCATGGTGACCGGCAAGGGCCTGGCTGGCTACTTCACGACGCCCTCGGGCGAGCATATGGCCTTTGCCGTTTATGCCAACCGTGTGGCTGTGCCGCTCGACATGGATTCTGTGACCCGCATTGTGGGCCAAGCTCTGGGGGAGATCGCCGCAGACGCATATCTGGCCAGCGACGCGGCTGCCGCCCCGCTCTACGATGTGATCATCAAGAACGGCCGCATCATCGACGGCACCGGCAATCCCTGGTTCGCGGCTGACGTAGGCATTCGCGGCGACCACGTCGCCGCCATCGGCAAGCTCGATGGCGCCCAGGCGCGGCGCGTGATTGATGCGGGCGGACTGGTCGTGGCACCTGGATTCATCGATATGCTGGGCCAGTCCGAAACCTCACTGCTGATTGACAACCGGTCGCTCAGCAAGCTCTCTCAAGGCATCACCAGCGAGATTACGGGCGAGGGCGGGTCGATCGCTCCCCAGGACGAATTGACCCTGCTTCCCATCCAGCCGTTTCTTACTCACTACCACCTGAAGGTGGACTGGAACGATCTCGACGGCTACTTCACGCGTCTCGAGCATGACGGCACGCCTTTGAACCTCGGAACCTATGTAGGCGCAGCGCAGGTGCGCGAGGCCGTTCTGGGCGATGTAGATCGTGCCCCAACCGCCGAAGAGCTCGACCGGATGAAGGGTCTCGTGGAGCAAGCCATGCGCCAAGGCGCGATGGGCCTTTCGACCGCGCTCATCTATCCGCCCGGCCAATATGCAAAGACTGATGAGCTCATCGCGCTCGCGCAGGTAGCGGCGCGGTACGGCGGCATTTACGCCACCCACATGCGCAGCGAAGGTCAAGGCGAGATGGCAGCGCTTGACGAGGCTTTTCGCATCGGGCATGAGGCGGGCCTGCCGGTTGAGATCTTTCACCTGAAGGTCAGCGGTAAATCGCGCTGGGGCTCGATGCCGAAGGTCGTCGCACGCATCGAAGCAGAACGCGCCGGCGGTCTGAACGTCGCTGCGGACATGTACCCTTATGTCGCCGGCGCTACGGCTTTGGCCTCGTGCCTGCCGCCCTGGGTGGCCGACGGCGGTCCGGCAAAACTGCTGGAGCGGCTGCGCGATCCTGCCGTCCGCAAAAGGATCAAGTTGGAGATGGCTTCCGACCATCCCGATTGGGAAAACCTCTACTACGACAGCGGGGGCGCCGCAGGCGTGGAGATTTCCGGCGTCTTTAATCCCGCCCTGAAGAAGTACGACGGCATGAGGGTAGCCGAGATGGCGCGCATGGAGCATAAAGAGCCGTTGGAGGCGCTCTTTGATTTCGTACTTGCTGATAACGCCCAGACCGGCGCTCTCTACTTTATCGCCAGCGACCAGGACCTGGAATATGGTCTGCGCCAGCCCTTTACGAGCATCGGTCTTGACGCAAACGAGATGTCGCTCGATGGCCCGCTCTTCGAACCGCACACTCACCCGCGCGCGTTCGGCTCGATGCCGCGATTTCTCGGGTACTGGGTGCGTGACCATCACCTGATGCCGCTGGAGCAGGCGGTACGCAAGATCACGTCGTTGCCCGCCGAGCGTGAGCACCTTTACGAGCGCGGCCTGTTGCGTCCGGGCTTCTATGCTGATGTCACGGTCTTCGACCCGGCGACCATTCGCGACACCGCCACCTACGAACATCCGGCGTCGCTCTCAGAGGGGGTGGACTATGTCTTCGTGAATGGCCAGCTTGAATTCGATCACGGCCAATTGACCACCGCCAAAGCAGGCAGGGCGCTGCGGGGCCCAGGATGGACCGGAAAGAACACAGAATTGCCACAATCGCCGCAATAGTAACCGGGTTTCGTCAGACGCTCCTCCTGCAATTTGGAACGAGGCTGAACGAATGGCATAATCGCACCGATGCAGATCAAGCTCGTTGGCATCACCTCGAAGCCGAACAAGATCGAAGTCCGCGAGATTGTGCCGCCTCTCATCGCGTGGCTGCAACGGCGCGGTGTGGAGGTGCTCTTCGACAAGGAGACAGCCGTCAGTGTCGCAAGCGGCGCCGAAGGATTGACTCGCGACGAGCTGGGCTCACGTGTAGACCTCGCCATCGTGCTCGGCGGCGACGGCACCTTCCTGGCCACCGCGCGCGCTCTGGAGGGAAGGCCGGTTCCGATCCTGGCCATGAACCTTGGCGGGCTCGGATTCCTCACGGTGGTGACTCGCGACGAGCTCTATCCGGCGCTCGAGGCCGTACTCAAAGGCAGTTATCGCACGGAATCGCGCGTTCAGATCGAAGCCGAGGTAGTCCGCAACGAATGTTGTGCCGCTTCATTTCTGGCTCTCAACGACGTGGTGCTGAACAAGGCGGCAATCGCCCGCGTGTTGGATTTCGACGTTTGGGTCGATGGACTTTTCATCTCCACTTACAAGTCCGACGGACTTATCGTTTCTACGCCAACGGGCTCGACGGCTTACTCACTCGCGGCGGGAGGACCCGTAGTGGCCCCGAGCGTGGGCGCGTTCATCATCACCCCGATCTGCGCTCACACTCTTACCAACCGCCCCATTGTTCTGTCCGACACAACCACCATAGAAGTGGCGGTGAAGAGCGAGGGTGAGCCTGCGTACTTTACGGTGGATGGGCAGGTAGGGATGGAAGTTCACGGCGAAGACCGCGTGCGGATCCGCAAGTCTACAAAGACGGTCGAGATCGTGCAGCCCTCCAGCAAGAACTATTTTGAAGTCTTGCGTCAGAAGCTGAAGTGGGGCGAGCGGTGAGCCAATTTTGGATTGTCGATTTTGGATTTTTGATTCAACACAGTAGCAGTCGCGGAGTCCTATGCCAATCCCGACTCGCCGGCCATGAGATCGTCCAAGCTCTCACGCCGGCGGATTAGCCGCGCTTCATCTCCGTCGACCAAAATCTCGGCCGGCCGCGGCCGGCTGTTGTAGTTCGAGGCCAGAACATAGCCATACGCGCCGGCACCGAGCAGCACCAGCAGATCACCGGGCTTGAGCTGCGGCATCTGGCGCTCGCGAGCCAGGAAATCACCCGTCTCACAGAGCGGCCCCACTACGTCGGCAGACTCCATGGGCCCTTCACGCCGCTCGACGGGCAGAATCTCGTGATAGGAGCCGTAGAGCGCGGGTCGAATGAGGTCATTCATACCGCCATCGACGACTACGAACCGCTTCTGCTGGTTTTCCTTGATGTAGAGGACGCGCATCAGCAGCACGCCGGCGTCGCCTACCACCGAACGGCCGGGTTCGAGAATGAGACGGAAGCCGCTGTTGGCGAACCGCGTCGCTAGCCCCTCAAAGAGCCGCCCAAAGGCAAACGGGTCTTCGTCGCTATACGCCACGCCGAAGCCACCGCCCAGGTCAATATACTGCGGGCTGATCCCTTGCGAGCGTAGCTCGGCGGCCAGGGCCAGAACTTCGTCGGCGGCGCGCAGAAACGGATCCACGTCTAAAATCTGCGATCCGATGTGGCACGCTAACCCGCGCACCTCCAAGTGCAGCGATGCCGCCGCCCGCCGGTAGAGCGCCAAAGCTTCGTCTTTGGGCACCCCGAATTTGTGGATGGTGCGGCCCGTCGAAATGTAAGGGTGCGTGTCCGCTTCCACGTCCGGATTGATGCGAATCGCCACCGGCGCGCGAGCGGCGCCCCGCGACCGAGCCCTACTCTCGATAAGATCGAGCTCGCCCGCGGACTCGACATTGAGCATGAGAATCCCAGCCTCGAGTGCCGCGTCTACTTCATCGCCGGTCTTACCGACGCCCGAGAACACGATGCGGTGGGGCGACGCGCCGGCGCGTCGGACTCGAACAAGTTCGCCGCCGGAAACGATGTCAAAGCCCGCGCCAGCTTGGGCCAAGAGCTTCAGTATGGCCAGATTGGAATTGGCTTTGACGGAGTAGCAGGCGAGCCCGCCGATAGCTTCGAGCGGCTGCGCGACGCGGCCAAAGTTCGTCAGGATGGCAAGCTTGCTGTAGACATAGGCGGGGGTGCCAAATTGCTCGGCGATGTGCGCCAAGGGCACACTTTCACAGGCGAACTCGCCGAGGTGATATTCAAACGTGCCCATAGCTTGGCGAAAGGAATCTTCGACTTACTTGGTCACTTTGCCGGCGCGGATGCAGGCGGTGCAGGCGAGAATGGTGCGCGTGGCGCCGTTGATGACGGCTCGCACGCGGCGCAAATTCGGTTCCCAACGGCGCTTGGTGACGTTGTGGGCGTGACTGATCCGGTTTCCGAAGTGGGCTGATTTCCCGCAGAGTTCGCACGCGCGTGCCATGACTTAAACCTCGGTTGTCTCAATGTGAAACAACAGTATACCATGAAACTGCGGCTCCGAACATGAAACCACAAGCGCAACGCAACCCAGATGTGGTCGTTATCGGCGGCGGAATTGTGGGAAGCTCCATTGCCGTGCGGCTAGCCGAGGTTGGCCTAAAGGTCTCGGTCTACGATCGAGGTGAGCCCGGAGGTGAAGCGTCGAGTGCGGCCGCCGGAATGATTGCTCCTCAGGGTGAGAAGACCGAATCAGAGGCCTTCTCCGCGCTCTCCTGGGAGAGCCACAGTCTCTACCCGGAATTCGTGTCTGAGATCGAAGACGTGAGCGGACAAGACGTGGGCTACCGGCGCGACGGAACTCTGCTGGTGGCTTTGGACGAACAGCAAGCAGGCGAGTTGGAAGAGATTCGCACCCGTCAACCGGGCGAGAGGCGTCAGCCGTCCGCGGAGACTCCGGGGATTTCCAGGTTTCCGATCGAGCGCCTGCCCTTCGCCGACCTCGGCCAGCGAGTGGCAGGTTTGAGCGAACCTGTCCTCGGCGCACAATTCCTCCCCGCCGACCACTGGGTGGATAACGAGCGCCTGACCCGGGCCGTGATCGAAGCGGCTCGGCGCCGGGGAGTGGTATTTCACGCCAGACGAGCGGTGGGAACTCTGGCTGTGCACAAGGGCCGGCTCGAAAGCATCGAGGCCGCAGGCGAACGAGTCTGCGCGGGCGAGTTCGTGCTGGCGGCGGGATGCTGGTCTGGAGCACTCGCGGCACCGGCGGGCGTTGAGATTCCTACCGTGCCCTGCCGCGGACAGATGCTGGAGTTTGAGCTGAACTCGCCGCTTCCGATGGTGGTCCGAGCCGGACATTACTATCTCGTACCGCGCGCCGCCAACAAAGTTGTGGTGGGCACCACCGCTGAGTACGTAGGTTTTGAGAAGGCCGTGACGGCTGAGGGTATGTCGTCCATCCTTCAAGCGGCTCTCAGTCTCGCGCCGCTCCTTAGCGAGGCGCGTTTTTGCCGCGCCTGGGCCGGACTGCGGCCCGACACCGCCGACCACTTGCCGGTGCTCGGCCGTTGCGCGGTTCAAAGGCTCACGCTCGCCACCGGACACTTCCGGAACGGTATCTTGCTGGCGCCAATCACGGCCCGACTGATCGCCGAAATGATCGTTGCCAACTCTGCTCCGCCGGCGATAGAGCCTTTTCGCGTCAGCCGCTTTTCCCTGGAGGCCACTGTCAATTGACCTTGCGGAGCCGCAGAGCGTAGACCGAAACCGCGACGCGTGGGGCGTTCGGCTTTTGCATTTGGTACGAAGCCGGCCACAAACCGTCAGATAAGGAGGCTCAAGCCTGCCCGGCGAATTGCCGATGCATTAGTAGGGGGCAAATGGCGTCCGCTAGTTTTTCTCCTTCTAGCGGCGCTGCCAGAGGCGGTGAGGGTGTAAACCAGCGCTCATAGTTAGCCTGGCCCTTACCGCCTCGCCTCTCTCGCCGATTTGCCTGCAAGCAACCGCGCTTTGCGCCGATCCATGAAGTGAACGCTCTTGGCTGGGATTCGCCGCTCATCGGCGTGGCCCGTAGGGCCCAGTCACAAACGCCACAAGCACCCACCTATGGCACTCTCAAGAGTTCGAACGCGCATTGCTCCTTCGCCAACCGGTGATCCTCATGTGGGGACTGCCTACATCGCCCTGTTCAACTATTGCTTTGCCAAGAGGCATGGCGGCGATTTCATTCTGCGCATCGAGGACACGGACACCGCACGCAGCACCGCGCAGTCCGAAGGCGCCATTCTGCGCAGCTTTCACTGGCTCGGATTGACCTGGGACGAAGGCCCCGAAGTCGGTGGTCCTCACGGGCCCTATCGCCAGAGCGAACGTAGTGCGATTTACGCCAAGTACGCAGCGGAGCTCGTAGAAAATGGCCATGCGTTTCGCTGCTTCTGCACACCGGAACGTCTCGAGCAGATGCGGCAAGCTCAGAGAGCCGCAGGGCAGCGTCCCGGTTACGACGGCCTTTGCCTGCGACTGCCGGAGTCCGAGGTTAAGGCGAAGCTAGCCGCGCAAGAGCCCTTCGTGATCCGCATGAAAGTGCCCGCAGAAGGATCATGCGTCATCAAGGACCTACTGCGCGGCGACATCGTGATCGGCTGGGACACGGTTGACATGCAGGTGCTCCTGAAAGCTGATGGCATGCCCACCTATCACCTGGCCAACGTGGTCGACGATCATTTGATGGAGATTTCCCACATCCTGCGCGGAGAAGAATGGATCAACTCCGCGCCGAAGCACAAGCTGCTATACGAATACTTCGGCTGGGAGATGCCGGTGCTGTGTCATCTTCCGCTGCTGCGCAATCCTGACAAGAGCAAGCTGAGCAAGCGCAAGAATCCCACGAGCCTGCTGTTTTACGAACGCATGGGCTTCCTTCCCGAAGCTTTGCTCAATTATCTCGGGCTGATGGCGTGGTCTATGCCAAGCGGCGAGGAGAAGTTCACCCTTCAGGAGATGGTGGAGCAGTTCAGCCTCGAACGCGTCTCCTTGGGCGGACCCGTCTTCGATTTGCAGAAGCTGCAGTGGCTCAACGGACGCTGGATTCGCGAGGCCCTGAGCGACGAAGAATTCGCCCGGCGTGTTCGTCAGTGGGCCCTGAATGAAGAATATCTGATGCGCCTTGTGCCGCTGGTGCGCTCGCGAATTTCGGTTCTCGGCGACCTCGGCGCATTGACGGCGCCGTTCTTCTCGGGTGTCGTCGAGATCACCCTGGATCAGTTGCTGGATGGGAAGCTCGAACGGGATGCGGTCGCCGTTGCTCTCGAAGTCGCGCTCGCCCGGGTTGAAGAAGTGAAAGAGTGGACTAAGGCCGAGATTGAGGAAATGCTCAAAGCGCTTGCCACAGCTATGGACGTGAAGTATCGGGATTTTCTGCGGCCGTTCTTCATCGCGATTAGCGGCAGTCCGGTTTCCGTACCACTGTTTGATGCGATGGAACTCCTGGGCCGCGACCTGTGCCGCGCTCGCCTGCGGCACGCGCTGGGACTTGTCGGGCCGCCGCAATCTCCCGAAGCAAAGCAGGTTCGAAAACGACTCCTCTGAAAGTACCTCTTGGAGCTTGGCTTTTCGCGAAGTCTCTTAACGCTTCTCCAACTGTTCGATAACCACCAACGCTACCGCGGCAACGGTGGCGATGATCTTCAGCGCCCTTTTGATCTTCTTGAGCGTCATCGCGCAGCCTCCTTGCGCCTCACTTCAATTCTTTCCGGCAACCCCTGAGTGCGACCGTCAAGCGAACGAACGCTCGCTGCGATGCTGTTGCCGGTGATCTCGAGCCGCGCGCAAGTGCGCGGCAGCTTGAAACGCCTGGGACCGGCGCTTCCGGGATTCACCCACATCACACCCCCCATCGAAAACAGGCAAGGCGAGTGACTGTGTCCGAAGATGACAACCTCGACAGCGGGATCAAAGGCGCAGAGCAGGCGCTCAGCGGGCATCGGCAGTTTTGCCGAAGTCGGAGTTGAATGCGCCCACTTCGAGAGATCAGATTGCGCCGCGGTCAGGATATGCACCACGTGAATCGTCACTCCGCCTAGCGTGATTGTCAGCGACGGCGGCCAACCTTCGTTCGGTCCATCCACGTTGCCCCGCACCGCGTGAACCGGAGCGATCAAGCGAAGTTGGTCGAGCACTTCCGGCGAACCGACGTCGCCTGCGTGCAAGATGACGTCACTGCCATGAAGCGCTTGCGCCAGGCGCGGATCATACAGGCCGTGAGTGTCTGACACCAAACCGATCCTGGCAACGGGCCTCGCGTCAGTTGAACTTGATGGCGCTGAAGACATCCGAGTTGACGTGCTTCACGGGCTCGCTGCGCGGAACAATGTTCACCGTCACGGCGACCGCAAGGTTGGTAGGCGCCAGGCAAGCGTGGTCATTGCAGGCCTGATAGTGCAGAGTGCCTTTCAGTGTATATTCGCCGGGTTTCGCGCCCGCCGCCACTTTCAACGCCGCCCCCACCAGCAGCTTGCCTTGATAGACCGAAATAGGCGTATCGAGAAAGGAAAACTTTTGAGGGCTACCCTTCGGGTACGAGATGGAGCCTAGACTCAAGGGCTCCGCCGCTTCAAGCTTCAGCTCGGTAGGAATCAGATAGTCGAGGGAGGGTACGTGATCATTAATGTGATAGCCCGGAGCGACCTCCGCAACAACGGCCGCCTTCACCGAGGACCCAGCGTGTGCCGCGTCGGTATTGAGCACCAGGTGCCCGGTCACAACGGGTGTGGGTGGGGCCTGAGCCATCGAAAGCGCGCACGCGAACCAGGCAGTGAGAATGCAACTCAGAACCAAGTTTCGAAACAGGAGCTTCATGTTGCTTGCCTTGGGTTCCTTTCTGCACAGGCAAGAGTGGCTCTGCCACTTGCCGATTACGTTGCGGGTTTAACGTCCTTGCCCTTTGACGCTTGGAACTGCTTGAGCGCCTCGCGTGCCATCTGGCGGCTGGTGGAGCACGCTGTATCCACCTTGCGGCACTGCAGCACGGTGAATTTGCAGCCGCAACTACACTTCGTCTGGTCAAGCTGCTTCTTGAAATCCGCGAGTTCGGCAGGGCTCAGCTTCGAGATGTCAACACCGGGCACGTCGGGGTTCGCCTCCTCCGGTGTCCCGATATCGATCTCCTGAGGGTCGCCGACGGGGCTGAAGCTTGCCAGTTCAACTCCCGGTTTCCCGGACAGCAGTTGCTGGATTTCGCCCTCGAAGACCTCTGAACTGGTGGTGCCGGTGTGCTCGCTGTAAACCCGGCCGTCGCGACCGATCAAAAACGAGGTGGGAAGACCGCCAATTCCACCATAGCGAGCGGCAACCTGAGAGTCGCCCAGTGCTACGGGGTAGTTCAAGTGAAACTGTTGATAAAACTCGTTCACGGCTTCCGGCGTGTCTTCCATTGCTACTCCCACCACCTCAAAGCCCTGGTCCCGGTACTTCTGCTGTAGCTGAACAAACCACGGGATCTCGATACGGCACGGTCCGCACCAGGTGGCCCAAAAGTCGAGCAGCACCACCTTGCCTTTGTAATCGGCCAGGGCGAGACGCGCGCCATTGATGTCAGTCACGGAAAAGTCGGGGGCTATTGGGTAATTAACCGCCGCTTTCACCTGGCGCGGCGCCGGCGAGAGCCAACGCGCATTGAAAAAATAGAAGCCAATGGCCACCGCGACCGCCAGCACGGCCCCGGACACAACCTGAATTCTTTTCGTCATCTCAACTCCCCGCCTGATCGGCAAATAATGATCGCCGCGCTACAACCGAAAGGCCGCTGCCTGCCGCCGATCATCTTTGTCCCATTCATATACCTATCGGCAGTCTCGACTCAGCGAATGAGGCCCTCGCGTCTCAGTCCCTCCCGGCCCGCGGCACCGTCACCCCGCTCGCGACCGCCCGCTTCCTCACGCTACCCGGTGCAGGCGCCGCCGCCACCCGGACTGCTTCCGGCTGGCGCCGCAGGTAAGACCACAGCCCTCCCGCCACCATCAGCGCCAGGATGGCGACGAACTGTGAAGTGGAGAGCAGGTGGTGAAATACGAATCCGCGGTCTTCGTCACCTCGCAGAAACTCCAGAAAAAATCGCGCCACCGCGTAAAGCGTGAGATAAATCAGAAAAATCTCGCCGTCCTTCTTCTTATGACGGTAGCGCCACAGCAGGATGAGACCAATCACCAGCGTCGCCAGTGACTCGTAAAGCTGCGTCGGATGGATCCTGGTGTTGAGTGGCACGCCCGTAACGTCATGACTGTACGGGTTCGTGAAAACCACGCCCAAAAACGATTGAGTACGTGTTCCGTAATCGCATCCGGCCGAGAAGCACCCGAGGCGCCCCACGCTCTGCGCCAGTGCCACGGCGGGCGCGTAGATATCGAACATCTTGAGCGCCGGCAGGTGATACGTGCGCACGTACCACACGGCGAAAAACGCCGAAGCGATAAAACCGCCGTAAAATACGCCGCCAGCTTCCAGCGTGCTCCAGCTAAAAATCTCCCCTGGGTTTTGGCGATAGTAACTCCAGTCGCTGATGATCATCAGCACCTTGGCGCCCAGCAGCCCAACAAGAATGATCCAGGTGCTGAAGTCGAGCATGCGATTTCCGTCAAATCCCTCTCGCCGGCCCAGGCGATCTGCCGTGACAATGGCCGTCAGCAGCGCCAGCGCCAGCAGCAGACCGTACGTCGGGAGCTGGAATCCGCCGATCTTGATAAGAATAGGGTGCAAGTATTACCTCGAAATTTCCCCCGCAGGCATCGGCAAATCGAGTCGGTGTGAAAACGCATGGATTCCCGCCTTCGCGGGAATGACGTCGACTCATCCCCCAGCGGCGTCATCCCCGCGTAGGCGGGGATCCACGCTCTGGCCACCAATCACGAGTTTTCACACAGCCTGATAGCGCCCCTCCCTATAGTGTAAACCGGTTCAGAAAAGAGAGGTAACCCGAGAGCACGGTGAACTTGTTGAAAGCAATCAAAACTCCCAAAGCAATCAAGAGGATACCGGAGCCCACCTCGACGGCGTGCAAGTGCCGGCGAAAGCGCCCGTAAAACTTCAAGAACTGGCTAAGACCCAGGCTGGTGAGCAGGAACGGGATGGCCAGACCGGCGGAATACACCGCCAACAGAAGCATGCCCTGCAGAAGCGTATCGCGCGTGGCCGCCAGCGCCAGGATGCCGGCCAGGATGGGCCCGATGCACGGCGTCCAGCCAAAGGCGAAGGCGAATCCCAGAAAGAAGGCGCCGGTCGACCCGCGCTGCGTCCCGCCCGTCTGAATGCTGGCGCTGCGGTAGAGAAAGGGGATGCGAACCAAGCCGGTGAGGTGCAACCCGAAAACGATAATGATGACTCCCGCCACAATGTTGAAGATGGTTCGCCGCGTCAGCAGGAAGCTTCCCACCGCGCTCGCCGAGGCGCCCAGCGCCACGAACACAACCGTGAAGCCGATGACGAACGCGATCGAATTGCCGAAGATGCGCCGCGCCAGCGCAGGATCGACGCTGCCCCGCAGCTCATCCATCGACGTCCCGGAGAGCATCGAGATATAGCCGGGCACCAGCGGCAGCACACAGGGCGAGAGGAAAGAAACCAGCCCGGCCAGAAAAGCCAAGCCCACCGCGATATTCTTGCCTACCGCACCGAACCGCCCCGCGCCTTGCTGACCGGCCAAGAGTTTCTCAACCTCGCTCTCGAAAACGTCCCGGCCGGTAACGCCGGTGTGCTCGCTGTAGATGCGGCCATCGCGGCCGATCATAAAGGAGGTTGGCAAGCCAATCAGGCCGCCGTATTGGGTGCTCAGTGCGTCATTGCCCATAGCCACCGGATAATTCAGGTGGAACTGCTGGTAGAACTTTTTCACCGCATCTTCCGAGTCGCGCGTGGCTACACCGATCACCACGAACCCCTGGCTCTGATACTTCTGCTGCATCTCGACGAACCAAGGGATCTCAATCCGGCACGGACCGCACCAGGTGGCCCAGAAATCGAGCAACACTACTTTTCCTTTGTAGTCGGCGAGCGAGAGTTTGGCCCCAGTATTCACGTCCGTAAGCGCAAAATCGGGCGCTCGGGGATGGGAGTCGATGTTTTGGAGCTGCACTAGGGCTGCCGGAGCAACAGAGCGAGTGTTGGCAAGCAGATGGCCAGCCATTACGAGACCGACCACGAGCGAGCCGGCCGATAGAAGCTGGACCTTTTTTGTCATAGGTGAGTTTTAGAGTTTGTTCGAAAACTCGCGCTGCCGATTGCCGAGTGTGGACCCTGCCTTCGCGGGGTTGACAGTGCTGGACTTAGACGTCCTATTCCGACGCCGTCATTCAATCAGCGAAGGCGGGAATCCACGAGTTCTCACACACACTCTCCAGCCCCTCCGTGGCGAAGCCCCGGTGTTGCTCCGGCTCCGTCCTTCCTAATTAGACGCCGCTTCCGACATAAATGAGTACGTCCTTCTCCATCAATAAGATTCCGGCTTCGTTCGTGACCCTCACTTCTCCCTCCGCTTGCCCGGTTACGTAAACACAGGGAGCCGGTTACGTAAAACCAGCCGGCGTCCGGCGCCTGTGGCTCCAGCAGGCGGTTCTTTTGAGATAACTTTGTAAGTATCATGCCATCAATAACATTCCGACTTCATTTGCAGCAACAGGAGCCAGAAGGCCGGCAGTCGGAAGTCAGAACACCCCGCGAGGCCCAGCCAAGGAAACCGCGAGCGCACAATCTTCGAGATACTTTCCTAAAGCGCCCAGCATCATCAACATTCCGGCTTCCTTCGTTGCCTAATACCCGTCGATCAGGGCTTGTAACACCCCCGGAGTATGCCGCTTGGCAGCATCCCGCCACGCCTCATAGGGTTAGATGCGCGACACTATCACCCTGTGCTGCGCGCCTTTACTTTACTCGGGACCGTAGTCCTCGAGCTTCCATCCGAAAACCTGGGCGTAGAAGCGTTTGCTGGCCTCGATATCCGTCGTCGGAAACTCAACGTAGTCAATGCGAAGGTTGTTCTCGGAGTTTGACATGTAGTTTCCTGATCCGCGAGGCGATCGTCAACTCAGCGCTTATCGCCTCTCCATAGTAGCACTGGCCCCGGGGGTCACAAGGTCCGCCCTTCATCAAACCAGACGCCCGCCGGCAGACACTTCGGATTCGATGTGATAAGCTATGGCTAGATTGGCTAGCTCAGGAGGTCGCCGATGGAGTGGCGTTTGGCGGATGCCAAGAACCGTTTCAGTGAGCTTGTAAACCGGGCTCTAACCGGAAACCCGCAGTGGGTCCGGCGAAGGCGTGACGCCGTGGTTGTGATTGCCCAGCGGGACTACGAAAAGCTGACGGGCAAGCGCCCGAGCTTTAAGGAATTCCTGTTGAGCGAGGGTCCCAGCTTTCGCGGACTCAAGCTGAGCCGGGATCGATCGCCCATGCGAGATGTCACATTGTGAGAACACTGCTCGATACCTGCGTACTCTCCGAACTCAGACGTCCCAGGGGGGACGCCGGCGTGCGCAAGGCCGTCGAAGGGCTTGACAGTGAGGACCTGTTCGTCAGTGTCATATCGATCGGCGAGATTACGAAAGGAATCTCTCTTCTGAGGGAGAGCCAGAACAAGCGGGCGCTTGAAGACTGGCTGACGACCGTCGAGCGTCACTATGCCGATCGACTCCTCGCCATCGACCTCGAAGTAAGCCGCATCTGGGGAGAGCTTACCGCCGCCGTCCAGAAAGCAGGTCGAACCGTAGCCGCAGCGGACGGGCTCATTGCCGCCACTGCGTTGCGCCACGGTCTCCGTGTCATGACCCGCAATATCGCCGATTTCGAGCCGACCGGGGTGCTCCTTCTTAATCCGTGGGCGGACTGAGTAGAACGGCTGAACTGGCGGGTATTTACCTCGCGACCGCGCTGGCTTTCCAAATGGACGACGAATTGCCACGAAGCACTCACTCCAGCGGCCGGTGTTTGGCCTGCTCGATGTCCAACTCGTTCGTGCGGCTGAGCGCCTTAGATGGCAGGAAATCTTTACTGACCTGACCGCAAATTTTACTCGGCCGTCCACTGAAAGGGCCCTCCGGCTTCTCCGGCCTTCACCGCCCAATCTTTTTTCTCTTTGCGAAACTAGGCACTTACGGGCGTTCGAGCCGGGTTGCGTCGTGACGCTGGTCACAATGGAGTCACTGCCAAACCGATTCTCAGATGGTCACTCCATATTGCGGGACAGTGATGGCAAAGGGCTTTAATTCAGTTCGGCTTCGATGGAGCGGTTCTGCTGCTTTGGGTGGCAAGCCCCGCTAGCCGCATCGGTGCCTCACGATGTGGTCGTGAAGTGCTCGAAGCGCTGAGCTTATTGAGAGTTACATAATATAGTTCCATTTGCTCAACTTTTGTTGTATGCTCCGAGCATGGGAAACCCAGCAGGAGTTAAACGCGATTTCAAGGCTTTGGAGAGACGGCGCTTGCGGGCCGCCCGTTTGTTGTCGAAAGGATGGAGCCCG